>NZ_JAFUMA010000120.1 GCF_017483025.1 Anaerotignum sp. | reverse complement strand
TGCGGCGGAACCTGATTTTAGTGATATCCGTTTTATATGGGTTAAAAGAGAAGAACCAATTTCTGCGGAAAAAGTTCGCCCCTATTTATCCTGGGAAAATCGGGGCGAAGAATTTCTGGCACAGAATGTGGGAGCAGCCAGTGTTTTTCTGGACGGAAAGGAAAAGAAATTAAAATATCCTTTATACCGAAAACAGGGAAAAACCATGATTGCAGCGGAGGATCTGGCAAATGTGATCGGAGGTCATTATGCGCTGGATGAATGGGAAAGGGAACTGACACTGTATGCAGATGCATTGAAAAATTCCGTTGGACATATTTGGATCGATAGACAAAGCCGGAAAACGGTAGGGACAGGTTCCTCTTATTTTATAGAGGAATATAAAATGGCATTTAAAGATTCGGAGGGCGTCTGGTATATTCCCTTGCGGGAAATGGCAGAAGGGGTGCTTTATGATGTATCTTGGAAGAAAATGGCCGATACGGAGTATTTCATGCTGGAAAGCCCCAAAAAACCACAGCTGGCTGCAGAAGTGAGCTATGATGCAGAAAAGAATGTCGTTTTCCTGTCGCTGATTAACTGGACACAGGATACGTATTTGTATGGAGATGAGTTTTTTCTTCAGAAATGGGACGGCAGTCAATGGCAGAGGGTCCCTATGAACCGAGAAGTCTGCTATGCATATCCTGCGGATCAGGAACTTCCGGGAATTTCGGAAGATAGCTGGATCGCTGCCAGCAGAACAATAGAACATTCTATGGTAGTATATGAAGATGGCAATGGACTGTCTCCGGGAAGATATAGAATTTACAAGGAGATCATACAAAAGAATAGTACAGACCGTATTGTTTATCATATCGGTGCAGAATTTTTGGTGGAATAAGGGGAGCGAAAGCTCCCTTTTCCCTTTCAGAAAACATTGTGTTTTCCTTGGTTTTGCGGTATGATAAAGAAGAGAAAATGGCGATACTATGTGTATCAATAAAATAGATCTACAAAGGAGAAATTGGATGTTAGATATTTGTTTGCTGGGGACAGGCGGCATGATGCCCATGCCCAGCCGCTTTCTGACGTCGATGCTGGCAAGGCTCAACGGCAGACTGGCCCTCATCGACTGCGGTGAAGGTACCCAGGTTACCATGAAAATGTTGGGATGGGGATTTAAGGCCATCGACGTGATCTGCTTTACCCATTTCCACGCTGACCATATTTCCGGTCTGCCCGGCTTGCTGCTGACCATTGGCAACGCAGGGCGTACGGAACCTCTGACTCTGGTTGGCCCTATGGGGATGCAGAAGATCGTGGAAGGGCTGACGATGATTGCCCCTGAATTGCCCTTTGAAATAGAATATATCGAGTTGGACAAGGATGCTCCAAATCCTGTAAAGGTTGGTTTGTTTGAGATCCATCATTGTCCTGCGGATCATATGGTAAAATGCTTTGCTTACCGTATTGATTTGAACCGCAAAGGCAAATTCGATGTGAAGAAGGCGGAAGCGTTGAACTTACCCAAGCCTCTATGGGGCAAGATCCAGAAGGAAGGCAGCGTAGAGCATGAAGGAAAGATCTACACGGCAGATATGGTGCTGGGGGAAAGCAGAAAGGGGATTTCTGTGGCCTACTGCACAGACAGCCGCCCTGTGGATAGAGTGATGAAATTTGTGGAAGGCGTACAGCTTTTCATTTGCGAAGGCATGTATGGCGAGGACGAAAAGAAACAGAAGGCAAGGGAAAACAAGCATATGCTGTTTTCCGAGGCAGCCCAGATGGCGAAAAATGCAAACGTAGAACGCCTGTGGCTGACCCATTTCAGCCCTTCTTTGAATGAACCTGAGGAATTTTTGCCTGTGGCGCAGGCCATTTTCCCGGCAGCAGAACTGGGGGAAGAACGCAAGTGCATCACCATCGAATTCCCCAAGGAAAACTGAATGGAGGTAGGATATGGAAGATAAAAAAGACATTTATATACTGGCCATCGAAAGTTCCTGCGACGAAACTGCGGCAGCGGTCGTAAAAAACGGCAGGGAAGTGCTTTCCAATGTGATTTCTTCTCAGATCGCCCTGCATACACTGTATGGCGGGGTGGTGCCTGAGATCGCATCCAGAAAGCATGTGGAAAGTATCGATGGCGTCATCAAAACAGCCTTGGGAGAAGCAGGCATGAAGCTGGAGGAAATGGATGCCATCGGTGTGACATACGGCCCCGGTCTGGTGGGGGCGCTGCTGGTTGGCCTGGCGGAAGCAAAGGCACTGGCCTATGCGGCGGATAAACCCCTGATCGGTGTGCATCACATCGAAGGTCATATCTGCGCCAACTATATTCAGAATAAAGATTTTGAACCTCCTTATATGGCCCTGGTGGTTTCCGGCGGTCATTCCCATCTGGTATATGTTTCCGATTATGGTAAATATGAAATTTTGGGCCATACCAGAGATGATGCAGCTGGCGAAGCCTATGATAAAGTTGCCCGTGCCATCGGTATGGGTTACCCCGGTGGCCCGAAGATCGATGCAGCGGCAAAGATAGGCAACCCCAATGCTGTGAAATTCCCCAGAGTTTTTCTGGAGGAGGACAGCTATGATTTCAGCTTCAGTGGTCTGAAATCTGCGGTACTGAATTATGTGAATAAACAGAAAATGATGGGCGAGGAAATCGTCCCTGAAGATATTGCTGCAAGCTTCCAGCAATCTGTGGTGGAAGTTCTGGTGGGCAAAACCATCAAGGCGGCAAAGGCCCATGGCGTGAAAAAAATCGCATTGGCGGGCGGCGTGGCATCCAACAGCGCTCTCCGCAGCAAGATGCAGGCAGCATGTGAAAAGGAAGGCTTCTATCTGAGTGTACCTTCTCCTATCCTGTGTACAGACAATGCGGCAATGATCGGCTGTGCGGCGTATTATGAATATATCGCGGGGGTGAGAGACGGATTGGATCTGAACGCCAATCCCAGCCTGAGACTTGGTCAGAGATAAATAAAAAAGAAGGAACGCAAAGGAGGAACGGCTTATGGGAAGTATTTTGAACAGATATGATAGTATTATGTCTATGAATGTTTGTGGTATGATCGAATTTGCAGAAGACCCCATGAAAATGGCCCGTCATCTGTCTCATCATATGGAAGACGACCTGTCTAAAACAAGACGGGAAGGCGCAGAATTGATCGCTGAGATCGAAAAGCTGGAAGATGATAAGTCTGTCCCCAATGCGGAGGCTCTTTTGGTGGCAAAGAAGGCAGAATTGATGAAGCTCCATGAGATTCATGAAAAACTGAACGATCAGGTGCATCAGATCACAAGGATCAGAGCAAAGATCTATCTGGAATACCGTCAGAAAAAATAAGGAGGGTTTTCTGTGATCCGTCTGGCAACAAAAAATGATTTGGATGAAGTGGAAAAGATTTTCCATGAAATTCTGGATAAAGAAGCAGAAACAGTCAGCTACAGCAACTGGATAAAGGGAAAATATCCCACAAAGGCCCATGCAAAAAAGGCATTGGATGAAGGGACACTTTACGTGGGCGAGGATGAAAACGGCAGGCTTTTCGGTTGTGCAAATCTGAACCATATCCAGTTGGATGAGTATGTAAAAATTCCATGGGAATACGAAGCAGAAGGGGAAGAGGTTTTCGTGATCCATATGTTGTGTATCCGTCCCGATTGTGCAGGGCAGGGACGCGGCAAGGAATTTATCGCCTATTCGGAAGAACTGGCAAGGGGAAAAGGCTGCAAAGTTGTACGTATCGATACATATGAAGGAAATATTCCTGCGGCAAATCTGTATCAGTCTTTAGGCTACAGACTGGCGGGCAAGACACTGCTCTTTTTCCAGCAGGTCATCTGGGAAAATCTGATTTGCCTGGAAAAGAAATTATAAAAAGACGCAAAAAAGGAAGGACATTGTCCTTCCTTTTTTTATTATTTATCGTCTACAATCAGTTTCAGCACATCAGGTCTTGCATAATGTCCGCTGCCGTCAAATTCCATACGGCTGGCGGGAACTTTCTGCATATCCAGATCGGCATAGATGATAGCTTCCTTGTCCCAAACAGGTTCTGTTTCATAATGACCATAAGGGTCGATGATGCAGCTGCCGCCGCGGCAAACGATGTCAGGCAGTTTTGCCAGTTCATCAGGGCAGTGCAGATCATCGGGATACATATCTTTTGTGAAGTACATATCGCAGTTGATAAAATAGCAATGGCCCTCGATAGCGATGTGCTGGATGGTTGCCTGCCATTCGGGGTTATCGTTGGTGTTGGGGGAGATATACAGAGTCAGGCCTTTATTATAAAGGGCTACACGGGCCAGGGGCATATAGCTTTCCCAGCAGATCATGCTGCCCATAATGCCCCAGGGCGTATCTGCCACGGGGAAATAATCCTTCTGGGCATCGCCCCATACCACACGTTCAGAGCCGGTGGGTTTCAGTTTTTTATGTACGATGATCTCTCCTTCAGGGGAGAAGAACAGATTTGTGTTATAAAGAGTTCCGGTTTCTTCCATACGTTCGGAAACGCCGATGCTTACCCAAGCCTTGGCTTCTTTTGCTGCCTGTGCCAGCATATCTGTTTCGGGGCCGGGCACTACAACGGAATTATCATAGTAGCGTTTCCAGTCTTTTCTGCCATCTTCGTTGCGTTTGCCAACAGAGAAGCCGAAGGACATACCAACAGGATAGCAGGGAATGAACAGTTCGGGGAATACGATCAGCTCTGCTTTTTCCTGTGCAGCTTCCTGGATCAGTTTGATCGCTTTTTCTGTGCTGGCAGCTTTATCAAACATAACGGGAGCAGCCTGAATTACAGCAATACGGCAAGTGTCTTTCAAATCCTTCATAGCATTACCTCCTAAAAAGATGTTTGTTATTCTTTACATATGTTCAGTATAACATATATCTTGGGTGTATGCAATAGGAAAACATTAGTCCGCGAGAAGAGAGTATAATTCTTTTAAAGATTTTATTTCATAGTCCACTTTGGCATCGGTGTTATTTTCTTCCCCATCGGGATTGAACCAGCAGGTTTCGATGCCGGCATTGTTGCCGCCCTTGATATCGGAGGTCAGGGAATCGCCGATGATGAGAGCCAGTGAAGGGTCGAAATCAGGGATACGTTCGAAGCAATGGTCGAAAAATTCCTTCTGGGGTTTCTGGGAGCCAAGGAGTTCAGAGATAAAGATATCTTTGAAATAGGGCTGCAGGCCGGAATCCCCGATGCGGATCTGCTGGGTGCTGGCAACGCCGTTGGTGACGATATAAAGATTATGGGTCTTGCTAAGGGTCTGCACCACTTCGGGGGCTTCTTCGAAAACCTCGCAGGCATGATCCAGATTGTAACGATAGCTGTCCTCAAAAGCAGCGCCGTCGCCTTCATAGCCGAAATGTTCAAACAGGCGAACGAAACGGGTATAGAGGACAGTTTTTCTGTCGATGATGCCTTTTTCGTAATCCTGCCACAGCTTGGCGTTATTCACCAGATGCCATTGATAAACGGCATCCGTAAAAGGTAAGTTATATTCTTCAAAGGTCTTTGCCAGAGCTTTTTTTTCAGACTTGGCAAAATCCAGCAGAGTGCGGTCTGCATCAAACAATAAGAATTTCTTTTTCATCAGATTTCACAGCCTTTTCATGGTTTTATTGCTGAGTATCATTCTAAAGGAAATTTTAAGAATTGACAAGGCGGGAATGTCGTTGGATTTTGCAGGATGTTGTGATATAATCATCTATTAAGGGTATGTATTTGGAAAGGATGAGCGTATGAGAAACGAAATATACAACAGGGAGTGGAGATGGATGGAGCAGCTTTCGGCTGCGCTTCATGTATTTTCTGCGAATATCGGCTCTGTCATCAAGGTAATGGCAATCATTTTTCTGCCCATCAGCCTGTTGGAGGTCATCATCAGTGACCGCATGATGACAGCGTATACATTGTTTCAGCAGGTGATGCCGACGGGAGATGCAACGATGGTTCACGTGGATGCATCTTTGTTGATGGATACAGCCTATCAGGTGCTGCTCAATTTCGGGCTGATGTTCATGGTCTCTCTGTTTTTGCAGCCTGTGGGGATCATTACCATCGCCAAAGTGGTGAAGCAGTATATCAATGAAGAGGAAGTATCTTTCGGCAAAGCCCTTTCGGAAGCATTTACGTTGATGCCAACGATCATTTTAACAGGTATCATTTTTGGTGTACTGGTATTTTTAGGCAGCCTGGTCATTGTACCTGGTGTGTATTACAGCATTGCCTGGGGGCTTTACCTTTATGCCATTGGTCTGAGCGATAAAAAAGGCTGGGAAGCCCTGAAATACAGCAAGGGTCTGGTAAAGGGAAAATGGCTGCGGACTTTTGGATATCTGTGGCTGCTGAGCATCATTGCCATGCTGTGGAATTCCGTATTCCAGCTGATCTACAGTTTTGCACCGGAAGGCTTTGGCAGCGATGTCCTTTATAATGTTTTATGTTATTTCTCCGCGGCATTTACTGCTGTTGGGGAAACGCTGCTGTTTATCAACCGCGAAGGTATCACCTATGAGGTACGGCCTGCAGCGGCTTATACACCTGCGGCGGAAATGCCTGGGGAAGAGGCAGATATCCCCTTGGAAACGGTGGAAGGTACGGTAGAAGGGGAACCTGTGGAACATAACGAAGAAAAGCATAACGAATAAAATAGAACGCTCCGATGTAGTACAACATTGGGGCGTTTTTTGTCCCAATTTTGTGAAAAAGAACTAGGAAAAATGGGGTTTTGATGATATACTGAAAAAGTAGGCACAAGTTTAATCAGAATAGAGGTGCGGTTTATGTATTGTGGTAATGGTAATTTTACAGCAGAAGAAATGAAATATTTGAAACTGCTGTCTAATCAGTATAAAAACATCAATAGCGCGGCAACAGAGATCATCAATCTGAAGGCCATCTCCAACCTGCCCAAAGGCACAGAACATTTTGTTTCCGATATCCACGGCGAAGCGGATTCCTTCAGCCATGTACTGCGCAATGCTTCCGGCGTTATCAAAAACCAGATCAGCGCTATTTTCGGGGAAAGCCTGCGCAGCAGCGAAAAGAAATCCCTGGCGACTCTGATCTATTATCCCGAACAGAAGCTGGAGCAGATGGCGGAAACAGAAGAAGAACTGCAAGAATGGTATAAGATCACACTGCATAGATTGGTCAAGATCTGTAAGGTGGTTTCTTCCAAATATACCCGTTCCAAAGTAAGAAAAGCTCTGCCCAAGGAATTTGCATATATCATCGAAGAGCTGCTGCATGAAAACAGTGCCAGTGTGGATAAGGATATGTACTATACAGAAATCATACATACGATCATCGACCTGGGGCAGGCGGATCGTTTCATCGTTGCCATGTGTAACCTGATCCAGAGACTGGCTATTGACCAGCTGCATGTTATCGGCGATATCTACGATAGAGGCCCCCATGCGGCAAGGATCATGGATATCCTGGCGAACTACCACTCTGTAGATATCCAGTGGGGCAACCACGACATTGCATGGATGGGCGCAGCTGCAGGCTGTCAGGCGCTGATCTGCAATGTGCTGCGTATCCAGACAAGATATGCCAACCTGGATACCATCGAAGAAGATTACGGTATCAATCTGCTGCCCCTGGCAACTTTCGCTATGGAAAAATATGCAGATGACCCCTGCGAACAATTCAAGCCTAAGGGCGACGAAGTGCTGAGCGATAAAGACTTCAAGATGATTGCGAAAATGCATAAGGCAATTTCTGTGATGCAGTGGAAGATGGAAGGGCAGATCATCATGCGCCGTCCTGAATTCCATATGGAGAATAGATTGCTGCTGGATAAAATTAATTTTGAAAAAGGAACGGTGCTGGTAGATGGCGTGGAATATCCCATGAATGATATGAGCTTTCCTACCATCGACCCCAAAGACCCTTATACACTGACAGAAGAAGAACAGGAAGTTATGGATAAGGTAAAATCCTCTTTTGTAAACAGTGAAAAACTGCAGCAGCATATTCGTGTGCTGTATCATAAGGGCAGCATGTATACTATCTTCAATTCCAACCTGCTGTTCCACGGCGGTATCCCCATGAATGAGGATGGTACGCTGAAGGAAGTCACATTCCGCGGCAAAAAATATACAGGCAAGGCTTATCTGGATGAAGTGGAAAGAACCATGCGCGAAGGCTATTTTAACAAAGCCCACACAGAAGCGAAGCGCGAATGCATGGACTACATCTGGTATATGTGGTGCGGCGAGGATTCTCCTCTGTTCGGCAAAAAGAAAATGACCACCTTCGAACGCTACTTCATCGACGATAAGGCAACACACAAGGAAGAAAAAAATCCTTACTATACACTGAGAAATGAAGAGGCTGTCTGCAAGCATGTATTGGAAGCCTTCGGTCTGGACCCTAAGAGTTCCCATATCATCAATGGTCATGTGCCCGTTAAGGTAGTGAAAGGGGAAAGCCCCATCAAGGCCAATGGCAAGCTGTTCGTCATCGACGGCGGCTTCTCCAAGGCATACCAGAAGGAAACAGGTATCGCAGGCTATACCCTGATTTACAACTCCCATGGTATGGTGCTGGTATCCCACGAACCCTTCGTATCCACAGACAGAGCCATTGCGGAAGAAAAGGATATCCTGTCTTCCACCGTTGCGCTGCAGTATACCCAGGATCGTATCCGCGTAAAAGATACGGATATCGGCAAAAAACTACAGGAAAGCGCAGATGAACTGGAAAAGCTGGTTTATGCTTATCAGAATGGTATCCTGAAAGAACAGCAGTAATGAAATACATTAAAAATGCCCCCGAGAGAGTCTCGGGGGTTTATTTTTTTTATCTTTTTTTGTTATAAGGAGCAGAGGATTTTTTCTGCTGTGCTGCATTTTTGCCGGCAATAAAGCCGCTGGCCCATGCCCACTGCAAGTTGTAGCCGCCGCAGTCGCCGTCGATATCCAGCACTTCGCCGGCAGCATAAAGACCGGGCATCAGATAGCTTTCCATGGTCTTTGGATTGAATTCTTCCGTGCGGATACCGCCGGCAGTCACCTGTGCGGAATCAAAGCCCATGGTTCCAACTACAGGAATTTGAAAATCCTGAATGGCTGTGGCAATGCGTTTGATGTCGGATGCTTTCAGGGTATGGATAGGGTCTGTGAAGCCAAAGCCCGCATAGCGCAGGATGGTACGCCCCAGTCGGTTATGCAGGATGCCCGTCAGGAAGTTTTCCAAGGTCTGATTGGGCATCATTTTTTTACGATTATGTAGCAAAGAGACCACTTCTTCGTGGCTCATATTGCGCAGCAGGTTCAGATGGATAGTCATAGGGCCTTTGCCTGTGGAAATGGCACGGGAGATTTCGAAGATGGCAGGGCCGCTGACACCAAAATCTGTAAACTGAATTTCGCCTGCATTCTCTGCAAGGATTTTGCCGTTTCGTTCCACCAGAACGGCGCCGTCGGCGCGAATGCCCTTCAGAGCTTTTACATATGTGGTGTCTGTTTTGATCTGTACCAGAACGGGGAACAGTTTTGTAACAGTGTGCCCCATGCTTTTCAGCAGTTCATAGCCACTCTGGGTACCGCCCAGCTTGCCGCCTGCCATGCCGCCGCAGCAAATGATGACGGAATCTGCTTGCAGGGTTTCTTCTTTGGAGACCACCTGAAAACCGCCTTTTTTGCCTTTTTTCAGAGCAGTCACTTCGAAGGCGGTGCGTACTTCCACGCCTGCTTCCTCCAGCGCCAGACGAAGCACATCCACCACGCTGCCTGCCTGGTCGGAAAGGGGATAGACCTTGCCGCTGGGTTCCACGGTGGTGATCAGGCCGAGGTTTTCAAAAAATTCCAGCGTTTTTTGGGTATCGAAGGCGGATAAAGCAAAATCAGCGAATCTTGCATCCTGCCCGTGGTAGTTTTTCATGGTTAATTTTGTATTTGACAGATTGCAGCGGCCGTTGCCTGTTGCCAGCAATTTGCGGCCAACACGGGCCTGCCGTTCCAGAATGCAGACCTCTGCGCCCTGTTCTCTGGCTGCAAGGGCAGCCATCATGCCTGCTGCGCCACCGCCGATGATAATTACTTTCATAGTTTCACCTTTTCTATTTATATCGATCAAATTTTTGCAATGTTCATATCAATTCATTATAATCTGTTTTTATCTGCGTTGTAAACAGCATTTTTACGGGAGAGATGCCCGCCGGAAAGTTGTAGGAAAGGCGAGATTGTGGTATACTTATATGATATTATAGGACAAATATTGAGATTTATATAAACGGAGCTAAAAATATGAACGAAAAAGCATTGCATACTTTGGAATATGACAAGATCATACAGAAGCTGGTGGGCTATGCGGTTTCTCCTATGGCGAAGGAACGGGCGGCAGAACTGCGTCCTTCTTCTGCCATGAGCGATATCATCATCTGGCAGCAGGAGACCACAGAAGCAACCACTATGGTTCTGAAAAAAGGTACGCCTTCCTTTGGCGGGTTCAGAGAAATTCGTCCCCAGTTGAAGCGCGCATCTATGGCGGGTGTTCTTTCCATTGCGGAGCTGATGGCGATTGGCGAATTCGCTTATGTTTGCCGCAAGGTAAAGAATTACGCCAGAAAAGAAAACAAGGATGAGGTTTACCCTAGATTGGATGAATATTTTGACCTCATCATTCCTCTGGATAAGCTGGAAAATGAAATCAGCAGATGTATCCTTTCTGAAACGGAAATTGCGGATGATGCCAGCGCAGGTCTGCGCAGTGTGCGTAAGGAAATCAAGATTTCCAATGACCGCGTAAAAGATCATTTGAACGGTATTATTTCTTCCTCTGCATACAGAAATATGCTGCAGGATTTTGTAATCACTATCAGAAATGACAGATATTGCGTGCCTGTCAAGGCGGAATACAGAAGCTCCTTCCCCGGCATGATCCACGATCAGTCCAATACGGGGTCTACATTATTCATGGAGCCTTTGAGTGTTATCCAACTGAACAACAAAATCAAAGAATTACAGGCGAAGGAAAAGGAAGAAATCGAAAAGATTCTGCTGATGCTGTCTGATCTGGTGACAGCTCATGCCATTGCTATCGAGGGCAATCTGGAACTCCTGACACAGCTGGACTTTATCTTCGCGAAAGCGAATCTTTCTCTGACCATGGAAGGAACACAGCCCATGTTCAATACAAAGGGCTATATCAATATCCACAAGGGCAGACACCCTCTGCTGGATCCGAAAACGGTAGTGCCTACAGATATTTATCTGGGCAAGGAATTCACCACACTGCTGATCACAGGGCCTAATACAGGCGGCAAGACTGTTGCTCTGAAAACACTGGGCCTCTTTACCCTGATGGCAGGCAGGTCTGCATATTCCTGCTTTCGACAATTCCCAGCTGGCGGTATTCGACAGCGTATTTGCAGATATTGGTGACGAACAGAGCATCGAGCAGAGCTTGAGTACCTTCTCTGCCCATATGACGAATATCGTAAAAATCATGGATCAGGTAACAGATAATTCTCTGGTGCTGTTCGACGAATTGGGCGCAGGTACCGACCCTACGGAAGGCGCAGCGCTGGCTGTTGCCATCATTCAGGCATTGATGGAAAGACAGATCCGCACAGCCGTAACGACGCACTACAGTGAATTGAAGGTTTTTGCTCTTTCCACAGAAGGGGTAGAAAATGCCTGCTGTGAATTCAGCGTGGAAACATTGAGACCGACATACAGACTGCTGATCGGTATTCCTGGTAAGAGTAACGCTTTTGCTATTTCCAAGCGCCTGGGGCTGCAGGATTATATTCTGGACAGTGCGAAGGAATTCATCAGCCAGGATGAAGCCCGCTTCGAGGATGTTATCACTGATCTGGAAATCAGCAAGAAATCTGTAAAATTTGAACAGGAAAGAGCGGAACAATATCGCCGCGAAGCAGAAGAACTGAAAAAAGAGGTAGAACGTCAGAAAGAAAAAACGAAACAACAGAAAGAAAAGATCCTGGAAAAGGCGAGAGAAGAGGCAAAACAGATCTACGCCCAGGCAAAGGAAGAGGCCGACAGTATCATCAAAGAGATGAACAAACAGGCCAAGGAAGCCAATAACAAAAATAAGGCGCTGGAACAGCGCCAGAAGCTGAACGAAAAGCTTTCTTCCATGCAGCAGGATTTCCTGAAATCCAAAAAGGTGAAACCCAACCACAAAGCGCCTGAAAATCTGAAGGCGGGCGATATGGTTTATGTCATTTCCTTCGATCAGAACGGCGAAGTGCTTTCTGCGCCGGATAAAAATAAAGAAGTTATGGTACAGATGGGCATGATGAAAATGAAGGTGCCTCTGGCGGAACTGATGCTGGATGATACACCCAAGCCCAAGGAAAAACAGAAAAAACAGCAGCCTGCCAAGGGCAAATTTTCCAAGAGCCAGTTTATCTCTGCGGAGATCGACTGTCGTGGGCAGCTGGTGGATGAAGCCATTGCAAATATCGATAAATACATTGATGATGCGTACCTGTCCGGCCTGAAGCAGGTTGTTATCATCCATGGCAAGGGGACAGGTGCTTTGCGGGCAGGCGTACAGAATTATCTGAAAATGAATTCCCATGTGAAAAGTTACAGACCCGGTACGTTTGGGGAAGGCGAAGCGGGTGTAACGGTAGTGGAACTGAAATAACATGTTTTGCAAAAGAAAAAGAGGTGAAGAAGATGGGGAAACAGAAAATTTTGATCGTTGATGACGATATGCATATCGCGGAACTGATCTCTCTTTATATGATGAAAGAGGGATATGAGACCATGGAAGTATATGATGGGAAAGAAGCGGTGAAGGAAGCAGCGAGCTTTCAGCCTGATTTGATCTTGCTGGATCTGATGCTGCCCGGCATGGATGGCTACCAGGTCTGCACGGAAGTGCGCAAGACCAGCCGTGTGCCTATCATCATGCTGACAGCTAAGGGTGAGACCTTTGATAAGGTGCATGGGCTGGAGCTGGGGGCCGATGATTATATTGTGAAGCCCTTCGAGCCCAAAGAACTGGTGGCAAGGGTAAAAGCGGTGCTCCGCAGATATGAACCCAAACAGGAAGAGGATAAAAATGTCCTGAAATTCGATGGATTGGAGATCAATCTTTCCAACTATTCCGTAGTGTATAACGGGAAAAACCTGGATTTTCCTCCCAAGGAGTTTGAACTGCTCAGTTTTCTGGCGCAGCATCCCAATCGAGTATTCACCAGAGAACAGCTGCTGGATCAGATCTGGGGCTATGAATATGTGGGGGATACCAGAACTGTGGACGTCCATGTAAAGCGTATTCGCGAAAAACTGAACAGTGAGGATGAATGGGGCATCCGTACGGTTTGGAGCGTAGGCTATAAATTTGGGCAGAAATAAGTAAATAAAATAGGGGCGCTTCTGTGAGCGTCCCTTTTATGTGAAATATTATTCTTCTGTTTTTTCTTCTGCAGGTGTTTCGGGGGTTGGTTCCTCTGTGGAAACAGGTTCGCCGTCTACGGAAGCTTCTTCCGTGGAAACAACTTCTACAGGTTCACCTGTCAGCTGTGCGGGTTCCTGTGCAGCCTCTTTTGCAGCCATGGCAGCTTCGTATTCTGCTTTTTTGCGCAGCAGTTCCTGGCGCTGTGCTTCTTTACGCATATTGGACCAGCGAAGCATGAAACAAAGGAACAGCAGGAACAGGATCAGATAATGAAAACTATTCATATTGCTCCAGTCTACACGAAACATAACAAGGATTGCCAAAGCGATAAGAATCAAATCCTTGGGAGCCATTTTTTTTCTTTGAGGGGGTCTGTTCTGAGTATTATTTTCCATAAGTAAGTAACAAGGCAAAGAAATGCCTTTCTCCTTTCTGTAGTTTCTTGTTTTTGGAAGAACAAGTGTATAGAACAGTATACCATTATTTTGTGGTTTTGTAATGCTTTTTTTATATTTTGGAGGAATGAAGATGAAAAAAGATTCCATTGTGCGAAAGCAGATGCTCTTGTATATGACGACCATTGCGGTTTGCGTTACTCTGATGGGCGGGGTCTTGGCGCTGGTATATACCAATCACTATATGAATGAAAAAAAAGAAGAACTGATCACCCAGGGGGAAAAGATCGCGGAGGCTTTTTCAAAAGGCTACCGTACGGGAAATTTGAGTAATCTGAGCTATGAATTGCAGATCCTGGAAAGTTATATGAACGCAGGCATCCTGATGGTCAATCGGGATGGACGGGTGGTGATCGCTTCTCCGGAATTCAATGATATTCCATATAAGGAAGACCTTTTGAGCCAAAACCTGTTGGAAGAGGTGCTGGGCGGCGTGCTGGATGGGGAAGTGGTCTCTCTGCAGACGGAAAAGGGACAGCTTTTTGATACGCCTATGCTGATTGTAGGATATCCTCTTTCTGAAGGGCAGATCGCCGGGCTCTTTATGTGCCGTCCGATGCCGCAGATCCAGGCATCGCTGATGGAAATGTATCAGATGAGCGTAGTCAGCCTGTTTTTCGTTTCACTGCTGGGGATGATCGTCAGCTATCTGACAGCGAAATATGTAGCTTTGCCGGTAATGAAGGTAAATCGGGCGGCGAAGGTTATTGCCAATGGGAATTTTGAAGAGCGTGTGATCGTCAACAGTAATGATGAACTGGGGGAACTGGCGGAAAGTTTCAACCATATGGCGGAAAGCCTGCAGGCCCATGAAAAGGTGCAGAAAGACTTCATTGCGAACATTTCCCATGATTTGCGCTCTCCTTTGACCAGCATGCAGGGCTTTTTGACGGCAATGCTGGATGGCACCATTCCTGCAGAACGGCAGGAGAAATATCTGAAGATCGTTTTGGAGGAAACGAATCGTCTTTCCCGTATGACACAGGGTATTGTAGAGTTGAGTCGTGCTCAGAGCAGCGCCATCCTGCTAGATGAATCGGATTTTGACATCAATAATCTGATCCGCATGAATATCGAAATGCTGGAGCCTCAGCTGAGGGAAAAGAATGTGCATATCCATGCCATTTTTGCAGAGGAAGAGACGCTGGTTCATGGGGACAGGGATAAAATCTCCCGTGTGCTGCAGAATCTGCTGGGCAACGCGGCGAAGTTTTCGCCGGAAGACGCTATCATTGAGGTGGAAACAACGCTGAAAGAAAAGAAGAAAGTGCTGATTTCTGTAAAGGACGAGGGGCCCGGTATCAATGCGGAGGATCAGAAATATGTATTTGATCGATTTTATAAAACGGATACCACCCGAAATAAAGATAAGGCCGGCAGCGGCATTGGATTGGCCATTGTAAGAGAATTCCTGCAGGCCCATGGGGAAACGATCACAGTGAAAAGTGAAGAGGGCAAAGGGGCGACCTTTGCATTTTCTCTGAAGCTGGCAGATGAGGATTGATTGACAGGTGGCAAAAGTGATACTACAGTAAAAACATAGTAATTTGATAGGAGGTCGAGTCTATGAAGTATAATTTTGATGAAGTGATCAACAGAAAGAATACGAACTGCATGAATACTGACGGATGGAGAGAATATATTTTTCATGCGCCCCGCGACAGGGAATTTCCTTTCCCTGATGATGAATACGTGAGAATGTGGATCGCTGATATGGAATTTGCTACACCTCCCTGTATCATTGATGCTATGAGGGAAAGACTGGATAAGCGTATTTTTGGTTATACGAAAATTTTTGATCCCGGATATTATGCGGCTTTTTCTGAATGGTGCAGAAGCCGCTATGGCTGGAAATGCGCAGAAAAAGAACTGGTGACATCTCCCTGCATCATTCCTGCGTTGTTTGAACTGGTGGACTATATTTGTCAGCCGGATGAAAAGGTGCTGATTTTGACCCCTTCTTATGCCTATTTCAAGCATGCGGCAGACCATAATCACATTGAGTTGGTTTGTTCCGATCTGATCAATGATAATGGTTATTACACCATGGACTATGCGGATATTGAAGAGAAGGCGAAAGACCCCAAGGTAAAACTGTGCATCTTCTGTAACCCTCATAACCCCAGCGGGCGTATCTGGACGGAAGAAGAATTGCAGAAATTTGGAGATATCTGCCTGGCGAATGATTTGCTGGTGATCTCTGATGAGATCCACTGTGACCTGATCCGTACAGGTCTGAGACATACGCCACTGGCGAAGCTGTATCCCGACAGCGATAAAATCATCACCTGTATGGCGCCCAGTAAGACCTTCAATATGGCCGGGCTGATGTTTTCCAATATCATCATCCCCAATGGGGAAGTGATGAAGATTTGGAAGGCGAGACATTATGATTTCGAAAATCCTTTGTCTATTGCTGCTGCCCAGGCGGCATATGAAAAAGGCGGCGAATGGCTTTCTGAACTGAAGCTGTATCTGGATGACAATTTCAGATTTACAAAGGAGTACCTGGCAGAACATTTGCCGAAGGCTGTATTCCGTATTCCTGAAGCCACTTACCTGGGTTGGGTGGATATTGGTGCTTATGTAGAGCCCGGGGAAGATCTGCCTTTGCTGTTTGCCAACGAAGCGGCGGTGCTGTTGGAGGGCGGCAACATGTTCGTACAGAATTCCGATACATATATCCGTCTGAATCTGGCATGCCCCAGAGCGACACTGGGGGAAGGTTTGAGAAGGATCTGCTATCTGTTGAACAAAAGAAAAAAATAAGCAAAATAAAAAAAGGAATGGCATTTGCCATTCCTTTTTATTATGCTTATAATTTTTCCACTTCGTCCATCCAGATACGGCTGACAGCATCTGTAGGCATTCTCCAATCGCCTCTGGGAGACAGGGAGATATCGCCAACCTTAGGGCCGTCGGGCAGGCAGGAACGTTTGAACTGCTGGATAAAGAAACGGCGATAGAAGTTTTTCAGCCATTTCAGCAGGGTTTCTCTGTCATATTCGCCATTGAAAGCTTTTTCAGCCAGGAAGAGGATCTTCGCGGGATGATAGCCATAGTGGAGGATATAATACAGGAAGAAGTCGTGCAGTTCATAGGGACCAACCAGGTCTTCTGTTTTCTGGTTGATCTTGCCGTCCTTATCGGGAGGCAGCAGTTCAGGGCTGACGGGTGTATCCAGAACATCCAGCAGGGCAGCGGATGCATCTGCATCTACTTCACCATTTGTAGCGACCCATTTTACCAGA
This sequence comes from Anaerotignum sp., assembly GCF_017483025.1. GTDB lineage: Bacteria > Bacillota > Clostridia > Lachnospirales > Anaerotignaceae > Anaerotignum_A. The sequence continues at coordinate 4,906 of NZ_JAFUMA010000120.1, read as the reverse complement.
ACACGGATCAGTGTTTTGGGGATGCCGCCATTGACACCATACATGGACATGTGATCGCCATTATATGTTGCCCAGCCCAGTGCCAGTTCGGACAGGTCGCCTGTGCCGACAACCAGACCGTTGTATTTATTTGCCAGATCCATCAGGATCTGTGTGCGTTCGCGAGCCTGTGCATTTTCGTATGTTACGTTGTGCAAGTTGATATCGTGGTCGATATCTTTGAAATGCTGAGTTACTGCGTCGCGGATGGGAATTTCTTTCATTGTGATGCCCAGAGATTTCATCAGCGTCAGGGCATTCTGGTAGGTTCTGTCTGTTGTGCCGAAGCCGGGCATGGTAACCCCCAGGACTTTGCTGCGGTCGATGCCCAGATAGTCACAGGCTTTGACACAAACCAGCAGTGCCAGAGTGGAATCCAGACCGCCGGAGATACCGATCACCAGGGAATCGGAATGGGTATGTTCCATTCTTCTTGCCAGACCAACTGTCTGGATGGAGAAGATATCCTTGCAGTAAGCATCTTCATTTTCAGCATTGGGATGGAAAGGAGTTGCAGTCAAAGGTCTGCTCCAGTTTTTCAGTGTATCATCTGCTGTCATATCGAAAGTCACCAGACGATAGAAACGATGCATTTCTGCTTTCTGCAGATGGGACAGGAATGTTGTATGTTTGCGGCGTTCGCCTGTCAGGATCTCCAGATCGATATCAGCGTAGATCAGCTGATTTTCGCGGGAGAATCTTTCTGTTTCGGAGAACAGCTCGCCGTTTTCACAAATCATGCTATGGCCGCCAAAAACAGCGTCCTGTGTGGATTCGCCGATGCCTGCGGAAACATAGACATAGGCTGCCATGCAGCGGGAAGAATGAGCAGTTACCAGATGTTTGCGGTAATCTGCTTTGCCGGAAAGATCATTGCTTGCGGAAAGATTCAACAGCAGTGTTGCGCCATAAAGGGCCTGATAGGAGCTGGGAGGAATGGGTACCCACAGATCTTCACAGATTTCCACGCCGATTTTCAGATCGGGGATACCTGCAGCTGCAAAAAGCAGATCGGCACCGATGGGAACATCCTGACCGGCATAAGTAATGCGTTCTACCAGAAGGTCATCAGCAGAGGAGAACCAGCGTTCTTCTGCAAATTCACTGTAGTTGGGCAGGTGCGTTTTGGGAACCAGACCAAGAATTTCGCCTTTATACAGAGCGGCTGCGCAGTTGAAAGCCTGGCTGTCCAGAGCAACAGGTGTGCCCAGAAGGATAAACATATCGATCTCTTTTACAGCTTCTGCGATCTCTGCAACTGCTTTTTCTGCAGCTTCCAGCAGGGGGCGCTGCAGGAACAGGTCTGCACAAGTATAACCTGTCAGGCACAGTTCGGGGAAAGACAGCACACGCACGCCTTTTGCGGCAGCTTCTTTGATGATCTCCAGAATCTGTTCTTTATTATAGACACAATCGGCAAGCTTTAACTTGGGAACAGCTGCGCCGACTTTTACATAACCATACATAGTTGATTCATCTCCTTAGAATTTTCTGAACAGACCGATGACTTTGCCGAGAATGGCAACGTCTTTCACGATGATGGGTGACATAGAGGAATTTTCAGGCTGCAGGCGTACGAAATCCTTTTCCTTATAGAAGGTTTTTACAGTGGCAAAATCTTCGATCAGGGCAACGACGATATCGCCGTTTTTTGCATCATGCTGCTGGCGGACAAGGATCAGGTCCTTATCGAAAATGCCTGCTTCGATCATACTTTCCCCTTTGACACGGAGCATGAAAACGGTGTCATTGTGAACATAATCCACGGGGATAGGGAAGGTATCCTCGATATTTTCCACTGCAAGAATAGGGGTGCCGGCTGTGATGTTGCCTACGATGGGAACATTGACCAGTTCCCGCTGAGGGGCTTCAAAACCGGGGTCCAGAATTTCGATGGCTCTGGGTTTGGTGGGGTCTCTGCGGATGAGGCCTTTCTTTTCCAGGCGGGAAAGATGACCATGAACCGTAGAGGTGGATTTTAACCCTACGGCATCACAGATTTCACGAACGGAAGGGGGATAGCCCTTTTCCCGAACTTCTGCCTTCATATATTCCAAAATTTGCTTTTGTTTTGCGGACAGTTCGCTCATTTATCTCACTCCTTATGATTGTATCCAAATGGATGGGAATTATCAAGTAGAAGGTAGAAAAAAGTCATATCCTACCTGTTCAATTCTTTGCTTTGCAAAGCCACTGCGCAGGCGGGACATCTTCCCCACTACCTTGTTCGCCTTTATTATAGCATGGGAAAAGAACAAAATCAAACCTATGTTCGCAAAAATTTTCAAAAAGTATTGACAAAGAATGTGTGTTCGATTATTATAGGAATAGAAAGCGAAAAAATGTTCGAAAGAAATGGGGCGAGGAAATGGAAAAAAGAACACAGAGAAGAGTTGTAAGAAAATCCAGAAAAATCAGAAAAAATACCTTCGTACTGCTGACAATGGCCCTGATCCTCTGTCTGGGAACATTTGCTATGGGTGCGCAGACAGGAAAAACAACGAAAACTTACTATGAATCTGTAGAGATCCATAAAGGCGATACCATTTGGGATATCGCAGCAGAGTATAAAATGGATGGAGAAGAAACCGAACATATGGTTGATGCTATCCTGGAGCTGAATGGGATGAAAAACACGAACGTACGAGCGGGCGAAAGTATCATCGTACCTGTAACAACAGAAATTTAAAAAATGAGAACGAAACGGACGAGATTTTTCTTCGCCCGTTTTTATTTTTCTATAAATTCTTAAACAATTCTTACGGTTTTTGAAATCCGTTGCGGAACAAACCATCTTTATGATACTATAATAACAAGAAAATGTATTTTTTTACGAAGAATACATTTGGCCCGAACAGGGCAAAAAATTGCATAGAAGGAGGTTGAAGAGATGTTCCCATGGATCGTTGTACTGGCGATTCTCGGCTTGGTGATGCTTTTTGCTGAGATCCTGATGCCGGGATTTGGTTTATTTGGTATTTTGGGTTCGATTTCTCTTTTGGGCTCGCTGGTGCTGACCTATAAGTTTTATGGTATGGTCACATTTCTGATCATGCTGTTAGTTGCGGTCATCGTCTTTTTTGCAATGGTTGTTTTTGCAAAGAAAAGCGGGCTGTACAATAAAGTCGTATTGAGTGACAAGCAGGAAGCGCAGGATTTTGATGAGAGCGTTCTGCAGGGACTTTTGGGACAGGTTGGTCTGACCCAGTCAACACTGCGTCCCTTTGGCGTGGCGGAGTTTGATGGGAAGATGATCGATGTCTGCTCTCAGGGGGATTTTATTGACAGAGATGTGAAGGTACAGGTAGTACAGATCACGGGCAAGACTGTGACTGTGAAAACCTATATGGAGTAAGGGCAAAAGAAGAGTAAAAAGGAGGCGTATTGTATGTTTGAAATTTTTGGTCTGATCATTCCTTTGATCGTGATTCTGGTCATCATCAGTATTTTCCTGAGCTTTGTACCATTGGGGCTGTGGATCTCTGCGATTTCCGCAGGGGTAAAGGTAAGCATTTTCTCTCTGGTCGGCATGAGACTGAGAAGAGTGCGTGCGGATAAGATCATCCGCCCTCTGATCAAAGCGCAGAAAGCAGGTATGGATGTAAACGCAAATCAGCTGGAATCCCATCTGCTTTCCGGCGGTAGAGTAGACAATGTTGTTGATGCGCTGATCGCGGCACACAGAGCAAATCTGGATCTGTCCTTCGAAAGAGCAGCAGCTATTGACCTGGCGGGCAGAAATGTTTTTGAAGCGGTAAGAATGAGCGTAACGCCTAAGATCATCGAAACACCCTGGATCGCTGCAGTGGCTATCGATGGTATTGAAGTGAAGGTCATTGCAAAGGTAACGGTAAGAGCGAACCTGGCCAGACTGGTCGGCGGTGCCGGTGAAGAAACCATCATTGCCAGAGTTGGTGAAGGTATCGTTACAACAGTTGGTTCTTCCAACAGTCATAAGGCTGTATTGGAAAACCCCGACCTGATTTCCAGAACAGTGCTGTCAAAGGGTCTGGATAACGGCACTGCGTTTGAGATCCTGTCCATTGATATTGCGGACGTAGATATCGGCAGAAACATTGGCGCTCATCTGCAGATCCAGCAGGCAGAAGCGGATAAACAGATCGCTCAGGCAAAGGCAGAAGAACGCCGAGCAACAGCGATCGCAAAAGAACAGGAAATGAGAGCGGAAGTAGAACACATGAAAGCGAAAGTTGTGGAAGCGGAAGCAGAAGTTCCCAAGGCCATGGCAGAAGCCCTGCGCAGCGGCAATCTAGGCGTAATGGATTATTATCGTATGCAGAACGTGCAGGCGGATACAGCCATGAAGAACAATGTGGGCAACACTGACCTTACCCATGTGTTCAAAGAGGGCAATGACAAAAAAGAAATTTAATCAGAAAAGAAAGCGATGATTCATCGCTGGGAGAGGGCGCTGAATAGAGCGTCCTCTTTTTGTATATATAAAAGGAGAATCGGAATGGGAACTGCACTAGAACGGGAATGGAAACGTCTTTTGGAAAAGGAAGAGAAGATGTTTCGTTCTGCGGAGAACAAAAAAGAAATGAAACTGGATGGGAAAATCAAAGAACTGACGGGCAAAATAGAAGAGAAGATCCCTGAAAAGCTTTCTGCAGCTATGGATGCAGCATTCTATAAAGCATTTATCACGATGTTTGAAAAAGGAACGGGCGTCATTGAAAAGACATTTAAAGGAGAAGAACTGCAGCTGGAATTTCAGGTGAATGATTTCCGTGTGGATAAAATGCACTGTAGTCAAGTAAGTGGACACGTTTTATAAATAAAAAGTTTTGAGGACAGCTGATTAGACTTGTCCCCAGTACATTTCTTCCTTTTCGTTGGGAGTCAT
>NZ_JAFUMA010000119.1 GCF_017483025.1 Anaerotignum sp. | reverse complement strand
TCAGTATCGTATGCAAAACAGGTACTTTATGTATTCTGGCCAGCGCGATCAGAAATGCCAGAGGCAAACCGATGGCCACAGCGACTGCAACGATAAGCAGCGTCGTAGGGATACCCAAAACTGCCTGAAAAAAATTCTGTATCGCAAACTCTAAATCAAAATTCATATTCTCACCTCCGTAAAAATGCCTTTCGCGCAAAAGTTATTTCATAATCTTGCTAAAACGATACGTAAGCATATCTACGAATTTCCCGGTGAGCAAAGACAGCATCCAGTACAGCAAGGAAACTGCGAAATAAACCTCTATGATATGTGCACCATAATTCATACTGTTGATGACCTTTGCCTGGCCCATTACATCGATCACACCGATCAGATAAGCCAGTGCCGATTCCTGAAATAGCGCGATCAGCATATTCCCCATGTTTGGCAAAGCCACAAAAACCACCTGGGGCAAAATGACCGTAACCATCGCCTGTAACGTTGTAAGGCCTACTGTCAATGCCGCTTCCATCTGCCCTTTATTTATGGAAAGATAGGCGGGGCGGATGATTTCCGACAATGTTGCAGAGGAATACACGGTCAGCGCCGCAATCGAAAATGCCGTCTTGCTCCCATTGCTGATATCCAGACCAACTATACCAAAGAGCAGTGGGAGTCCATAATAGGACAGAAACAACAAAACGATAACCGGCGTACATCTGATCAGCGTTGTAAAAAGCTCTGCGATCTTTTTCAGAAATCTGCTCCCGCTCAGCTTCATTGCCGCAAGCAGTGTGCCGAAAATCAACCCCAGTATCATCGCCCACACAGCAATATAGATCGTAACTCTCAGAAACGGTATCAATTTCACCAGGGTTTCCAGAAAATAACCCATAGCATCACCTGCCTTCCTTTCTCTGCATTCCTTTATTCTTCTGTGATATAAGGAATGATATCTTCACCGAAGTATTCAATGGATTTTTCAGTAATGAATCCATCTTCTTTCAGCTGCGCCAGAGCTCTGTCGTATGCGGCTGCCAGTTCTGTTTCCGCAGGGTTGAACAAGCTCCATGTTTTGATGGCAGTAAAGGAATTGAATACCAGCTCGTTTTCAAGGCCCAGTTTACCTACTGTCTCATCAAAAACATTCTTGCTGCTCACAGCTGCGTCATATCTTCCGTCAGCGATCCAGTTGAGTTTCGTTGCTGCATCTACCCAGTCACTGTCCACCAGGTTCAGCTGTTTATCAGGGTGTTCCTCATTATACTGCACTACGATACCGTACATGCCGCTTGTAGTCGCGATTGGTGTCAGCGTTACTCCTTTTTCATATACATCGTCCAAAGTCCCAATATCAGCATTTTCTTTCTTTACTGTCAGGCCAATGATATTGCCGCCGATACATTCTTCAGGGAACAGATATTTTTCTCTTCTTTCATCGTTGGAATAGAAGCCGGCTATGGCTGCTTTATATTTGACTGTATCCAGCCCTGTCAGCAGCGCTTCCTGAGATACTGCTTCATATTCAAATTCATATTCGGGCAGCAGTTCGTCGATTTTCTTTGCAATGTCGATATCATAACCGGAGGGTTCCCCCTGTTCATCAATATAGGATGTGGGATACAGGTCCTGTCTGATACCGATCAGCACCTTCTGCGCGCCGTCAGAAGAAGCCGCATCTGCGTTTTCTGTTTCTGCGGAATTGCCGCAGCCTGCTGCTGTCGCTGCCAATACTGTTGTCAAAATAAATGCTGTGATTCTTTTATATTTCATAGGTGTTTCCTCCTCTTTCCTTATCCAAATACCTTTTTCAGTCTGTTCAATGCTTCTACGACAATTGTTCTGGGACAGGCAAGGTTGAATCTGGCAAAACCTTTGCCCTCTTCTCCAAACCATTCCCCCAGATCCACTGCTACTTTTGCTTCTTCCAAAATCTTTTTGTTGATTTCTCTATCAGAAAGACCGGTTCCTCTGAAATCTACCCACAGGAAATAGGTGCCTTCTGTTACCGATACTGATACACCAGGTAAGTTTTCCTTTATAAATGCAGCAGCGTAATCGATATTGCCTTTCAGATAGTCCAAAAGTTCAGTCAGATACTCTTCTCCATGGTTATACGCCGCCTCCAAGGCTGCAGCGCCAAACAGATTGAGGCCTACTGCTTCATTCTGATTGATACGGCGGATATACTGCGCTCTGACCTCTTTATCCGGCACGATGATCGCAGATGTTTTCAGACCAGCCAGATTAAAGGTTTTGCTGGGTGCATAGGCAGCAATCAGATATTTGTAATCTCCGCTCACCAAAGCAGTTGGTGTATGCTGATAGCCTTCTAAAATCAGGTCCGAATGGATCTCATCGGAAAAAATGAACACATTGTGCTTTTTGCAGATCTCAACGACCTTCTGCAGCTCTTCCTTTGTCCATACACGTCCAACAGGATTATGGGGACTGCACAGGATAAACAGTTTTGTCGTTTCCAGAGCAGCCTTTTCTTCAAAATCTTCAAAGTCAATTTCATATCTGCCATCCTTCAGAATCAAAGGACTTTCCACTGCCACCCTGTTATTGTATTTGATACAACGATCCTTGAATGGATAGTACACAGGGGGCTGGATCAGTACGCCATCTCCTTCCTTTGTAAAGGCCTGCACCGCATAGGTCACAGCAGCCACCACGCCAGGCGTCGCAACTACCCAGTCATTTTCGATTTGCAGACCATGTCTCTTGAGCAGCCAATCCTTAACAGCATTGTCAAACTCTTTTCCCTTTCGGCAAGGATAGCCATAGATGCCAAGTTCCGCTTTCTTCTTGATCACTTCAATGACTTCATTGGGTACCCTGAAGTCCATATCGGCGACCCACATGGGAATGGCACCGGAAGTATCATATCCAGGAAAACGTGCTGCAAAATCATCCCATTTGCTGCTGTCTGTTCCCCTTCTTTCTATCACTTCATCAAAATTATATTTGCCCACCTTTTCAGCTCCTTTCTATCTTACAGATACAGACTGGGGCTGGCTTTTGTAAACAACTCAATGCCCGTTTCCGTTACAAGGAAAGTATCTTCAATGTTATATGTCTGGTTTTTGGAGCTATAATAAGGAAGCTCGATATTCAATACCATGCCTGGTTCAAAGACGCGGTGTTCATCGGGTGCAATAAAAGGATATTCTTCCGCATACAGATCGCAGCCCAGAGAGTGGCCCTGATGGCCTCTGATATAGCCTGTAAAACCTCTCTTTTTCAGAACATCATGGATACCATTGAAAATCTCGCTCATTTTTACGCCGGGGCCAATGTTGTTGATGGCAAATTCATAGCCGGCCCAAAGGTGTGCGTAAAGTTCTTCTCTGTTTTTATAAGTTGCTCCGCCAACAGCGAAGGTTCTTGCCAGATCTGAATTGTAGCCTTTATAGTTGGGGCCGCCATCCAGTCGGATAATGTCGCCTCTGTCGATCCTCGTATGGGGTGCAATAAAGGATGGTGTAAAATTGCTGCCAATGGTATGGGCATTGGATACGGAGATGATATCGGAAGACCAGGAGAATCCGGTCACATTGAACAGATTGATCACATCCGCTTCCGTCATGCCGGGAACGATCTCCTTCGCCACCTTATTCATAGTCAGTTCACTGTAATGGGCCGCCGTTCTCAGCAAATCGATTTCCCAGGGGGTTTTGATCGCCCTTGCCTCCGTCAGCAGATTCTTCACATCCACCAGGTTCTTTTCCCCAAAAGTATCCGCCAAAAATTGCCATGCTGTGTGTGTCAGCCTGGAGAACTGTACCCCCAGTCGGATCTCCTTTTTCTGTTCCGGCAGAAATTGCAGCGCTAACTTATATGTTTTATTCAGATCGGGCTGCACTTCTTTTTCCATGCCCTCTACAGCGTAATCCGCAATATAGATCCAGGTGGGATAAGAAATGATTTCCACTTCCTTTACGGCCATTTCTGCAGTTTTGCGGGCAAATTCGCTGACTACCAGCCCAGTCTTGCCTTCTTTTGTTACTACAGCTACCGCAGAACCGATATTCCCGCTGCTGTAAAGGTCTCTGGATGCAAAGCCTGTAGCATAAAACACTGCATCACCCGATGTAAACAGAGCCGCATCCAAATTTTCTTTTTCCAGTTGCTCCGTAATTCTATTTACAATTGCCTTCTGATCTCTTTCGATCGCCATAATATCTACCTTCTTTCCTTAAAAATCAATCTTCTAAAAGTTTTTTATAATAAGCGCTGGATTGATAGATCGCCCCGGCAGGATTATGAGCCAGCACTCTGTCTTTTGTAATCAATGTTGTGGTAATTGCTTTTGCGTATTTATAAAACAGACTGTCATGTCCAACGCAAAGTCCGACGACCACATTAAAATCTGTTTTCTGCTTATTCAGAAGCTTTGCCTGCAGAATTGGATTGCACATGGCATTTCCCGTCGTACAGGTGTACCTGGGGTCAACGCCAATATCCGTCTTATCAAAAGCCCCAACCTTACAGGCTACGCCATATACCTCAAATCCGTTTTTTCTGAGAATTTTGGCAAAAATGCGGCTTTCCTCGATCAAACCGATGCAAGTGGCAATACCGATTTTTTTATAGCCCATACGTTTTGCAAATTCGATGATTTCTTCTACTCTTGTGTATTTGCCATAAAATTCTCCTTCGATCTCCGCCGATACGATGGAAACCTTTTTATTCACCCTGTTTTCGTAAAGTTTTTTCACTTCCGCTTTTTCTTCTTCATCCAAGGCTTCCGTCAGGCAAAACTCAGGATATTTTCGATTTCTTTTACTGCAGTTCAAAACCCCGCAGTCTGTACATGTAAATTGTCTTAAATTCTCGCTCAATAGTATTTCCTCCATAAAAACAAAAATGGAGACTGTGATTTTTTCTAAACTTCACAGCCTCCAATTTTTTTGGTCAGCATCTTTAACGTATTTTATATTTTTCATTTTTCTCGATCAGAACGATGACTCCATCTTGAACCGTAATATGCAAGGAGCCATACTTGATCGAGCTAAGTTCTTTTTTTATTTGTTCAAGCCCAGCATCTAAATTTTTGTTTTCACTCATTGATCCATCCTCTCCTATCAAAATCAGTCATTGGAAAATAATGGTGTGGACAAATATCTGTCGCCAGAATCAGGCAGAAGCACTACGATCTTTTTCCCTTTGTTTTCCGCTCTTGCTGCAACGATCTGCGCTGCCTTTAATGCCGCCCCGGAAGAAATCCCTACCAGGATACCTTCGCTGACAGCAAATCTTCTGCCTTCGATAAACGCATCATCATTTTCAATGGCAATGACTTCGTCATATACTTTTGTATTCAAAACTTCCGGAACAAAGCCGGCGCCGATCCCCTGGATCTTATGGGCACCGGAATATCCCTTGGAAAGAACAGGGCTGGTAGCCGGTTCCACTGCGATCACTTTTACGTCTGGATTTTTCGCTTTCAGATACTCGCCTACGCCTGTCAGTGTGCCGCCAGTACCTACGCCGGCAATGAAAATATCTACTTTGCCTTCCGTCTGTTCATAGATTTCAGGGCCTGTCGTTTCTCTGTGAATCTCAGGGTTGGCAGGGTTTACAAACTGACCAAGAATAATCGCATTTGGAATGGTTTTTTCCAGTTCATTTGCTTTTTCAATGGCGCCTTTCATCCCGCTGGCGCCATCTGTCAGCTCCAATTCTGCGCCATAGGCCGCCAGCAGCTTTCTTCTTTCAATACTCATTGTTTCAGGTAAAGTGAAAATCGCTTTGTATCCCCTTGCTGCTGCAACAGCCGCAATGCCGATGCCTGTATTGCCGCTGGTAGGTTCGATGATGGTTGCGCCAGGTTTTAATACGCCTTTTTTCTCTGCGTCCTCGATCATTGCAAGGGCAATACGGTCTTTTACAGAACCGGCAGGATTCAGATATTCCAGTTTTGCAAAAATTTCTGCACCTTCATCAAATCCAGCTTCTTTTGTATATCTGTTCAATTTCAGAAGGGGTGTATTACCAATTAATTCAATAGAACTTTCAATGTATCTTGCCATAATAAAAATCCTCCTTTATTTTTTGAAATAAAAAAAGGTATTCCCATGAAGAAGAATACCTGTAAGACCTTGGTCCATATGCAGTAAGCTTTTCTCAGATAATTTCAACATGACAAAAAATCCGTATACTTTTTTGAAAGATACAGCAACACATCATTTCCATTTTGCACATGTTTTCATTGCATCTGATCTTTGTCATGCTTCTTTCTCCTTTCTTTAAAAATCTATTTTAGGCTTTTCAACCTACAATCTTTTCAAAAATACTTTTTCTCTTATATCTGCCTGATCGAAGCTTAAAACATATAAAACATATGTTTTTTATATGTTTTAATGTAATATAGTGGTTACTATATCTCATTTACCATAGTTTGTCAACCATTTTTTATAAAATTAATTTAGTATATATTCAATAAATCTTAGAGCCTTATAAGTACAGGCACGATACAGCATTTTTAGTGGGATTTTCGAAAACCACATGATATTGTTGTTTTATATATACTACTCCACAAGGCCATACTTCATTTTGATCCGATCTAATTTCTCCAACATCGGTTCTGCAGCGAACCATAAAAACAACCATGTTGCCAATCCCTGAATACAATCAACGGGCAATCCCGTCAGATAATACGCCAGAATGATATTCAAATCCATACTATTTCCAGACAGCAATGCCGCAGCAGGGTTCATGATACCACCATAGATGAACACTGCCGAAAGCGCACCAAAAATGCAAAGCGACAGCCGTTTTCTCTGCAGCATACCCTTGCGGAACAGTATCCCCGCCAGAAATCCAATAATGCCCATGGCAAACATCTGCCACGGCGCCCAAGGCCCCTGAGAAAAAAGCATATTAGAGACGAGCATGGTCATAGCGCCTACCAAAAAACCACTTTCCCCACCAAAAGCCACCCCGGCTATGATAGTAAGGGCGATAACAGGCTTAAACTGAGGCAGCATGAAAAATGCCGTTCTCCCCGCCACTCCCAGTGCACAAAGCACCGCAATGATGACCAGTTCTCTGGCTTTTGGTTTCCTTCCTTCAAAGATGAGGAAAAACGGCAGCATCGTTTCCAGTAAGATGACGAGAGAAATGATGTTATATTTCCTGCTCCCCAGATAATACACACTGATAAACAGTGTCAGCGGGATAGCCAGTAAGATCATCCACGCCGCCAATATTGTTCGTTTCTGTAATTTTCGATTTTCTTCTTTGGGTCGAGATATTATAAATTTTTCATCCTGTTTATCTGCCTTCGGCAATGCAGGGATATCCTGCGGAAAATCCGGGGCAGGCGGTAAATTTCCACCACAGGCAATAATCACATCTTCTGTTGTAACAGCCATAGGCAAAACATCCCTTGCCATGCGGTTCGCTGCTGTTGTATAAAAACTGTTCCCAAAAAAGAATTTTCGAGGTGTCCCCATGGTTACGATATTCCCATCGAAAAACAGACCACAGGAATGGACATATTGGGCGCAGAACTCGACATCATGACTGACCATGATGATCGTCATGCCCCTTTGCAGCAATCTCTGCAAAATTTCCGCCAGCACCTGCTTGAATTCCGCATCCAGCCCCTTTGTCGGCTCATCCAGAAAGAGAATATCCAGCTCCAGAAGTAGCACCTTCGCCAACGCTGCCCGCTGCTGTTCCCCGCCGGAAAGGTCATAAGGATGTCGTTCCAGCAATTCCGCCAATCTGCAGATTGCCGTCACATAAGCCACCTTTTTTTCCTGTAACTCTGCAGACCACTTTCTGCCTTTGCAAATCTCATACAGGTCTTCCCGTACCGTTTTTTTCACAAATACTGTCTGGGGATTCTGCGGCAAGACACCCACAGAGCCGTTGATCTTCACTTCTCCCCGATAAGGCCGCAACAGTCCTGACAGCAATTTGAGAGAGGTCGTTTTCCCTGTGCCATTGCCGCCCAATAGCGCAAGAAATTCCCCCTTCCTGACTTTCAGGTCTAACCCCTTTACGATGTCCTTTCCATCTTTTTCATAGCGGAACCAGAGTTCCTTTCCTTCCAAAACAACTTCATCGGAATATGAAAATTCTTTTTCTTTCGGTATCTCCTGAAAATCATGTCCTTCGGCAAAACTCCGCAGCCATTCTCTGCCATCCCGCACCGTTACAGGACAATCCATTCGATTTTCTACCGCCGCCCAGACCTGCATGGCCGCAGGCATAGCCAGAAACATCTCATGCCCTTTTTCTTTCAGCAGTTTCCCAACCTCCTGCGCCGTTCCGACACAAAGGAGTTTCCCTTTTTCCATCACCGCCACACGGCTTGCCAGTGGAAAGGCTTCTTCCAGCCGATGCTCCGTCAGGATGATGGTCGTTCCCAGTTCCCGATTGATTTTCCCCAGCATGGAAAGAAACTCCGATGCGGCGATGGGGTCTAATTGGCTGGTGGGTTCGTCCAGAATCAGGACAGACGGCTGCATGGCCATGACAGAAGCCAGATTTAGCAGCTGCTTCTGTCCCCCTGACAGTTCTGTTACGTTTTTGTAAAACCATTCCTCTATACCGAAAAAAGCCGCCATTTCTGCCACCCGATGGCGAATGACAGGGGTCTCATACCCCAGGCTTTCCAGGCCAAAAGCCAGTTCATGCCAGACCTTGTCCGTAACGATTTGATTTTCTGGAGACTGCTGCACAAAACCAATTTTCTGTGCTTGTTCCCTGTGGCTCAGCTGTTTCAACGGTATTCCTTTAAAAAGGATTTCTCCTTCTCTCCTGCCATGGGATGACAATGTTGTCTTCAGCTGTCTTAACAATGTAGATTTCCCACAACCGGAAGAACCACAAAGCACCAGAAATTCTCCCTCCTGCACAGAAAGACTCAGACCGTCAATGGCTTTTTTCGCCTGTTCCGGATATGTAAAACTTAGATTTCGGATTGTAAACAGTTCCATTTCCGATCCTCCCTTCTGTCCAGAAATACAGGCGTAAAGCAGAGAGCCAGATAGACCAGCTGAAAACCGACGTTCAGTGGTATCAGTTCCGCCCCCTGTATCACGGGAAAATACCCCCACGCCATGCCGCCGCAAAGAGCGCCAATGGCGATAAAAACGCTGCAGAACAGCAGCCACAGCAAAACCATCTTATCCCGCCCGTCAAAACGATAGATGGAAAAGGCTGTCCGCCCTTTCAGACCATAGCCGCGGCTTTTCATACTATCCGCCGTTTCAATGGCGTTTTCCAATGCCCATGTGACCATGATGGAAAAGATGGTCACCGTATGCTTTATGCGGGAAATAATCCCCCCATCGGAAATATCCCTGCCCACGCATTTCTGAGCTTCCCGCACCACCCGAAACTGTGCCTGATATTTCGGCACAAACCGCAGCGTCATGCTTAAAATCAACGATAATGCAGGGATGATACGCCCAAAAAGATACCCGAATTTATCAGAGGTCATCACTTCCGTATAACAGGAAAACCACAGGATGACCGCCGCCAGCATCCCCGCCGCGCCGATGCCATAAGCGATGCTTTCCAGCGTCAGAGGGTTCCCCGAAGGCAGATAGGTCAGGATAGTCACTCCCGCATGGTTGAAGGCAGGGTTCAAAATTGCCGCCATCAGCATCATAGGTAGAAGGTAGAATAGAGTAAACCGCACCATTTTCCAGCCTTTCAGATAAATGCCATAGCTCAATGCTCCTGCCAGAGAAATACAAAGGCTCACGGGATGCATGAAAAACATCGTACATCCCAGCACCAGCGCAAAATACAGAAAATTCACCAACGGATGATAGGAAGAAAACGCATCTCTGTTCTGCATCCCACTCGCCTCCTTTTATTTCGTCGCGCCGTTGCGGGCAGAATAACCGCCGCCAACATCATTCCCCAGATCACAGGTATATACCCATTCGATCACATCGTCATCCTCCAGCTGATAACGGGAACAGCCGTAATTGGGAAACCAGTCATTGACTTTGTACATCCAACCAGAAAGGTCTCCGGCATCAAATTCATAAAGATTATGAATACCCTCGATATAAGCGCTGTTGTAAAGGGGCATGTCCATAAATTCCAGATGGATCTTCTGCTGCTTGCAGGCCCTCTGCAGTACATGGAACACGTTCTCCCCTTCGTAAAAAGTCACTTCCATGGGCTGTAACACCCATCCGTCGGAAGGAATCAGCCCCAACTTCGCAGAATCCAATAAATCCTGATTTTCCAGAAGGGTGGCACAGGAAATGGAAATCGTACAATGGAGTGCCTCCTCGCCGACCTCCGTCTTCTGTGGCTCTACAGGCTGAGGCTTTCCTTCCGGAACGGGTTCCGTCTGATAGATATCCTTTTCCTGCGTTTCCTGTGCCGCTTCTTCGATTGGTTCTTCACTCTCCTCTTCTGCGGTCTGTACAATCGTCGTTTTTGCTGTCGGCTCAGATGCTGTTTTGCCGCATCCGAAAGCAAACAGCAGCACACACATCATGCAAAAAAGCAGAAGATATTTTGAAATTTTCTTTTTCATACTTCCTCCTTACAGTAGCTCCGCACGATCCAACAGATTGTAAATCATCAGAGCGATCTCGCTTCGGTTGATGTTTCTATTGGGTTCAATATTCCAGTCACACTGGTCAAGGATATTCTTCTGATAGCAGAACGCCACACTTTCCCTTGCCCATGGGGAAACGGAAGGATAGTCCCCGAATTGGGTCAGCATGTTCTGAATGGCATATTCCTCCAGCTCCGTATCCATGCCGCAAAGTTTTGCCGCCCTTGTTACCATAGAAGCCGCTTCCTGTCTGGTGATGGTGCCGTTAGGGTCGAAGGTGATCGCCGTTTTGCCGCTGACCAGACCGTAATGATAAGCAGTTCCCACGGCACTCCAATGCCATTCACCCTTTTTCACATCTGTAAATTGGTTTACCTCTTTCTGAGGCAGACCTAACGCCCGCACCACGATGGAGGCAAACTGAGCGCGGGTCATGGTCGCATCGGGGGCAAAGTTGTCTTCATTCACGCCGCTGATGATTCCGCGGGAAGCCAGAGCTTCAATTTCTGTTTGCGAAATATGGCCCTGAATATCAGCAAAAGTTTTTCCTTCTGCAATGGCTTCCGCTTTTCGGATGTCACTCTGTTTTTCCCCAGAAGCTTCTTTCCCATCAGCCACGGAAAGGGTCACATCGTCCATTCTGTACAGACTGCTTTTTCCTTCCAGATTCCGCCATGCAGAAACCAGACCATAAAGTCCCTGTTCCGTCGCCATCAGGTTGCTTTCTCCATCACCTGTGTGACTGAAACTACCGTCCTTATTCCAATAACTCAACAACGCATCCAGAAGGGTATTTCCATTTTTCACGAACCGCTCATCTTTTAAATCGATACCTAACTCACCCAAAGCCACGATGACCTGCACCACACTTTCAGAATTATTGGTATCATAACTGGAGAAACCTCCTGTTTCATCCTGCAAATTACTTAAACAGGTCAAAGCCTGCTCTACAGCTGTTTTTACGGCAGTCTGTTCTATGTAATTTGACAACGCCTGCAGCACCATCCCCGTCACATCAGGGTCTACGCGGCCCTTGCCCGAAAGATTCCAGCCGCCATCCGCCAGTTGCCTGGATAAGATCTCATCCACATATCGCTGACAAATTTCTTTTGTTCCATTGGTGCCGTTGTTCAGAGCCATCAACGCCCAAATGGGACCATTGATGCCCTGCGCCGTCACTTTTTCAAAGTCCGCCAAAGGTTTCAGCAGATCATAGCCACCCACGGAAGATATATCTGCGCCAATCGCCGTCAGCGCCAGCGCCACACGGCTGTATTCCGTATATTTCTTCCCATGGAGTACACCTTTTTTATCTTTCAGCGTTTCTTTGACTGTTTCATAGTAAGTTTCAAAATAATCGTCAGGTACATCGGCTTCACTTCTCGCCAGCCCGATGATCGTCCATTCCCCGCCAATGGAACTGACCTGTGGCTCTTTTACCATTTTCTGCAGATATGCCGCAGTCTTCTGTATTGTTTTTTCCAATTCCGATCTATCTGCCGCAAAGGCAGGCACTGAAAAACTGAGCATCAGCACCAGTACCATGAGGGCAGATAACATTCGCTTTATATTTTTCATTTTTCTTCTCCATTATTTTGCAAAACCACGATGCAGGAAGGTCACGATCTGCCCTCTTGTACAAAGGGCATCAGGACTGAACATCCCCTCGCCTGTGCCGAAAGTGATTCCATTTTCCGCCGCCCAGAGGACTGCATCATGGTAATATTCCCCTTCGGGCACATCTGTAAATGCCGTTGTTCCTTTCACCTCAGGGCATCCTGCTGCTCTCCAGAGGAAAACTACCGCCTGAGCACGGGTCAGCGTCATTTCAGGACTGAAGGAAATACCATCTGTACCGCTGGCAAGTCCGTTTTCGGTTGCCCACAAAATTGCATCATGATAATACGTATCCTTTGGCACATCAATGAAGGGTACAACCTTTGTTTCAGGTTCAGAGCTACCCATCATACGCCAGATAAATGTCATTAGCTGACCGCGGGAGCATGCCCAGTCCGCACCGAACTCTGTTTTTGTTGCACCGGAAGTAATGCCTTCTGCCACTGCCCACTGTGCAGCTTCATAATAGTAACTATCTGCGGAAATATCTGTATAAAGTTCTTCGATGACAGGATACTGCAATGCAGGCTGAATCTCCTCCTGTCCCTCTTCTTCGATAATTTCTTCCAGAATTTCTTCTTCCTCTTCTTCATAGCGAGAGCCTGCGTCAGGGTCTTTCGTCCAGTCCTTTGTATAATAGAAAAGGATCTCATCGCCATCTTCCAGTTCATAGTCTTTAATACCTACATCAGGCAAGTCACCGTTGACCTTGTAGAGCCAGCCGGAGTTATCCCCTTCATCGAATTCACCCAATGTTTCACCGTCTTTCGTCATGGATTCGATATATCCGCTGGAAGCCCCTTTCTGGGTAATCCCGCTGCCCTTTAATGCTTCTATAAAAGCATCGTATACAGTAGCCCCCTCATCCACGGTCACAGATTTATCTTCCATCCAATCCTCCCCATAAGCGTCAATGCTGACTTC
>NZ_JAFUMA010000118.1 GCF_017483025.1 Anaerotignum sp. | reverse complement strand
CTGACGTAGTGGAAGCCTTCACCCGCGCCATCTATAAAGGCCAGCAGTGGGTAGAAAGCCACACCTCCGCTGAAATTGCCGAAGTCATCCTGCCCCAGTTCAGCGAAAGCGACGTAGAGACCCTGACCACCATCATCGAACGTTATAAAGCCCAGGATACCTGGAAGACCGACCCCACCGTTTCTGCGGAAGGCTTTGCCCTCATCCAGGAAATCATGATGGAAGGCGGCGAACTGGCGGAAGCTATCCCCTATGATAAAATCGTTGTAACAGAGTTCGCAGAAAAAGTAATGAATGAATAAACCAAAAAGACTTGAGCCTTTTCAGACTCAAGTCTTTCTTATTTCCATCACTCAGGTGCAGTTTCATCCGCTTGTACCCTTCTCTGAATTTCTCCTGCAAAGTCTTCCACTTTAAAGCCCTCTGCACAGAATTTCTCAGAAGAAGCGATCACCGCTCCTACCCTTGCCATGTCCTCCATATTCACCCGCTGGATCTCCTCTGTATTGGAAGAACAGCAATCCTCGATGATGAGGATATTGTAATCCAGAGACAAACCATCGTAGCAGGAAGTGCGGATGCAGTTGGGCGTCGTTGTACCTGTCAGAATAACTGTTTTCGTTCCCAGCCTACGCAGGATCAGATCCAATTCTGTCTGGAAAAAGGCAGAAAAACGAGGCTTTACGATGGTATAATCCCCTTCCATGGGCTTGAATTCCTCTGGCACATCGATGGACAAAGGCCCCTTGCTGCCGGGCGCTAAGTAGCGACCTCCCTCCGCCCAGCTATTGTATCTTGTAAATTCCACATCGCTGCCATTTTTGCGATAAATACGATTCACGAAGAACACAGGGATGTCCCGTTCTCTTGCCTTTCTGATGACCCTCCCGCAGGCGGGCACGCTTGCCCTTGCATTTTTGATGCACAAAGGCGATTCCTCACTGATAAAGGCATTTTCCATATCGATCACGACCAGAGCCGTTGTTTTCCAATCCATAAAGCTTCCCCCTTTTCTTTCTGAAAATATACCATATTTTTTCTTCTGTGACTACCGTTTCTTTCTGTCGGGAAAAGCACCATTTGTCCCGCGGAAAATATAATAGGAGTATCAAATTCCCAAGGGAGGTCGTTTCCATGCGCCCCATCGTTTCCTTAGAGGACGTCAGCCTGCGCTATCACAGCATCAGCGGCGAAACGCCCGCTGTTTCCCATCTGAATCTCACCGTCCAATCTGGCGAATTCATATCCATCGTCGGCCCCAGCGGCTGCGGCAAATCCACCATCCTTTCCATGCTGGCAGGGCTGCTTCCCCCATCGGAAGGGAACATAGAAGTAAACGGCAACATCGGCTACATGCTGCAGAAGGATTATCTCCTCCATTGGCGCAGCATCCGCTCCAATGCCCTGCTGGGGCTGGAGATACAGAAAAAACTGACGCCGGAAAATATGGCATATGTGGATTCTCTTCTGGAGCAGTATGGTCTCGGAGATTTCAAAGAAAGCTTTCCCTGGCAGCTTTCCGGCGGCATGCGCCAAAGGGTCGCCCTCATCCGCACCCTTGCCATCCGCCCCGATATCCTGCTGTTAGATGAACCCTTCTCCGCTCTGGATTATCAGACCCGCCTTTCCGTATCTGACGAAATTGGTACCATCATCCGCAAGGAAGGGAAGACCGCCATCCTCGTCACCCATGATATTTCCGAGGCCATCAGCCTTTCGGACAGGGTCATCGTGCTGACAAAACGCCCTGCCCGCCTGAAGACCATCTTCCCCATCCAGCTTTCTGTGGAAGAGCGCACTCCCATGAAGGCAAGGGAAGCCCCGGAATTCAAGGATTATTTCAATGCCATCTGGAAGGAGTTGGATGTCCATGTTTCGTAAAAATGATCTGAAAGCTGTCTCCAAGGAACAGGCGGCCTTTCTTTCCCGTATCCAGAAAAGAAGAACAGCTGTACTTGCTTTGCAGGTCTTTCTGCTGGCCGCCTTTTTCTTCTTATGGGAAATCGCCGCAATCCGCGGCTGGGTAGACCCCTTCCTTTTCAGCCAGCCTACGGAGCTGTTCCAGACCGCCGTCAAAATGATCGGAGATGGCTCCCTTTTCCTGCATATCGGCACCACCCTCTGGGAAACGGTGGCAGGCTTTCTTTTAGGGACGATTTTGGGCACACTGACGGCGATCCTGCTCTGGTGGAATCGTTTTATCTCCGATGTGGCAGAGCCTTATCTGGTGGTGCTGAATTCTCTGCCGAAAACAGCTTTGGCTCCCATTATCATCGTCTGGTTCGGGAATAACCAAAGCTCCATCATTCTGGTGGCTCTGCTGACCTCTGTTGTCGTCACTATTCTCTCTGTCCTGAATGGGTTTCTGCAGGTGGATGAAGAGCGTATCAAACTCATTCAGATCTTCGGCGGCACGAAACGGCAGGTGCTGACGAAAGTTGTCCTTCCCGCCAATATTCCCTGTATCCTGAATGCATTGAAGATCAACGTTGGGCTTTCTTTTGTCGGAGTTATCGTTGGGGAATTTCTGGTGGCTCAGGATGGCCTTGGTTTCCTGATCGTTTATTCTTCCCAGACCTTCGCCATGCGGGTCGTACTCCTTTCCGTGGTCATTCTGGCAATCCTTTCCGCCTTGATGTATGGCGCCATTTCTCTGCTGGAAAAGAAATTCACCAAATGGCAGTCCTAAAAAGCAAAAGTGCAAGCCTCCCGGGACTTGCACTTTTTAATACTTAACTTTATATCTATCAAAATTTTTTACTCCGCTATCAAAGAATCGAATGAAAAACTATAAAAGAAAATATGCTACTCTTCCGATATCGTGCTATAATAGGAACGAAAAGTATAAAAACCTATACATTTTTAATTGCAGAGATACACCCTAGCAAAGGAGGAAATACTGTGAAACAAAGGGAAGACATCAAAAAAGTACTCATCATCGGTTCCGGCCCTATCATCATCGGTCAGGCATGCGAATTTGACTATTCCGGTACACAGGCGTGCAAAGCCCTGCGCAATCTGGGCTACGAGATCGTGCTGGTCAATTCCAACCCCGCAACCATCATGACAGACCCTGAAATCGCTGATGTGACCTATATCGAACCCCTGAATATCAATCGTCTGGAGCAGATCATCGCTAAGGAAAGACCCGATGCCCTGCTGCCTAATCTGGGCGGTCAGTCTGGTCTTAATCTGTGCTCCGAACTGTCTCAGGCAGGTATTCTGGAAAAATATGACGTAGAAGTCATCGGCGTGCAGGTAGACGCCATCGAACGCGGCGAAGACCGTATTGAATTCAAGAAAACAATGGACAGCCTGGGCATTGAAATGGCAAGAAGTGAAGTTGCCTATTCCGTAGACGAAGCCCTGGCTATTGCTGATAAGCTGGGCTACCCTGTTGTTCTGCGTCCTGCTTATACCATGGGCGGCACAGGCGGCGGCCTGGTTTACAACGTAGACGAGCTGAAAACCGTATGTACCCGTGGTCTGCAGGCTTCCCTGGTAGGCCAGGTTCTGGTAGAAGAATCTATCCTGGGATGGGAAGAACTGGAACTGGAGGTTGTACGTGACGCAGAAGGCAACATGATCACCGTCTGCTTCATCGAAAATATCGACCCTCTGGGCGTACATACAGGCGATTCCTTCTGTTCTGCTCCCATGCTGACTATTTCCGAAGAAGTACAGAAACGTCTGCAGGAAAAATCTTATAAGATCGTTGATTCCGTTCAGGTCATCGGCGGCACAAACGTACAGTGGGCCCACGACCCTAAAACAGACAGAGATATCATCATCGAAATCAACCCCAGAACCTCCCGTTCCTCTGCTCTGGCTTCCAAAGCAACAGGCTTCCCCATCGCGCTGGTTTCCGCTATGCTGGCAACAGGCCTGACCCTGAAGGATATCCCCTGCGGCAAATACGGCACACTGGATAAATATGTTCCCGACGGCGACTATGTAGTAATCAAATTCGCTCGCTGGGCATTTGAAAAATTCAAAGGCGTAGAAGATAAGCTTGGCACACAGATGCGCGCCGTTGGCGAAGTTATGAGCATCGGCAAAACATATAAAGAAGCCTTCCAGAAAGCCATCCGGTCCCTGGAAACAGGCCGTTATGGTCTGGGTCATGCCAAGGATTTCGATAAAAAATCCAAGGAAGAACTGCTGCGCATGCTGGTTTCTCCTTCCAGTGAACGCCATTTCATCATGTATGAAGCTCTGCGCAAAGGCGCAACTGTAGAAGAGATCCATGAACTGACAAAAGTAAAAGAATGGTTCATCAACCAGATGAAAGAACTGGTAGAGGAAGAAGAAGCGTTGATTTCAAACAAAGGCGCTCTGCCCGCCGATGATGTTCTCATCGCAGCAAAGAAAGACGGCTTCTCCGATAAATATCTGAGCCAGATCCTGGAAATCAGCGAAGCTGATATCAGAAACAAGAGAATCGAACTGGGCGTAGAAGAAGCATGGGAACCTGTACACGTAAGCGGCACACAGGATAAAGCTTACTACTACTCCACATACAACGCAACAGACAAAAACCCCGTAAAAACAGAAAAACCCAAGGTAATGATTTTGGGCGGCGGCCCCAACAGAATCGGGCAGGGTATCGAATTCGACTACTGCTGCGTACACGCATCCCTGGCGCTGAAGGAACTGGGCTTCGAAACCATCATTGTAAACTGCAACCCCGAAACCGTTTCCACAGACTACGATACTTCCGATAAGCTCTACTTTGAACCTCTGACACTGGAAGATGTTCTGAGCATCTATAAGAAAGAAAATCCAGTTGGTGTCATCGCACAGTTCGGCGGTCAGACTCCTCTGAATCTGGCGGCTGATCTGGAAAAGAACGGTGTGAAGATTCTGGGTACTCCTCCCGCAGTCATCGACCTGGCAGAAGACAGAGACCTGTTCCGCGCTATGATGGACAAGCTGGAAATCCCCATGCCCGAATCCGGCATGGCAGTCACAGTAGACGATGCATTGAAGATCGCTGATGAAATTGGCTATCCCGTTATGGTTCGTCCTTCCTACGTTCTGGGCGGTCGCGGTATGGAAGTGGTTTATGATCCCGAAAACCTGACAAAATACATGAACGCAGCTGTTGGCGTAACCCCCGACAGACCCATCCTTATTGACCGTTTCCTGAACCACGCTATGGAATGTGAAGCAGACGCCATCAGCGATGGCACCCACGCTTTCGTTCCTGCTGTTATGGAACATATCGAACTGGCAGGGGTACACTCCGGCGACTCCGCATGTATCATCCCTTCCAGACATATTTCCGAAGAAAATGTAAAGACCATCAAGGAATATACAAGAAAGATTGCAGAAGAAATGGGCGTTAAGGGCCTGATGAACATGCAGTATGCCATCGAAAACGACAAGGTATACGTTTTAGAAGCAAATCCCAGAGCATCCCGTACGGTGCCTCTGGTATCCAAGGTATGTAACATCCGTATGGTGCCTCTGGCGATCGATATCGTAACAGGCGAGCTGACAGGCAGACCTTCTCCCGTTCCCGCTCTGAAGGAACGTGATATCCCCTACTACGGTGTCAAGGAAGCGGTATTCCCCTTCAATATGTTCCAGGAAGTTGACCCTGTTCTGGGGCCTGAAATGCGCTCTACCGGCGAAGTTCTGGGTCTGTCCCAGTTCTACGGTGAAGCTTTCTTCAAGGCACAGGAAGCAACACAGACAAAACTGCCTCTGCGCGGCACAGTGCTGATCTCTGTTTGCGATAAAGATAAAGCTGAGCTGGCAGAAGTCGCAAAAGGCTTTGCTGATGCAGGCTTCAAGATTTTGGCTACAAAGGGCACACAGAAGGCTCTGGCAGATGCAAACATCGTTTCCGAATTCGTCTATAAGATCGGCGAAGGCAGACCTAACATCTCTGACCTGATCACCAACGGTAAGATCGATTTGATCATCAATACACCATTGGGCGCTGATGGTTCCGCCGATGACGGCTTCCTGCGTAAGGCTGCTATCCGCAAAAAGATCCCTTACATGACAACAATGGCTGCCGCAAAAGCAACAGCAAGCGGTATTGAATCCATGAATAAACCCAACTGCGGCATCGTAAGATCTCTGCAGGAACTGCACAGCACCATTACAGAAAAATAAAAACCTATAAATAAAAAAGAGGATGAAGTTTCAAAGCTTCATCCTTTTTATTGTGTAATTTTTCTTTTGGGCAAAAAAATAGAACCGCATTTGCGATTCTATTCTTCACTGGATTCTGGCGACCATCTACTCTCCCAGGCAGCTGCCCACCAAGTACCATCGACCGCTTGGGTCTTAACCGTCGTGTTCGGAATGGGAACGGGTGTGTCCCCCAAGCGCATCATCACCAGAAATCTTTTATTAAGTTG
>NZ_JAFUMA010000117.1 GCF_017483025.1 Anaerotignum sp. | reverse complement strand
TGTATTCTCCTGCCATCAGACCCTTTGTACAGTCGATTTCATAGACCTTATTGGTGAACAGATTATCCTTCAGGATTCTGAATGTACCGGTTCTATTGGTCTTGTAATAGATTGTGTAGTTCAGGTTCTGATTGAAAGTACCTGTGAACAGTCTTGTGATATAGGCTGCATCTGCAGGCAGGCTTTCATGGAGATAAAAGTCCTCCAGCTCTACCTTGGAGTTATTCTGGATGTTATACAGGTCATATCTGATCACAGAGCCGCCCATGGTTTCCTTATACCCGCTCTTTTCTACATGGGTATTCAGGATCGTGCTCTGGTTTGCTCTTTCGATCTCAACGATCTGACCGTCCTTCTTGATTTCAAAACGGATGGTTTCATCACTCAAGAGGAAGTACAGAGGGCTAGTGGTTTCCTTCATGGTGTATTTACCGTATCTCAGCCAATCGGACTCTGCAAAACCTTTGCTGTCTGTTTTCAGTACATCAACTTTTTTGCCATTGGAATCGTAGATGGTGAACTTTGCACCTTTCAGACCGTCACCCTTCAGATCGCCTGTAATGGGGTTATTATCTGCAGCAGTCTTCTTCAGTTCCACTTTACCTATGATCGGTTTGTTTTCCAGTTCGACTTCTGTTGTTTTGCCCCATTTTGTTTTCACAGTCTGCAGGCCTTTTGTTACTACATAGCCTTCATTTTCTTTTTCTTCGATATAGTAAATGCTGTCACCCAGAAACATTTTTTCCAGACGGATGATGCCATCGCTGTCTGTGGTATATGTACCAAGGGATTCATTATTCTTATCGAACACTTCGAATTTCACACCGGGGATAGGGTCGCCTGTTTCCGCATCGGTCTTTTCAATACGGATAGATGCCAGAGGATAGTTTTCCCATTCGATGAGGTGGTCATCGCCCCAGTCCAGAGTCACTTTTCTCACATTGGTATCCAGCGCATAGCCTTTCAGTGTGTTTGTTTCTCTGATGAGGTATGTATCTGCAGGGAATTTGTATTCCAGATTGATTTCACCCAGTTTATTTGTGTAGTGCTTACCGAATGTCTTACCATCGTCACGGACAATCGTGAACTCTACATTTTCCATAGGTCTGCCTGTTACCTTATCCGTTTTTACGATTCTCAATGTAGCATTCTTATCGTTTTCAAACTTCACTGTTACAGGGGAACCGCTCTTCACCTGTACGTTTTTACTGGACTGGATATCGATGTTATAGCCTTCAGGAGCCGCTGTTTCTGTTACCACATACCAGTTAGGTGCCAGTTTGGGGATCATGGCTTTGCCGTCTGCACCAGTGATATATTCACCGATGTATGTACCGTCGATCTCTGTTACCTTAAATTTTGCACCTGCCAGAGGTTCCTGTGTTTTCTTATCCACTTTGTAGATGATAAGAGCAGCTTTCTTATAGTTATACAGTTCCAGTTTCTGAGGTTCATTCTGCTTCAGATGTACCAGTTTCACTGTATTATCCAGATTATAGCCTTCGGGAGCAGAAATTTCCTGTACTTTATAAGTACCTGGTTTCAAGCCTTTGATGGTAATGAGACCGCTTTCATCTGTCGTATACTGACCGATAAACTGATCATCAACAGTTGTTACCTTGATGATGGCATCTGCCAGAGGCGCTTTTGTATCGCCGTCCAACTTCTGGATCACAAAAGCGTTCTGGGGCTGGTTAAAGAATTCCATGGAATAAACCTTGCCTTTTTCGATATAGATCGTTTTAGCTGTGTTATCTAGGATATAGCCGTCCTTTGTCTTGATCTCCTGTACAATGAATCCGCCGATGAGCTGAGGGATATAGATACTGCCTGTTTCATCTGTGCGATATTCACCATTGGACTCACCTACGACTGCGCCTTTGATGTCTGTCACCTTGAAAATAACATCGCTCAGAGGCTCTTTTGTCACGGCATCCATCTTTTTAATGAGAAGTCCGCCAAGAGGAGCATTGGTGAACTCTACTGTTACTACAGAATTATCATCTTTCAGTGTCACGGTCTTCAGTGTATCATCCAAGATATGATCGCTGTCAGATGCAACTTCTGCTACAGAATAAACACCGGGCTTCAGGCCGGCTAC
>NZ_JAFUMA010000116.1 GCF_017483025.1 Anaerotignum sp. | reverse complement strand
GTTGCCATATTTTGTCTGGCAGGAGCAGCCCATGCATGCGCCGAAGCCGCAGCCCATGCGTTCTTCAAAGCTGAGCTGACCGCTTGTTGTTGTCACAGCGGAAAGGGCTTTCAGCATGGGTTCAGGACCGCATGTGTAGAAGTAAGTATAATCGGGGATTGTTTTCACAACGTCTGTTACGAAGCCTTTCACGCCAACGGAACCATCAGCTGTTGCTACGTGTACTTCTGCACCCAGTTTTTCAAATTCTTCTTGATAGAATACTTCTGCAGCTGTGTTGAAGCCCAGGATCACGATAGGGTGCTTGCCTTCTGCGATCAGGTTTTTCGCCAGTCTGTACATGGGAGGTACGCCAACGCCGCCGCCGATGAGCAGAGGTTTGTCGCCGGAAACGGATGTGTCATAGCCGTTGCCCAGACCTGTCAGTACGTCCAGTTTGTGGGGGGCTTTCATTTTGCTCATGGCTTCTGTGCCTTTGCCGACAACTTTATAGAGAATTGTCAGCGTATTTTCGTCATAATCGCAGACGGAAATAGGGCGGCGCAGGAAAAAGCCCTTCAGCTGGATATTTACGAACTGACCTGCAGCGGTGATGGCGGAGGTGTCCCCCGCCAAAACCATTTTGCATACGCTTTCGGTCAGCTTTTCATTGCTTTGGATTGTAAAAATAGACTGTTTCAAAAGGATTCCTCCTTATCACGCATCAATAGTGGAAATGCCCAGTGTTGTTTCCTCTAATACATCGAGCAGAACGCGAACGGTATCCAGTGCTGTAAATACAGTTACGTTGTTTTCTACTGCGCACTGACGGATTTCCTGACCATCGTTGTTGCTTGCTGCAGAGTTGATGTCTCTTGTGTTGATGACATAGCTTACATAGCCCTGTCTGATGGAGTCGAAGATTTCTTCGCTGCCGTCGGAAAGTTTTCTCTTTGTACGAGTACGGATGCCATGTTCTTTCAGGAAGTCTGCTGTACCTTTTGTTGCTTCAATGTTGAAGCCCAGTTCGTAGAAGCGGCGAATCAGAGGCAGTGCTTCTGCTTTGTCTTTATCAGCGATGGTTGCCAGTACAGTACCATAGTTCTGGATATTCATACCAGAAGCCTGCAGTGCTTTATACAGCGCACGGTTCAGCTTGTTGTCGTAACCGATGGCTTCGCCGGTGGATTTCATTTCGGGGGACAGGTAAGTGTCCATGCCGTGCAGTTTGGAGAAGGAGAATGCAGGCACTTTTACATACCATCTGTTCTTTTCATCGGGATACAGACCAAAGATACCCTGTTCTTTCAGGCTCTTGCCCAGAATTACCAGTGTAGCGATATCTGCCAGAGAGTAGCCTGTAGCTTTGGACAGGAAAGGTACTGTTCTGGAGGAACGAGGGTTCACTTCGATAACATATACATCGTCTTTTGCGTCAACGATGAACTGGATGTTGAACAGACCAATGATGCCGATACCCAGACCCAGTTTCTTTGTGTATTCCAGAATCTTGCCTTTTGCTTTGTTGGATACGGAGAAAGTAGGGTATACGGAAATGGAGTCACCAGAGTGTACGCCTGTTCTTTCAACGTGTTCCATGATACCGGGTACGAATACGTCGATACCGTCGCAGACTGCGTCTACTTCCAGTTCTTTACCCTGGATATATTTATCAACCAGTACGGGCTGGTCTTCGTTGATGGCTACTGCTGTTTTCAGGTATGTTCTCAGCTGTTCTTCATCGGCAACGATCTGCATTGCACGGCCGCCCAGAACGTAGGAAGGACGAACTAGTACGGGATAGCCGATTTCTTCTGCAGCTTTTACGCCGGCTTCAATATTTGTTACGGCCTGGCCCTTAGGCTGAGGAATATTCAGTTCCTGCATGATGTGTTCGAAAGCATCTCTGTTTTCTGCTTTTTCGATGGCAGCAACGTCTGTACAGATGATCTTTACACCGCGTTCCATCAGGGGTTCTGCCAGGTTGATGGCTGTCTGGCCGCCAAGGGAAGCGATGATGCCCAGAGGCTGTTCCAGTTCAACAACGT
>NZ_JAFUMA010000115.1 GCF_017483025.1 Anaerotignum sp. | reverse complement strand
CTGCACAATATTTTTCAAATGTAACTCTTGTAACTTCTACTGTCCACAAAAATCCCCGTTTTTCTGTAGCGGAAAAAGCACCAGTCTTTGTCCTTCCAGGTCTTCTCCGTGCAGCTCCACCGCCGTGATCCCCTTCCCATCGTAGGTCTTATAATAATAGATACCCCTCTCCAGATTGCAGCAGGAAGAATAGATGGTAATCTCATATTTTTCCTCCTCCAGGCGGACGCACCCCCGCTGCTGCTCCACCGACCCCAGGATATGGAAAAACTGGCTGACGCTCTCCTCCTCCCCCTCCCCGGAAACAGAATGGAGCTTTACAAAGGCTGCCCGAATGAAACGGGAAGCAGAGCTGAGATCTCCTGGCAGGCCAATAGCCCCCATCCCCCGGCTGAAAGGGCGCAGGTCGATGGTGTCAGAAAAGCGATTCTCCGCCAGTTCTGCCGTCAAGTTCAGATACTGGGTCAGGTTTTGCAGATGGAAGGGGAAGGGCGGATTATTGGTCAATACGCCTACAGGATTTTCGTATACCTCCAGTCCCTCCGCCGTGGCTTCCACGGTGATGCTTCTTTCTTTATCAGCGATCATCCAATGAAGAGGCGTGGGAGGCAGGAGCGGGCTGAAAGCTTCATCCGTCAGATTGATATTCCCTAGCAGAGCTTCCGCTTCCGCAACAGATGCACACTGGCCCAGCACCCAGGGGATAAAAGCCCAGGTGGGGATGTTATCTTTCTTTGGCAGAGGCTTTCCATAGACCGCATTTCCCGCAAACAGCAGCCCCGCCATAGCCAGCCCCTTTTCATTGACGGCATCATAATATAAAGGATACTCTTCGGAAACATGGGCCATACCAATAATGGCATAATGATGCTCCCAATTCGTCCCATTCGGGAAGGAAAACGGAAAATTGCGGGGCGTGATGGTGACGCTTTCCTCATAGGAACATTCAAAATCCAGATTCCTTCCGAAATAATGATCTTTGGTACGGTAAGTAACTGCTGTACACATAAAAAAGCCTCCTTTTGGATTATATTGTCCAAAAAGAGGCTTTTCTTTCATTAAAATACGTAATTGATTTCAAAGGACACCGCGCCCGTTTCCGGGGGAGCGATGATATCAGGAGACAGGTAGAACACAATGCCGTCCTCTGTCAAATAGAAATCCACTTTATCCAGGTTTTTCTCCAGCTTGCTCACGGCTTTGCTATAGAAAGCATCGGGATCTGTATCGATCAGTGCTGTGAAAGACATCATCCACAAATACTCCAGATCCTCTCTGCTGTCGGAAACCAGATCGCTGAGGGCACATTCCTTCCCGGTACTTAAATTGTAAGTATGGGAGAAATACCGTACCGTGTCGTCCTCCCCGTCATAGGAAGAAACAGACGACAGGAAAGAAGCATAGCCATTGCTTTTTCTAGTCAGCTCATAGGTACCCATATAGTAATAGGTACGGAAATTTTCGGGGTCATTTTCATATTCCTTCAGCGCTTTTTCCCCATATGCCTGCAGGAAGGCCTGACCCTGGCCATAAGTCTCATTGGCCATAGCGCCATTGATGGCTGCTGCCCCGGCGCCAGTGGAAACTTCATCGCATCTCAGCTCCACATTCAGAACCACTGTGCCATCAGGAGCCTTCACAGAAGAAGCATAGCCGCCGCTGAGGGGCGTTCCCTGCCATGTTTAGGAAGGGGTCTCCGGTTTTGTTGCAGGCGTGCCGCCTGCAGCGGTGATATCGATAACATAATCGATACCATCCCAGCCAACATTTGCACCAAGGCTTTCCGCCACGGCCCGCAAAGGCACCAGCGTACGGTCATTGATGATCTGGGCAGGCACCGCCATGGTATAGGCCAGCTGTCCATTTTTATACAGACCCGCTTCCCCGATGCGGAACAAAATCACGTCTGTATCATGGACTGCCACGACCGTCTGGCTGGGTTCATCCCAGACGACTTCCGCATCCAAAGCCTCGAAAATCTTTCGCATAGGCACCAGCGTACGGTCATCCTGAATAATGGGGGGCTGGTCAAAATTCAGTTTTTCTCCATCCACATATACGGTGATGGGCGGATGGGCAAAGGCAGGCACGCAGAAAGTCAGCGCCGCCAGAATCCCTAACAATATCTTCTTCATAGGATCAACCCTTATTTTCTTCGGCATATTTTGCAGCCAAACCCGCACAATGGATGATCATGGACATACAATTTTTCTTTCTTGCCTTGCCTTCCCAATCGCCGTGGGGGTTGGAAAGTTCAGAGCAGATCAGTGTGCCGTATTCTTCTTCGATTTCTTTTACCATTTTGCCAACAACGGGATAAATATCCTGCTGCAGTTCCTGGATACGTTCTGCCATGGTTTCCTTCGCCATGGGGTTTTCTCTGCCCACGATGCCGCTCAGTGCCATAACTGCCCCTGTGATGGCACCACAGGTATTTTTTGTATGGCCCATGCCGCCGCCGAAGCCTGTTGCCAGTTTTACCACTTCCTTAGGCAGGCCCATGTCGAAATTGTTC
This sequence comes from Anaerotignum sp., assembly GCF_017483025.1. Lineage (GTDB taxonomy): Bacteria > Bacillota > Clostridia > Lachnospirales > Anaerotignaceae > Anaerotignum_A. Next base: position 10,834 of record NZ_JAFUMA010000115.1, on the reverse strand, counting down.
ATCATAGCCGTCATGACACATTCAGAGCAGTTCAGGCCCTGTTTGAAACATTCTTTCGCTTCCTGTTCTACTTTTTCCACCAATGTCAGTTCTTTATTTTCATCCATATTGATTCCTCCTTCTACAAACTTTGACTTCATATTACCATAAAAAGTTGCAGAAGTCTTCAAACTTTCCCAAAAAACTGCGGAAAAAGCAGGCTATTCTCAGCAGATCCTGCCGCCGCCGATGACGATATCGCCATCATAAAGCACAACAGCCTGTCCTCTGGCAGGGGCCCGCACTGCTGTTTCAAAAAGAATACGCACCGTGCCGTCTGGATTGACAGAAGCCACCGCAGGCACTTCCTTTGCCCGATAGCGGATCATGGCCTGCACGGAAACAGGTTCCTTGGGCTCTTCCATGGCGATCCAGTTGAAATCCTCTGCCAGAAGCTCCTTTTTGTACAGATCCTCATCCCGTCCCAGAATGACTGTATTGGTCCTCGGGTCTTTTTCGCAGACATACAGCCGCTCCGCAGAAGGGATGCCCAAGCCTCTCCGCTGGCCGATGGTATAATGGACGATGCCCCGATGCTGCCCCAGGACATGGCCCTCTTTATCCAGAAAAGGGCCGCCGACGGGCTCTTTCCCACGGAATCGGGCAATAAAAGAAGCATATTCCCCATCGGGCACAAAACAGATATCCTGGCTATCCTGCTTGCGGGCATTGCGGAACCCATGGGCCTCTGCGATCTTTCGCACTGCTTCCTTGCTTTCCATTTCCCCCAGCGGGAAACGGATATGGGCAAGCTGCTCCTGTGTCAGGCTATAAAGGGCATAGCTTTGGTCTTTCGCCGCGTCTTTCCCCTTTTTCAACAGCCAGCGGCCCCGCTCCTCATCATAGGATACCCTGGCATAATGGCCCGTCACCAGAATATCGCAATCCAGCAGCTGCGCCCGCTGATACAGTTTTTCAAATTTCATATACCGGTTGCAGTCAATACAGGGATTGGGGGTGCCTCCTGCCTCATAAGTCTCTACGAAAGGTTCCATGACCTGCCGGCGAAAATCCTCTGTGAAATTGAACACATAATGGGGCATCCCCAAGCGAAAGGCCGCCTGCTCCGCATCCAAAACATCGGATACGGCGCAGCAGGTTTTTCCTCTTTCTATCCCCGCATCTTCATTCTGATATAATTTCATGGTAACGCCAATGCAATCATAGCCCGCCTCCTGCATCAGGGCGGCAGAAACAGAGCTGTCCACGCCGCCGCTCATGGCGATCATTGCTTTCTTCTTCATCCTCATCACGCTTTCCTATAGATTTGATAGGATATTAACACCATCCGCCTTCCCTGTCAAGAAGATACTGTTTTCCAATGCGAAGCCATGTATAGAAAAAGGACACTCCATAAGGAGTGTCCTTTCAAGTGCAAAGCTAATGCTCAACTCAATTTATGTAAAATTGAATTATTTGCCGCCTTTTGCTTTGTAAGCTTCGATACCTTTAGCCAGCAGTTCGATAGCACGAGCCAGGTCTTCAGCTTTCAGGATGTAAGCGATACGCAGTTCGTCTTTGCCCAGACCTTCTGTAGCATAGAAGCCTTCAGCGGGAGCGTACATTACTGTTTCGTTGTTGTCTCTGAATTCGTTCAGCAGGAACAGCAGCAGGTCTTCTGTAGATTCAACGGGCAGTTTGCATGTGATGTAGAATGCACCACCGGGGCATTTGCATACAACGCCGGGGATTTTCTGCAGAGCTTCGAAAGCTGTGTTTCTTCTGTGTTCATATTCAGCTCTTACATCGTTGAAGAAGTCAGCGGGCAGTTTGTACATTGCTGTAGCGCCAACCATGTCCAGTGTAGGAACGCACAGACGACCCATAGCGATCTTGTAAACCTGAGCCATGTATTCTTTGTTTTTGCAAACCAGGCAGCCGATACGAGCGCCGCAAGCGGAGAATCTCTTGGAAACGGAGTCGATGATGATAACTCTTTCTTCGATGTCAGCCAGCTGACCGAAGGATGTCATTTCTCTGCCGTCGTAAGCGAATTCTCTGTAAACTTCGTCAGCCAGGATCCACAGATCATGTTCTTTTGCGAAGTCAGCGATTACTCTCATGTCTTCTCTGGACAGGATGCAGCCTGTGGGGTTACCAGGGTTAACGATGGAGATCATTTTTGTTTTGTCTGTTACTACTGCTTCCAGTCTTTCTTTGATAGCGTATTTGTAACCTTCTTCAGCATATGTTGTGATGGGTTTGATAACGCCGTCAGCAGCCTGGATGAATGTCAGGTAGTTTGTGTAGTAGGGTTCGGGAACGATGATTTCGTCGCCGGGGTTGATCAGGGACAGGAATACCAGTGTCAGAGCTTCGGAACCGCCGTTTGTGATCAGAACGTCGTTTCTTTCCAGGTTCATATCGAATCTCTTGAAGTATTCAACGATAGCGTCCTGCAGTTCAGGCAGACCCCAAGAACCAGCGTAAGCCAGTACTTTCTGGTCGAAACCTTTTACTGCTTCCCAGAATACGGAAGGTGTTTCGATATCGGGCTGACCGATGTTCAGGTGGTAGATTTTAACGCCAGCTGCTTCAGCTGCTTCAGCCATAGGGTTGAATTTTCTGATAGGGGAGTTCTGCATTGCCTGCACTCTGTCGGAAATTCTCATGTTTTTCACTTCTCCTTTTAATTCATAGTTTTTGTATTTGAAGAACTGCGTACTCTTCTCGGAGGACTTTTCCAAACCGCTGCGCCCCATACATACCAACTACATCCTGAAAAAAAGTTCAGTATGTATCCAAAAGCACAACGAATTCCAGAAAATCCGCATCCGAATACATTATCAGTATACCACTTTTCCCGAGAAAGGCAAGAGGTACTGTGAAATTTTCTACAAACTCGCGTATTTTTGTATAGTATTTCGTACAGTTTTTCTTCGATTAAGAAAAAATGTCCAATCGTTCCTGCGAAAAAACCACAAATCAGACTGAAAAATAGTTCATTTTCGCTTTTTGAGGTGAAGGAAAATATTCTTTTCCTGTTAAAAATAAAAACTCAACAATATTTTTCCTCTTTTCCCCATATCCTTTGTTTTCTTCTCACAGGAAAAAACAAAAATCAAACTGTTATTTTTTTATTGAATTGAACGAAAAAAATCCCCTCTAAAAAAGAAGGGATCTCTCATTTTCCTCACTTGTCTGCCAAGACAGGGGTCTTCCCCCGGCTGCTGACAGACAACCCCAGAACTTCGGCGATATCTCTGGTTTTCAGATAGGTCACGCCGTCCCTGCGGATCAGCTCCACGGTATATTCCTTTTCATTATAAATGATGGTTTCTTTCTGCGCCATTTCTTCCTCCCTGTAGTCGATATCCTTCAGACGGAACCAATGGGTAAAGCTGCTTCCCGCCACTGTTCCCATGCGGACGCCGTAAGCACTGCCGTCTGCGGCGATATATCTGCCGTTTCCGATATAGATACCGATATGCCCTTTTTTCAAGACTGCCGCCCCAATGGGCGCCTGATTCACAGTAGAAATGGGGAAAACCGTTTCCGCCGTATCATGATAGCCCTGGGAATTGCGCTGGATGCCTGTCCCCCAGGAGATCAGCCCGCTGCAATCCACACAGACCTGCCCAATCTTATTTACGTCGCTGTCCCAGACCAGAGGGCCAAATAAGATCTTCAGTCGGTCGTAGGTTTCCTTCGTCAGCACATCCCCCTTCATGCCATAAACATAGGCGGTGCCCAGCTTGCTTCTGGCAAAGGCCACTAATTCCTTTCCCGTCATTGATTTTCCCCCTTTTCCGCCGTCTTTTCCGTTGCCTTCTGATGCTGTGTGCCAAAATAGAAGGCAATGACGATGGAAAAAATATTCAGAAACTGTCCGCCGTCGATGCGATCATAGATGGCCAAAAAAGAAAACACCACCGTCAGCAGGATCGTTACGATACTTTTTACCGTCAGAAGGTTCCCCAGTATCTCTTTCCATTCCTTGTTCATCTTTCATTCCACTTTCTTTCCTTAATATACCCCTTGTCTCAGTCGTGTGCCGTTTTGTTCAGATGCTTTTCCAGTTTCTGATAGGCGTCGCTTACATTTCCGTTGGCCCCCAGCTGCTTCAGCCCGTCCAGAGTTGCCAGAAGTCCGTAGCACATGATGCACTGCTCCTTCTTGATGTTCTCGATCTCCGCCTCCTGCTGCTTTTGCTGCTCCATCCAGCGAAAGCTTTTGTAAAGCATGGCGCCCACAGTGCCGAAGGCCCCAAGGATGGTGGCCAGCCGGATGATGGTATCTGCTGTCAGATACAAAAAAATCCCTCCTCTCTGATGTTTTGTTTTTCTTCATCATAAAGGAAGGATGGTATACGATAGTCTCAACTTTTCTTTTTAAAAAATCTATATACAAAAAAAGTGACTATCTTTCGATAATCTCTTTTTTATTACGGAATTGTCGGGTTCCCCTCTTCGCAATAAAAAAGGAACACCGCATGGTGTTCCTTTTTCATTACGGAGATGGAGGGATTTGAACAGGCCCACCTCGAAACATAGTCGTTCATTTTCCTTCTCTTCGTTCAGTCGATGAACTCCTTGTTTCTCGCAGTTTCGGACTCCCTTCTTCTGCCACCGGCAGCGGTCGTCCTCAACTCCCGCGCCACCGTGGCGCACAGGGTTCATTTCTTTCTGAAAAACAAAAAAGAGACTATCTTTCGATAATCTCTTTTTTATTACGGAGATGGAGGGATTTGAACCCTCGCGCCACGTTAATGACCTATACCCTTAGCAGGGGCACCTCTTCAGCCTCTTGAGTACATCTCCACAAAATGCCTACTGCAGGAACTAGTATACTATAAGTCAATATATTTGTCAAACATTTTTTATTGGAAAATAAAAGAAATGTTTCGACATAGAATTGCAGAGGTCGCAGGTTCATGCAAATACTCGAAACAACAAAAAAGGAATACCATAAGGTATTCCTTTTTTTGTTGAATTGCGGAGGCCGGATTTGAACCGACGACCTCCGGGTTATGAGCCCGACGAGCTACCGGACTGCTCTACTCCGCGTCAGTATAAAAGAGTGGGCGGAGAAGGATTCGAACCTTCGAAGCTATCGCAACAGATTTACAGTCTGCCCCCTTTGGCCGCTCGGGAATCCACCCACATAAGAAAAAAGCCGATGATCGGACTCGAACCGATAACCTGCTGATTACAAGTCAGCTGCTCTGCCAATTGAGCCACATCGGCGTAACTCGTACTGAGTACAGATGATATATTACCATCGTTTTGTCCATTCGTCAAGCACTTTTTTTGCAATTTTTTAATTTTTTTTAAAAAAATTTCGAGAATGATCGTAAAATACTGAATAAATAAGTCTGCATGAACCGCAAAACCGCCACCAGGCTCGCCAGGTAACACCCCAGTTCGATGGGCTTCTGCATGAAATTATTCTGCCATTTTGCTGACATAGCTTCTAAAATAGACTGGATGCAGAGGATCACGAACAGCTGCCCCGCCAATGCCAAAAACCCATCCATTTCGCCCACTCCTTCCCGAAAATCTTCATAATATCTTATGATTTTCCCCCTTTTCAAATGCAAAATTTAAGCGCATAATATAGGTTGAAATAGTATTGTATAAAATTTCCTCTAAGGGAGGTTTGGATATGAAAAAGAAAATGGCAAAATATTTCCTTGGCTTTTTCGGTGCCATCGGCGCAGCTCTTGCAGGCCTTGCGGGCTATCAGAAGCTTTGCCTGAAAAAAGCTCAAAAGAAAAAAGATGAGACCCATTTCATGGAAACATATGAAACGGAAGAAGGCCCCATCGCCTATCGTTCCCTGGGCCATGGCAGACCCCTGCTGCTGGTACACAGCGTGATGCTGGGGGCATCCTGCCGCGAATGGGATGATGCGATCGAATCTCTGGCGGAGACTTACCATGTTTACGCTGTGGATCTGCCCGGCTTCGGCAATTCCTTCTGCCCCGAAAAACCCTGGACAGCATATCAGTATGCAAATTTCCTCCACGGGTTCATTGAAAACGTGGTAAAACGCCCCGTCTGCTTCTGCGGCGCCAACGCAGGCGCCGATTTCGGCCTGATTTTATCCATGCTGCATCCTGATGATATCCGCCGCATGGTGATGATCTCCCCCGAAGGCATCGGCAAGGGCTTCGCAACCGATGAAGATACAAAACCCCTGTCTCTGCTCCTTTCCCCCGTGGCGGGCACCCAGAAATTTCTCATGGGCACCTCCAAAGGGAAGATCAAAGCCGCTCTGGAAGATGCTTTCTACGCAAAGGAAAACATCTCTTCCGAACTGGTGCAGAGATACGCGGATGCTGCCCGCTTTGGCAGCCATGCCCAGGCGACCTTCGCAGGTATCTCCACTCGCTTCTATGCCGCTGATACCAAGCCCGCCTTTGAAAAGCTTTCCATCCCCTTCCTGATGATCTGGGGCGAGGAAAACAAAACAAACCCCACAGAGCATTTCGATACGGCGGAAAAAATGAAGGACTTTGGCTCCTTCGCCCTCTTCGAAAACACAGGCGCACTGCCCCATTTGGAAAACAGCAAGGCCTTTCTGGATAATGTAAAGGAATTTTTGAAATAAGGAGAAACACTATGCACTGGACTGAAATTCCCGGTCTTTCTCAGGCAGATATGGAAGAATTTTTCCACAACGCCATGAAACCCGGTTCCTATCTGAAACACCACGGCGTCATCCCCCGCATGGACCCCCGCTTCGTTGCCTGCGATTTTGCAAAAGGCACTGCCGAATTTGCCTATGATGTGCAGGAATGGGAGCTGAACCCCGAAGATATCATCCACGGCGGCATGACTTCCACAGCTCTGGATACTTCCATGGGCTCTCTGGCCCATTATTATACCCACCTGAGTGCCCCCACCGTTGTAACCGTAACGATGAATGTCTCTTTCCTGAAGCCCATCGCTCTGGGGGATACTTTCCACGTAAAATGCCAGCTGGATTCCCTGGGACGCACCCTGGCAACAGTCAAAGCGGAAGTGCGTCTGGAAAAGGGCGACGTTCTGGCATGCATCGCCACAGCCACATTCATGGCTGTCAATGAATAAGGAGGTGGGAAAAATGACATTGATCACATTAAAAGACGGGGTCAACTCTCAGGAAAATATGGAGCAGTGGCTTTCCCAGCTGGGACACCCCGATAACCCCATTTCCAATTGCGGCGTGCTGGCCCGCCTGCATCCCCAGTTCGTTTCCTGCGACTTTGCAAACAGAGAAGCCTGCATTGCTTTTGAGGCTCTGGAATGGGAACTGAACCCCGGCGGCAGTCTCCATGGCGGTATTCTGATGACCTGCTTCGATGTTTCCTTTGGCCTGACCTGCCATTATTTTGCAAAACAGCATATGGTCACCACTGTCAACCTGACAACCACCTTCCTGAAGCCTGTCCTTCTGGGGGATTTCGTACATTATCATATCAAGATCACCCACCTGGGGCGTACCCTCATCAGCATGACAGCAGAGGGGAAAATAAATCGAAATGGCAAGGAAGTGCTGGTCGGTACAGCCACAGCAACGTTCATGAAGCTGGATAAGACCTTTGAAAGAGAGATTTAAATAAAAAAAGCGCCTTAACAATGTGGCTTTTGCCCCACTGCATAAGGTGCTTTTATTTTTTATTCTTCCTCTTCCCCGGGAACATATTGCAGCAGATCATCCGTGGTGCAATCCAGTGCATAGCAGATGCGGGCAAGGATATCCAAGTCCATTTTTTCCACTTCACCCTTATACCATTTGCTGACCACCTCAAAGCGGGCATCGATGAGCTTTGCCAGCTGGTTTCTGCTGATGCCGATCTCGTCCATCACTTCTTTTAACCTGAGCTCCACTCTGCCATAATCCGCACGGATCAAAACAGGCCTTTCCTTCATGCCGTTCCCTCCTGTTCGTAACGTTCTATATAGTAACCATTATAAAACGTTACAACAAAGAAATCAAGCGGATGCCTGCCCATTTCTGCGGATACGGATGACGATCTCGCAGCCCTCCTCGTCCTGCTTATCCTCATAAACCACATCCATTCCAGACCTGCGGATGACTTCCACGCTCTGCTTGATGGTGTTGGTGAAAAGGCGAAAATCCGAGGAACGGACATATCGCTTTTCCCGCTGCTCCCCCTTTTCCACGGGGCGGGGGCGCATTTCCTCCAGCGTCGCCTCCACCAGTTCTTCCGTTTTCTTCACATTCATTTCTTCCTGTACCATCTGGGCAAGAACGAACAACCGCGTCTCTTCATCAGGCAGCTTCAAAAGGGCCCGGGCGTGGCGCTCTGTGAAATGATATTCCAGGAGCAGCTTTTTCACGCTGTCCTCCAGTTTTAAAACCCGCAGCTTATTGGCGATGGAGGACTGACTTTTGGAAAGCTTCACCGCCAGCTCCTCCTGGGTCAGGCCGTAATCCTCCATCATATTTTTATAGCCCTCTGCCTCTTCCAAAAAACTCAAATTCTGCCTTTGGATATTTTCGATAAAGGCCATGACGGCGCTATCGCTGTCGCTGACCTGCATCAAAATAGCGGGGATGGTCTCCAATCCTGCCATTTCCGATGCCCGCAGGCGGCGTTCCCCTGCCACCAGTTCATAATAGCCGCCGCTCATTTTCCGTACCGTGATAGGCTGCAGCACGCCATAGGCTTTGATGCTTTCCGAAAGTTCTTCCAATGCCGCACGGTTGAAATATTTTCTGGGCTGATAGGGGTTAGACCGTATCTTATCAATAGGTAGCTGAAAGACCACCTTATCCTTCTTCAAGCGCATTTCCGAAAATTTCAAAACTTCCATATATATTACCTCCTTTTTTCGTGGGACACTGTCCCACACCCTGGCGGGGAAATCATTTCCCTGCACCCTGAATGGCACAAAATATTGCATATTTTTTGCGGGAAAAATATTTTTATTTTCTTTTCTACATGATATCACGGCAATTTTCTTCTCCGAAAAAAAGCGTTCCACAAAAAAAAGCCCATATCGACACAATACGCATCGATACGAGCTTTTCTTTTATTTTAATGGGTCTTTTTTAATCTTTCCGGCGTTTCTGGGGTATTTCTTAGGCGTAGGAGCAACCTTCTCGATGAATACCAGTTTATGGGACAGGTCTGTATATGGAATCGTCACATCCTTGATTTCCACCAGTCTGCCGCCCAGCTTTTTCAGGGCGCCTGCCGCCTGTTCCACTTCCGCCTCCGCATCGGGGCCTTTCAGGGCCGCCAGCTGACCGCCGACCTTAATGAAAGGCAGACAATATTCACTCAGCACCGCCAGATTCGCCACCGCACGAGAAACGCACAGGTCGAACTGTTCTCTGTAATCGGGGTTCTGACCGCCGTCTTCCGCTCTGCTGTGGACATATTCCACGCCGTCCAATTTCAGCTGTGTGCCCACTTCCTGCAGGAAACCGATACGCTTCTGCAGGGAATCCAGCAGTGTCATTTCCACCTCAGGCTTTGCAATTTTCACGGGGATACCGGGAAAACCGGCACCAGTACCCACATCGATGACCTGCATGCCTTCTTTCCATTCCACCCAGGGCACCAGGCTCAGGCAGTCTGCAAAATGCTTCAGCACCACATCTCTGTGTTCTGTAATGGCTGTCAGGTTCATTTTTTCATTCCATTCCAGCAGGAGGGAAAGATATGTCATAAACTGTTCCAGCTGGGCTTCGCTTAAGGAAACGCCCATCTGTTCACAGCAATCCTTGAGTAATGCTTTGTTTTCCACGGTTTATTCCTTCCCTTCTCTTTCAATACTGAAAATCTTCCATTTGCCATAGGAATCCGGCTCCGCCACCATGCGAAAGGAGAAAATTTCTCCATCCTGATTATTTCTGGTAACAGAAACCGTGCGGATGCCATTTTTGCTTTCGTCGGCAAAGCAATGATATTCCTTCAAATCCTTCAAAAAGCCTTCCATTTCTTCATAATCCACCACTTCCGCTACCTTGCTTGAAAAATAGCCCATGGCTTCCTCTTTTTTCCCGCTTTCCACCGCCTGCAGGAAGGAACGCAATGTCCCTCTGGGGTTGGGCAGGGAAACGTAAGCAGGCTTGCGATTATCGAAAACGGCATCCTCCAGGGAAAATGTCCCCTTGGGCAGATGCAGTTTCTTTTCGCCCCGCTTTATCTGTCTGTTATTTTCATTCCATGGCAGAAAAAATCCTGTCATAGCATCACATCCAATTCTACTTTTGTTATTTGCTCCGCTTCATCTGTTCCATGTAGATGAGCAATACGGAAATATCCGCAGGGGAAACCCCTGTGATACGGCTGGCCTGTCCTAAGTTCTGGGGGCGTACCAGATTCAGCTTCTGTCTTGCTTCCAGTCTCAGACCCTGAATGGTTTCATAATCCAGATCCTGGGGAAGCAGTCTGCCTTCCAGCTTCTTGAACTGTTCCACCTGTTTCAACTGTTGGTCAATATAGCCTGCATATTTGATCTGAATATTCACCTGTTCCCGTACATCCGCAGGCAGTTCGGGTCTTTCGGGGTCGATTTCCGCCAGGGCATCATAGGTCAGCTGAGGGCGTTTGATCAGATCAGAAAGGCGCGCGCCATTCTTAATAGGTGCTGTGTTGTTTCTTTCCAGAACAGCCAGCACTGCTTCGCTGGGGCCCATGGTCACGCCGTGAACACGTTCGATCTCTTCTTTTACCAGTCTTTCTTTTTCTCTCAATGCTTCATATCTTTCATCGGAGATCAGACCGATTTCGTGGCCGATGGGGGTCAGTCTCTGGTCGGCATTATCCTGACGCAGCAGCTGGCGGAATTCCGCACGGCTGGTCATCATTCTGTAGGGTTCTCTTGTGCCTTTG
>NZ_JAFUMA010000114.1 GCF_017483025.1 Anaerotignum sp. | reverse complement strand
CCGTCTTCGTTCCACAGAACGAACAGGAATTCCTGTGTTGTGTAGTTTTCGGGGTCTTCAGGGGTTGTGTAGAAATAATCGTCTTCATAAGCTGTGCCGCTGTTTGTGTAGTAAGCAGTTGCCTTGAAGCCCATTTCATCTTCGCCTTCTTTATCCATGGCAAAGGTATGGCCTGCGTAGTAGGGGTTTGTGCTTCTGCCGCCGCCCAGGAAATACAGACCGCCGTCTTCGCCCTTGGCGAACATGATGTTGTCTGCGCTCAGGATGCTGTTATCTACGAACTGCACTGTGAAATACTGCAGCAGATATTCTCTGAAATCATCATATGTTTTGAAGCGGTTATCTGTGATCTTATAATAGGTGAAGCCGTCTTTTTCAAAGGTCGTTTCTTCATCATAATCGAATTTACCGAAGCTGATCTGATTATAGATCTTATATGCATCTGCGTACAGCTGCTGCAGCTCTGCATCCAGAGGGGGCAGGCTTTCATCCTCAACGGTGATGGTCGCTGCTACGGAATCTTCGGGCACTTCATTGCTTGCCGCGCTGCCGCCGCCGCAGCCGGAAAGTGCACTGACACCGATCATGGCACAGGCCAGCAGGGTAACTAATTTTTTCTTCATAGGAAAACTCCTCCTTCAACATTCATTTCTTCATGGATGAAATTCTATCATAAAGTTAACAATAAAAAAAGAGACTTTCGGAAATTGAAAGAAACTTTTAAGATATCCTTCGACAAAAAGGCGGAAAGCATCTTTACTTTTTCTCTTCCATGCCATAAAGTGGATAGTAACGAGGTGAGGATGAGATGAAGAAGGCCCCGAATTTAAAGGATCATAAAAAGAAAAACGTAGAAAAAATATTGAAAAACAGCAGCTTTTCTCTGCAGCTGAAAAAATTTCAAAGAAAGATCGCGCTGTTGGATACTTATTGTAAAACCGAAGCCGTGTTTCAGCAGGTGGAAGGGGCGGGTTGCCCCCGTGTGGTGTTCCTTTCTTTGGGAAACCCCGACAGCAGAGCCCAGGTGTTCCATGCCAAGGGGGAAACGATGGAAGAGACATGGGCAGCAGTTGTCAGCAAAACAGAAGCGTATCTGCAGAAAAATTCCTTCGAGGTTTCTTATGTGAAGGTGGATTTCGTGGATGCCGTGCGAAAAGTGCCCCTGGGACTGGTGGAGGAACAGCTGCGAAAGGTGAGAAAGAAGTTTTTCCGCTGGGGGTTGGCTCTGGATGGGGAATTTCAGCATGCCTTTTTGGAAGCGGAGCTGAACACCCGCCAGATGTTCATCTACGGGGAAGAAGGTCGTGTTTCTCTTGAAAATATCAATAAATATCTGGAGAAGAAAAAAGAACCTTTGCTGGAAAAATTGCCTGCGGAGATAGTGGCTTTCCAGTGCAGCGGCTTTTTCTGCGATGCAGATGACACCATTTATCCCCTTTACAACAGAGGGTTGGAATACGGCAGAAGAAAGATAGACGCCTTTACCAGAGAAATCGTGGATGATGCCGTGACTTCCTCTGCGGCGCAGCTTTCTGATATGCTGCAGAAAAACGGGGAGTTTCAGTATGGTTTCCGTGCCCATACGGCAAAGCCTCTGTCCGGCTATAATATGGTGCGCCATATTGCCGTTTTGTGGGCCCTTTTGATGGAATACAGCAGAAGCCATGAGAAAAAGCTGAAAGAGAAGATCGACACGGCTTTGCAGTATGCCCTGAAAAATGCCGTGGAAGAGATCAACGGTCTGCCCTATGTCATTGAGCAGAAAACGCAGGAAATCAAGCTGGGGGCCAATGCTGTTGTGGTCATCACCCTGGCGCACTATATGGAAGTGACGGGAGATAAAAGATATCTGGAAACAGCCTGCCGTTTCGGGGAAAGTATTTTGAGCTTTGCTGATGAAAAGGGAGACGGCTACTGGCATATCCTTTCCTATCCCGATGGGGTGAAAAAGGAAAAATATCGTATCGTTTATTACGACGGGGAAGCGGCCCTGGCTTTGACGAAGCTTTACGGTGTGACGAAAGAGGAAAAATGGCTGAAAGCGGCCCAAAGCTTCGTAGATTATTTCATCGAACAGGATTATACGAAATATTGTGACCACTGGGTGGGCTATTCCCTGAATGAACTGACGAAATATATCCCCGGGGAAAAATATTTTGCCTTTGCCCTGAAAAACTTTGAAAATAATCGTATCAAGCTGTACAAAGGGGAAATCACCACGCCTACGTGGATGGAGCTTCTGATTTCTTCCTTCGAAACATACCACCGTATCAAAACCACCTGCCCTGCATTGCCTGCGTTAAAGGCTTTTGACGAGGAGCGGTTTATCACCACTATTTATTATCGGGCACAAAGGATGCTGGACAGCTACTTATATCCGGAATATGCCATGTATTTCAAAATCCCCGGGCCATTTTTGAAATCCTTCGCCGTGCGGTATGATAATTTCCGTGTCCGCATCGATGATATCCAGCATTTCATTGGCGGGTTCTATCATCTCCTGATGGATTTCGATGCCCTGGAGGGCTATCGGAAGGCATTTGGCATAGAGCCAAAGGATTATCTGCAATTGCAGCAAAGATATTTAAAATAAAAAAAGGAGTGTTCCATGAGGAACACTCCTTTTTCTATAGGGGTGCGGGGCGCTGGCCCCTCTTTTGAATGACCGTATGGGAGGGTGTGGCACCTTCTGTGAAGGTGTCTGCTGCAATTTTTCTACGTCAAATTACACTTCTGCCATCTTTTTATAAGCAGCATATTTTTCTTTTGCCTGTTCTGCTGCTTCTTTCAGCAGCACTTCTGCTGTTTCGGGGAAGGTACGAACCAGGGAAGCGTAACGTACTTCGCCCATCAGGAATTCGTTGAAGTCCATGGTAGGTTCTTTGGAATCCAGGATGAAGGGGTTTTTGCCTTCTTTCTTCAGCATGGGGTTGTAGCGATACAGATGCCAGTAGCCGGATTGTACCGCCAGTTTTGCTTCCAGCTGGGCATTGGCCATGCCCTTGGAGATGCCGTGGTTGATGCAAGGGGCGTAAGCAATGATGAGGGAAGGGCCTTTGTAAGCTTCAGCTTCTTTCAGGGCCTTGATGAGCTGGTTGGGGTCTGCGCCCAGGGCAACCTGTGCTACGTAAACATAGCCATAGCTCATTGCCAGACCGCCCAGGTCTTTTTTCACGGTAGGCTTGCCGCCTGCTGCAAACTGTGCAACCGCACCGATGGGTGTCGCCTTGGAGGACTGACCGCCTGTGTTGGAGTAAACTTCTGTATCCACCACCAGAACGTTTACGTCACGGCCGGAAGCCAGAACGTGGTCCAGACCGCCGTAGCCGATGTCGTATGCCCAGCCGTCGCCGCCATACATCCACATGGATTTCTTTGTCAGGTGTTCGCTGTTTTCCTGGATGAATTTCTTCAGTTCCGCAGCTTCGCCTTCTACATTCAGGCCTTCCAGAGCTGCCAGCAGTGCGCGGCTGTCTGCTTTGCTTCTGTCGCCGTTATCCCAGTTTTCCAGCCATGTATTTGCTGCTGCCGCGAAGTCTGTGCCTTCTGCCAGAGCCAGCAGATCTTTTACTTTCATTGTGATGCGGTCTCTCTGCTGTTCCACAGCCAGAACCATACCAACGGAGAACTGCGCGTTGTTTTCGAAGAGAGAGTTGCTCCATGCGGGGCCCCAGCCTTCTTTGTTTGTTGTGTAAGGTACACAAGGTGCAGCTGCGCCCCAGGCCTGTGTACAGCCTGTTGCGTTAGCCAGATACATTCTGTCGCCGTAGAGCTGCGTCATCAGTTTTGCGTAAGCTGTTTCACCACAACCAGCACATGCGCCGGAGAATTCCAGCAGAGGCTGTTCGAACTGAGAGCCTTTTACGGAGAATTTGTTCATGGGGTTTTCTTTGTCGCTCAGTGTCAGGGAGAAGTCCCAGTTTGCCTGTTCGTCCATCTGGCTTTCCAGAGGTTTCATAACCAGAGCTTTTTCTTTTGCGGGACATGCTGTTACGCAGACACCGCAGCCCTGACAATCCAGAGGGTCTACCTGGATGCGGAATTTATACTGTTTGATATCGCCTGCGCCGTTGGCGTTCAGTACGGTATAAGATTCAGGAGCATTTGCAGCTTCTTCTTCTGTCAGCAGGAAAGGACGGATGGCAGCGTGAGGACAAACGTAGGAACACTGGTTACACTGGATACATTTTGTTGCATCCCATGCGGGAACATCGATGGCAACGCCGCGTTTTTCATATGCGGATGTGCCCAGAGGAACAGTGCCGTCTTCTCTGCCGGCGAATACGGATACGGGCAGCAGATCGCCTTTCAGGGCGTTCATGGGTACCATCAGTTTTTCAACGTATTCGGGCAGAACCTTTTTGATCGCTTCTTTGTCCACGTCTTTTGCATCTTTCCAGCTTGCGGGAACGTCAACTTTTACCAGACCGGAGAGACCAGCATCTACGGCAGCGTAGTTCATGTTGACAACTTTTTCGCCCTTCTTGCCGTAGGATTTCACGATGGCTGCTTTCATGTAGTTTACCGCATCGTCAACGGGGATGATGTTTGCCAGTTTGAAGAATGCGGATTGGAGGATGGCATTTGTTTTGTTGCCCAGACCGATTTCTTTCCCGATTTTGATGGCATCGATGGTATAGAAATGGATGTTGTTGTTTGCGATATATTTTTTCACATCAGCGGACAGATGGTGTTCCAGTTCTTCACCTTTCCAGCCGCAGTTCAGCAGGAATGTACCGCCGGGTTTGATTTCGGAAACGATATCATATTTTTCCATGTAGCTCTGGTTGTGGCAGGCAACAAAGTCTGCTTTTGTTACCAGATAGCTGGAACGGATGGGCTTGTCGCCGAAACGAAGGTGAGATCTTGTGATGCCGCCGGATTTCTTTGTGTCGTATTCGAAATAAGCCTGTGCGTATTTATCTGTGTGGTCGCCGATGATCTTGATGGAGTTTTTGTTTGCACCAACCGTACCATCGGAGCCCAGACCCCAGAATTTGCAGGATACTGTGCTTTCGTCAGCCAGATCGGGTTCTTCTGTTACATCGATGTGTGTGTTGGAGATGTCATCGATGATACCAACTGTGAAGTGGTGTTTCTGAGCACCCTTCATGTTGTCGAATACAGCGATGATCTGACCGGGTGTCACGTCTTTGGAAGACAGACCGTAACGACCAGCCAGTACTTTTACCATTCTGCCTTCTTCGATCAGTGCGGAACAAACGTCTGTGTACAGGGGTTCACCCAGTGCGCCGGGTTCTTTTGTTCTGTCCAGAACGGTGATCACCTTAGCAGATTCGGGCAGAGCAGCCATGAAGTGTTTCAGGGAGAAAGGTCTGTACAGGTGAACCTGCAGGAAACCTACTTTTTCGCCCTTAGCTGTCAGGGATTCTACTACTTCCTGAGCAACGCCTGTTACGGAACCCATAGCGATGATGACATGTTCCGCATCGGGAGCACCGAAGTAGTTGAACAGCTGATAGTTTCTGCCTGTGATCTTGTTGATTTCCTGCATGTATTCTTCCACGATTTCAGGCAGGTTTGTGTAGAAAGGTGTGCATGCTTCTCTGTTCTGGAAGAATACGTCAGGATTCTGTACGGTGGAACGCTGCACGGGGTGTTCGGGGTTCAGTGCGTTCTTTCTGAATTTTTTCAGAGCATCCTGGTCGATCAGTTTTTCCAGATCTTCATAGTCCATTACTTCGATTTTCTGCAGTTCGTGGGAAGTACGGAAACCATCGAAGAAGTGGATGAAAGGTACGGAGCCTTTGATTGCGGACAGGTGAGCAACACCAGCCAGATCCATTACTTCCTGAACGGAAGCGGAGGACAGCATAGCGCAGCCGATCTGACGGCAAGCCATAACGTCGGAGTGGTCACCGAAGATGGAGAAAGCGTGTGTACCTACTGTACGGGAAGATACGTGGAATACACCGGGTTTCAGCTGACCAGCGATTCTGTACATAGGGGGGATCATCAGCAGCAGACCCTGAGAAGCTGTGTATGTAGTTGTCAGAGCGCCTGTTTCCAGAGAGCCGTGCATCGCACCAGCTGCACCTGCTTCAGATTCCAGTTCCAGCAGACGTACTGTCTGGCCGAACAGGTTCTTCTTGCCATTTGCGGACCAGCTGTCTACGTGTTCCGCCATGGGGGAAGAGGGTGTGATGGGGTAAATGGTAGCTACTTCTGTGAAAGCGTAAGAGATATAAGCAGCGGCTTCATTACCGTCCATGGTTTTCATGATTTTTGTATTCATAATCAAGGCTCCTTTCATATAATGAAAATAAGGATATTTTTATCTTGTAAGTCAAATGAAAAAGGTTTATTACTGAAATATCTCTAATTTCATGATAGATAGATTTATTTTTATTGTCAATCATGTATGAAATAAAATACCGTATTTTGTGTACAAAATAAGATACATAGTGTTATTGCATAAAATCGGGAAAAAATATCATGTATTTTTGAATATACAACGCAAAATGTGAAAAAATTTGAAGAATCTGAATTTATTTTACAAAGTCAGACAAGTTCGAATATTTGTACAATCAAAATATTTTATATGCAATTTATTTTGCCATAAATAGTAAATTTATCCAATTGGATTGGATATAGAATATTGTATACAAAAAAATACAACAAAAACGGGGGAGAGAATATATGGAATCAGCAAAGATCAGATTTTTGGAACGGGGAGAGCTGCCGGAAATGCCCGGCTGGACAAAGCTACTGCCTTCCGGCTGGCGCATTTCCTATCCCGAGAAGCACAGACCCTTTCGGCTGGAGCGGAACGGGGAACAGCTGACGGGCATTTTGCAGACCCAAAGGGAAACCGCCATGACGGCAAATTGGCGGCGGGGAGCATCGGCCCTTTTGGAGGCCCTGGAGAAAGAGGGCGTCGGCATCGTCATTCCCCCGGCGGAGGGGGAATTTCCCAGGGAACGGCTGCCTTTTGCGGAAGGCCGCAGGCTGGCGACCCTTTTTGCCTTTGAAGGAGCGGCGGAGGCGTTGAAGCGGCAGGGGAAAAATCCTGCGGAATGTACCTATTTGCTGGCGGGGGGCGGCAAGGGCATCTGGAAGGCGGCCCTTTCCTCCATGGGGAATGAGGTGAACCGTCTGGCTATTTTTACCCAGGAACCGGAAACAGCGGAAGACATCGTGCGGGAATTGTATCTGGAACGAGGGCTGGTGGCAGAGGTCTTCTCTTCTCCGAAAAATCCCGTTTTTTCCGAAGCGGATGCCATCCTTTCCTGCGGTATGGAACAGCGTTCTTTGGAGCATATTCTGAAAAAGGGATGTTTTTGGTTAGACCTGGCGGGGAACAGACCCATGCTGCGGCGGCTGATGCAGCTGCGGCCTGATGTTTCTGCAGCAGAAGGGTTCTTTTTCCATGCAGCCCGTGATTTGGGCGAAAAACAGCTGGAGGGAAGATTTGCGGAAGCGGAGGCATTTTTGTATTGCAGTGATTTTCGCCAGAGCTGGGACTTTCCCCTGGAGGAAGTGGAACGGGATGTCCTCCTTTTTGAACTCAGGGAGATGGGCTATGCCGTTTCGGGCTTCTCTGCCTTCGGAAAACGGGTAAAAATCAGGAGAAAGCCTTGATTTTAAAGGAAAAAACGTTGACAATCCCGTGGACGTACTTTATAATATATCAATGGTTCAGGAGGGTAATTTAAAACCTTCCTTTTTTCCTTGCCCGAAAGCAAGGGAACATAATACGAGATTAGAATATGAGGAGTGACACACCCATGGCAGAAAAGAAAGTTGTTTTGACTTATGAAGGTCTGAAAAACATGGAAGCAGAACTGGAAAACCTGAAAACAGTTCGCAGAAAAGACGTAGCAGAAAAAATCAAAGAAGCAAGAGGTCAGGGTGACCTTTCCGAAAACGCCGAATATGACGCAGCAAAAGAAGAACAGGCAGAGATCGAAGCGCGTATCGTTCAGCTGGAAAAAATGCTGAGAAATGCAGAAGTCATCGATGAAGAAGGCGGCGCAAAAGATAGCATCAGCCTGGGCACAACAGTAACTCTGCTGGATGTGGAATTCGATGAAGAAATGGAATATACCATCGTTGGCTCTGCGGAAGCAGACCCCATGAACGGCAGAATCTCCAATGAATCTCCCGTTGGCATGGCGCTCTTGGGCCATAAGAAAGGCGATAAGATCATGATCGAAACACCCGATGGCGAAGTAGAATTCAAAGTGCTGAAATTTACAAAATAAGATATACCTGAAACAAATGACGCACACGGATAGGAGGAAGTAACGTGGCAGAAGAAATCAAAGAAGTTCAGGAGCTGACACAGCAGGAACTGAGCGAACAGAACAGAATCAGAAGAGAAAAACTGGCGCAGATGCAGGAAGAAGGCAAAGACCCCTTCCAGATCGTAAAATACGACGTAACACACCACAGCGAAGAAATCAGAGCCAACTATGAAGAGCTGGAAGGCAAAGATGTTTGCATTGCTGGCCGTATGATGAGCAAACGTATCATGGGTAAAGCATCCTTCTGCAATATCCAGGATAGAGATGGTCATATGCAGTCTTATGTAAGCAAAAATGACATCGGCGAAGAAGATTACGCAGCATTCAAAAAATTCGATATCGGCGATATCATCGGTATCAAAGGTTTCGTTTTCAAAACAAAAACAGGTGAAATTTCCGTACACGCAAAAGAAGTAGTTCTGCTGTCCAAGAGCCTGCAGGTACTGCCCGAAAAATTCCACGGTCTGAAAGACCAGGAAATGCGTTACAGACAGAGATATGTTGATCTGATTGTAAACCCTGAAGTTAAGGATACATTTATCAAACGTTCCAAAATCATTACAGAAATCAGAAAATTCCTGGATTCCAAAGGCTTCCTGGAAGTTGAAACACCCGTACTGCAGACAATTCCCGGTGGTGCATCCGCAAGACCTTTTATCACACACCATAACACAATGGATATCGATATGTACTGCCGTATCGCTCTGGAACTGCCCCTGAAGAGACTGATCGTAGGCGGTTTTGAAAGAGTATACGAAATCGGTCGTGTATTCAGAAATGAAGGTGTTTCCGTTCGTCATAATCCTGAATTCACACTGATGGAACTGTATCAGGCATATACAGACTACAACGGTATGATGGATATCACAGAAGATATGTTCCGTACAGTAGCACAGAACGTACTGGGCACAACAACAGTGAATTATGGCGGTCATGAACTGGATCTGGGCAAACCCTTTGCAAGAATCACAATGGTTGACGCTGTAAAACAGCATACAGGTATCGACTTCGATCAGGTGAAAGATACAGAAGAAGCAAAAGCACTGGCAAAAGAACGTGGTCTGGAATTTGAAGACCGTCATGTAAAAGGCGATATCCTGAACCTGTTCTTCGAAGAATTCGTAGAAAAGAACCTGATCCAGCCCACATTCATCATTGACTACCCCGTAGAAATCTCTCCTCTGACAAAGAGAAAACCCGATAAACCCGAATTCACAGAAAGATTCGAACTGTTCATCGTTGGTAGAGAATACGGCAATGCTTATTCCGAACTGAATGACCCCATCGACCAGAGATCCCGTTTCGAATATCAGGAATTCCTGAGAGAAAACGGCGATGATGAAGCAAACATGATCGATGAAGACTTCCTGACAGCTCTGGAATATGGTATGCCTCCTACAGGTGGTCTGGGCGTAGGTATCGATAGATTCGTAATGCTGCTGACAGAATCTGTTTCTATTAGAGATGTATTGCTGTTCCCTGCGATGAAACCAATTCAGGATTAATCAAATCCAATCGGATAACATGGAAATCCAATCAGCTAACAAACTTTGTGGTAGTTACCATAAAGGTACCACAATCTTCTTGATGTCCATTGGACTTACATGATGCTGTATGGATTTTTCCCAAAAAAGAATATGAAAAATTGTTCTGAGGAGCAATGAAACCATTTAGACACTTCGTGTAATAGCGCAAGCTATAGCGAGGTGTCTTTTTTATTTCCTCGCAAAAACAAACCTATTTCAAATATTCAAAAAGGAGGAAAAAACATGGCAGAAAAAAAGAAAACATCAAAGGAAGTTGAAAAAATGATGGCAGGCAAAAGACGTCGGTTTGTGAGACTGGCCCAGGGGGCGGAACTGTACTCAATGGGGTTGTCTTCATTCCGCAATATTGCCAGAGAAGCGAATGCAACATATCGAATTCGAAAAATCGTTCTGGTAGATTTGGATCAGATCGATGCTTATCTGGAAACATTTCGTGAATTTAACGATTGAACAAGGTGGTGAAGATATGTGCAAAGTAATTGCGATTGCAAACCAAAAAGGTGGCGTGGGGAAAACTACAACAACGGTGAATATTGGTGTAGGCCTTGCTCGGGCAGGTAAGAAAGTGCTTTTGATTGACGCTGATCCCCAGGGAAGTATGACTGCAAGCTTGGGATATGTCGAACCGGATGACATCAGTATAACCATTGCAACGATTATGGCGGCAATGATCAATGATGATGAGTTGGAGCAGGAAACCGGAATCCTTCATCATCAAGAAGATGTGGATTTATTGCCAGCAAACATTGAGCTTTCAGGGTTGGAAGTGTCTCTGGTCAATGCCATGAGCAGGGAGACTTTGCTCAGAAGATACATTGATGAAATAAAGGAAAACTACGATTTTATTTTGATCGACTGTATGCCATCCTTGGGGATGCTGACGATCAATGCATTGGTAGCTGCAGATTCCATAGTGATTCCGGTTCAGGCGGCATACTTGCCAGTTAAGGTTCTGGAACAGCTGGTTCGTACGATCTTTAAGGTGAGACGGCAGTTGAATCGTAACCTTCAAATCGAGGGGATTTTGCTGACAATGGTCGATATGCGAACAAACTATGCAAAAGACATTACATCAAAGCTGTACGATACATACGGTTCCAGCATCCGCATTTTTGAAACGGTCGTACCGTTGTCCGTTAAAGCGGCTGAAACCAGTGCAGCAGGGATCAGTATCTTTGGGCATGATCCGAAAGGTAAAATTGCCGCGGCGTATGACATGGTGATTCAGGAGGTGTTACGGTAATGAAGCAAAGAATTGGTGAAAAAATCAAATTGACATCATATAGCGAATTGCTTGGCATCAGTGATGAACAAAATAGTATTAATCTGGAAATCAGTCAGATCAAATCATTTAAAAATCATCCATTTAAGGTCCAGATGGATCGAAAGATGGAAGATCTGATTGAAAGTATAAAAGAAAATGGAATTATTACGCCTGTTTTAGTCAGACCATTGGATGATGGATATGAAATGGTTTCCGGGCATAGAAGGATGTTTGCTGCAAAATCCTGTGGGCTGCAAACAATACCAGCAATCATCAGGGAGATGGATGATGATGAAGCTATTGTCGCTATGGTAGATGCTAATATTCAGAGAGAGGAATTACTTCCCAGTGAAAAAGCTTTTGCTTATAAGATGAAACTGGAGGCAATTAAACGGCAGGGTTTCCGTGCTGATTTAACTTCCGACCAAAATGGGCGGAAGTCAGAGTCGGCATATACAATTGCTGAAGAAGTAGGAGAAAGCAAAACTCAAATTCGGAGATACATTCGATTGACAGAACTTATTCCTGATCTTTTGAGCTTAGTAGATACAAAAAAGCTTTTATTTACAGTTGGTGTGGAAATTTCTTATTTGGATAAAGAAATGCAGGGATGGATAGAGGAATATATCAGAGAATGTGGAACGATTAATCTCTTGCAGATATGTTCTCTAAGAAAGGTTCTGGAGAATAGAAGTATTACGCAGGAAGAGTTGATTCAGTTCTTAAATACCAAAAGAAATGGATTACTGAGAGGTAGAAAAATAACATTAAGGGCAGAACAACTGGAACCCTTTTTCCCTGTTGGTTATACGGGAAAACAGATGGAAGAAGTAATTCTAATGTTGCTGAAAAATTGGAGCAACGATAAAAAAGAGGGGTAAGGCATGGAATATAGATATTGTTATGAGCAGCGTCCCAAATTTTCTACTTATTTTGCAATTCCATATGAATTTTTGAAAGATGGTCCATTCCAAGAATTATCCTTGCAGGCAAAATTTTTATATGGTGTTTTGTTTGATCGTATGGGACTGGCACAAAAGTATAATTGGGTAGATGAGGAAAATAGGATTTACATCATCTACCAAATATCTCAGATTGAAAAAGATTTGAAAATATCTAAAAAACAGGCAATCAGATATTTGAAAGAACTGGAGGAAATTGGTCTGGTCGAGAAGAAGAGGCTCGGTTTTAATCGTCCTAATATCCTGTATGTGAAACACTTTCTTGAGGAAGAAATGAGGGGAGAATGTAATAGAAGTGACCGATCTGGTTCTTCTGAGCATTTCGGAGAGGCAGAAAACGGAACCTCCAGAAGTGTTCAAATGTGCCTCTCTGAGAGTGCAGAGAACGGAACCACTGAGGGGAAAAAACATACCCTTATGGAGGTGCCGGAAACGGAACTCTATAATCAAACTAAATATAGTCATACTATAAATCAACCGATATCTTATCATCCTCTTCTTGAGGGCACGGGTGAGGAGATGGAGGAAATCAAAGAGCAGATCAAACAAAACCTGAATGCGGATCAGCTGATGAATGAACAGCCGAAAGATAAAGACCTGATAGAAGGCATGATTGATTTGATGGCTGAAGTGCTGATGACATCAGAAGAAGTGGTTTGGGTAGGAAAGAAGGCCATGCATGCAATGTTCGTAAGAAATCGTTTGCTTGCCCTGAAAAAAGAGCATATTCAATATATCCTGAAAGGATTGGAAAAAGCTGGAGACATAACGAATGTAAGGCAGTATCTGATCACAGCACTTTTCAATGCGCCTCTGGCGTTGGAAATACAAAATCGTACAAGTCATAATGGAAAAACAGTTCAAACGGAGCAAACAACATGCCGTACGAAATTTCAAAATTATCCTCCTGCCAGATATGATTTTAATGAAATTGAAGAAATGGAAAAGGAATATAGAAACAAAATCCTGGAAAAGACAGACGATATGTAACACATAGGAAGAATGGTAATAATGCGTTGATGGGGGGAGTGCAGCGAATTTAAATATTTTCTTTGATGGTATAAAAGACTTTGGTAAACGGTTTACCAAAGTCTTTTAAAACAATAGAAAAACATTTAAATATAGCTGCGTTTGGCATGCCAAAATGAGTTCCTGTGTTTGGCATGCAGATTTCATTTATGAATAGGGAATATTTCTTGAAAAATCAACAATGCTTTAAGATTTAGAACTTCTCAAAAAAACCCACTAAAGAAAAGGGGGGGATTAAACGAATATAAAAAACTACAGGAAAATGGAATGTTAATTTTAGTTCATGAGTAGCCATAATTTTGAAAATATTAAATAGAAAGGGTGTGAATATATGGGGAGAAAGGCAGAAGATATAAACATTTCTTTTCGAAAAGGTACGACAGGACATGATATTTTGAATGTTTTAAAAGAAGCTGACGGAAGTTGCATTCTGCGGACTCCAACAGACAGTTTTGCGAAGCAAAACGGACGCGTTGCGGGGCGAACGGACTTCGATAAACTATAGTTAACTATGCCCCCTCCTTTATAATGATGACAGCCATTGAACGATGGCAAATCTATCAT
>NZ_JAFUMA010000113.1 GCF_017483025.1 Anaerotignum sp. | reverse complement strand
ATGGAAACGGTGGTATATGATGCAGATATGATCCGAGCGGTGGAAATGCTGGGGTTGAATGTAACAGACTGTATCGAAAAGAGATTTGCTGAGGGCGGTTACCATGTGATCCAGATTGTAAAGGCAGGACAGAAAGTAAATGCTGCTGTTGATCTGGAATACCTTTACCAGCAGGCAACAGCGGAGATTGAAGGAGGTTTTTAATATGAGGAAGAACAAAGAAGTAGTTATTCTGGTTGTAGCAAAAGAAGTTCCTTTGTACAACATCCCTATGATGTCCGATGAACAGTGGAACGAACTGGCAAAAAGAAAGGTGAGAGTATGAGTTATACATTGATCGATGAAAAAAGAAATATTTGGGGCTGCAGATTGGGAGATCTAACTTTTGACATTGCAATGGAATATTCCGCAAAGTTTGGTCCGACACGCACATTAAAAGACCTAAATGCCCAGGTTGAATTTAATACGGGACGCATTATCTTAAATATGGATAATAGCAGATATACACAAAATCGTTTTAATGCAATTGCATTTTTAGAAGCTGATAAGGATGAGCGTGAAGCAATGATAAGGAGTAATCCAGGAGATAGTTTTTTAAAATGTATGCAAGAAATTGTAGATGCAAGGGAAGCGTTATGGGCTAAAGAAATTACAAGCAATTATATTGTTTGTGATCAAAACTATGAACCTAATAATTTTATAATTGATCGTATTGTAAAACAGAACCCTAGAGCGTTAGAGGCTTTATATGAATATGGATTTATCCAGGGCAAAAGAGCGGAAAGAGCGCGCAGAAAAAAAGCAAATAAAAAAAGTCCCCTGTGATCTGGCAGGATACACAAAGGGACAAAACAAAATACTCACTTAAATTATAAATTGGAGGTGCTGAAATGTCAATCAAACTGAACATCAGTTATACATACGAATACGAAAAAGAATACGTCCTGGGGCTGTTACAGCCCCTTCTGGACAGCGTAAACAGTGGTTACAGGGTACTGGATGGACACGAATACAGCCATGTTTACATCCCCAGAAAAGGCAGCTTAACCCTACCAAACCGACCTGAAAACAATATGTAAAAACTGCGGAACCCTTGATAATTCAGGGGTTTTTCGCTATAATACCCCCTAAGATGAAGGGAGTGTGAATAATATGTGGTGGTACATAAAAAAGATTGAAGATACTGAAAACTACATTGTTTACGCTTATGGACTTGAAGCAAAAGAAGTGTCTGGACAAATCCTATTTGATAGAAAAATAGAAAAATTCGAGTGTTTGAGGCTGGCAGATGGAGACACTGTGAAAGGATATGAGCATCTGCTACCACATCTATATAGAGTGATTACCAGAGAGGGCGCGCCAACCGAAAAGCAGATTGCAATCGGATGAAGGAGTGAAAACAATGACACCGAAGGAAACTTATATTGATGATATTCCATCCGATTTTTCCGATGCATTGACTTTGGATGATAAAGAATATGAAGAGTATCTCGAAAAACTAAAAGCGGAAGTTAGTTTGGTAGATGCAGTTATTACTGATTACCAGAAAAACAACTCGACAGATAAGGTTTGTTTGTACTGCGGCGAAAAAATGCAGATGGAAAAACATAATAGTTTTTATGAAGTAAAATGCCCGAAAGGGTGCATCAGTGAAACATTTAGAGGTATTTAAGCCACCAACCGTAAACATTGATATTTCAAGGGATTTATGGTATAATACCCCTTGTAAATGAATAGCGTAGGGAGTACCGCAGTTACATAACTGTAAGCCAATATTAAGGCGTGGGAAAGGTAAATAAAACCTTCCTGCGCTTTTTTAATTTCCACGATCAGATATGCAGCTCACTCAGAGCGTAAAAAGGAGGAATATATATGTCTGAAAAAACATTTACCCAGGAAGAAGTAAACAACATCGTAAGCGCAAGGCTCAAAGAGTACAAAGAGAAAAATGAAAACGAGTACAAGCTGAAATATGATGCTCTGGTTGCTGAACTGGAAGCGGAGAAAACAGAAAGCGGTTATAAGGCACGCTTTGACGGTCTGGTAAAGGATAAAGCGTTTATCAATGATCTGACTAGAGAGGGCGTGTATTCCAAGTTCAAACAGGCTTTAGCTGAGCCGGAAAACAGCGGAAAAACGGATGAGGAAATCTATAATGCGCTTGTGAAAGATAAAAACTATTTCGAAAACCCTAACAGACCAGCGGATATGGAAGGGGTTGGCAAAGGAAACTTTGATGCCGAAGCCCTCCAGATCATGGCTGCCATGGGTATCCAAAGAGGAGGAGAATAATTTATGGCGATTGAACTGATTACAAAGTACGCTCCTTATGTGGATGAGATTTTCACAAAGGAAAGCAAATTGACATTACTGACAAATAACGATTTTGACTGGGCTGGTGCTCATGCGGTTAAAATCTACAAAGTATCTACAGCACCAATGAATGACTATGACAGAGCTGGCACAGGTGCCAATGCTTCCCGTTATGGTGAAGTGGCTTCCCTGGATGCAACAACAGAAGAAATGACACTGAAAAAGGACAGATCCTTTACATTTGCCATTGATAAGCTGGATGCAGACGAAACGGGTATGGCACTGGAAGCAGCAACAGCCCTGTCCAGACAGCAGAGGGAAGTTATTATTCCTGAGATTGATTCTTATGTGTTTGGCGTTATGTGTGAAAAGGCTGGTACAAAGCCCGAAGCCGTAACACTGACAGCAGAAAATATCTACGATAATATCATTGAAGCGTCTAAAGTTCTGGATGATGCACTGGTACCTGAAACAGGAAGAAACCTGATCGTGACACCTGATGTATATCAGCTGATGAAAAAATGTGCGGATATTACAATGGCAACAGACATTGGTAATGATCTGAGACTGAAAGGTGTTATCTCTAATCTGGACGGTATGAATGTTATCAAAGTACCTGCCTCCAGACTGCCCGAAGGCTTCGGCTTTATGCTGGTGCACCCTTCTGCAACAGTAGCACCTAAGAAACTGGAAGACTACAAAATGCATGATAACCCTCCCGGCGTGAATGGCTGGTTGGTAGAGGGCCGTATCTGTTACGATGCCTTTGTTATGGAAAACAAAACAAAAGCAATCTATTATCAGGCAGTGACAGTTTGATAGGTATATGCTGGGGGTACTGTGTTACGCAGTATCCCCTTTTTATAAGGTGGTGATATTATGGCAAAATTAAGGCTGAAAACCAGCACGGCAACTGAGGTAAGGCGTGCCTTAAGCCGTGTCAATAATATGCTGTTGAACGGGCAAATCGAACCGAAAACAGCCAACGCCATTATTTACTCTTGCAATAGTATTTTGACAAGCCTGCGTGTGGATGAGCAGGAAAGAAAGATTGATGGATTGGAGAGGATGTTAAATGAATTGCAATTACAGAAAGGTTAATAAACTGCTGGATAGGGCCATAGCCATTATGGGCGTATATGTAAAGGTTGTTTATGATGACGGCAGCGAGAAAAAAACGAATCTATTAGATTGTTTGGCAGAGCCGGAAAACATTAAAGAGGTAGTACCTCTTAGTGATATTCCGGCAGGATACCAGAAAGCATACAATGCACTTATCGGCCTGATTGGTGCTTTGCACGATGATAAACCAGAAGAAAACAAAGGGGCTTAATATATAAGGCGGTGGCATAATGACAAATGAAGAATTGGTAATGGTAATCAAAGGCGGGAATCAAGAACTTACCCCCTCTTTATGGGAACGTGTGGAAAGATTTGCCCACGCCAAAGCGGCAGACTATTACTATTTACATTCTGAATTATGCGCCAGAGCAGGCGTTACGCTGGATGATCTGAAGCAGGAATCATATTTTGCATTTATGGCTGCCGTTAATTATTATGATCCAGACAAGGGCTTTTTATTTTTATCTTTTATGACATACCCATTACAGAATGTTTTTAATGCTCTGTGTGGTGTCAGAACTCAGCAAGGCAGGAAAGAACCGCTTAACAATGCAAAAAGCCTTAGCACGCCAGTAGGCGAGGAAGAATCGACACTAGAGGATCTGCTGGAGGACGAAACCGCCGCTGATGATTTGCAGCGTATTGAAGATATGGATTACACCAAAAGACTGCGCTCTGATTTGGAAGGCTGCATTGATACACTTAACGCAGATCAGGCGTATACTATCCGAGGAAGATATTTTGGGGGGATGACCATCCGACAGATTGCAGAAAGACATGGCATTACAGAAGGTTTGTGCAGAGGTAGGGAAGCCGAAGCCTTGCGCCATCTGAGACGAGGAAAGAACCGAGAAAAGCTGAAAGTATATCAGGATGATATTATTTCCAGATGTGGCTATAGAGGTAGCTTCTCCATGTGGCGCAATTCTGGCTGTAGTGCTGTGGAATATACCGTGCTGAAAAGGGAAAAGGCTGCGGAAAGATGGGCGTACTAAAAGCGTACCATTATAAATGGAAATCGCGAAAAATAGACCATAAAAAAGGAATGTGAAGTGCTGAAAATGCCTGAAATCATGGGGAAAACTGAAAGAAAATCCCTAAATGACAATGGAAGTATAAAAATAAAAAAAGCCCCCTGAAATAGGGCGATTTCCGTAAAACAGTTAAGCACCCGTATGGTTACGATCATACGGATGCTTTTTTGTTTTTTAAACCGTTTGCCGCCAACAAGTCCACAGGGATTTTCGACTGCCCGATAAATTGAAATTAACTGAGCCTTTCCATGTGTATAGAGTTATATGATGATATTCATAAACTGAGAAATGTTTTCTGCGAATTTCTCCGGCTGCTCAAGAGCAGTGAAGTGCCCACCGCGCGGCATCTCAGTGTACATTATGACGGGATAGTTCTTTTCTATCCACTCCCTCGGCGCAGGGAGAACATCGTGAGGAAAGGCAGCAATGGCTGTTGGGACAGTAACTTTGCCAAGTGGTGGCAACGTAAAACTATTACCATGATAGGCACGAATGGAGGTGCAGGCCGTATTTGTCATCCAATAGAGCGTCAGACAGTCAAGAATGTCGTCCATGGTCAACAGCGGCCAGTCGCTCCAAGCGTGATACTTCTCTGTTATCCAAGCTGCCATACCTGCAGGAGAGTCGCTTAGCAAATACGCCAGCGTCTGCGGTTTTGTGCTGTGAATGTTGATATATGCGCCCTCCATACGCTGCCATTCAATGGCCTTGCGTTTATAGGAGAGTTCAGCAGGTGTCAATTTCTCATCTGCCGCAGAAATAAGTTCGCCTACTAATCCCACGTCGGTGAGGTGGATACCCCTGACTTCCTGCGGATAACGTGTGGCGAGGTAGCAGGTTACGCCGCGGCCCATATCACCGCCTGATGCCGCATATTCTTTGTATCCCAGCACCTCTGTCATCAGTCGGTGCCATATTTCGGCAACTTCAGCATTGTTTAGAAAGCCCTTCGGTGGCAGCGTTGAAAATGCGAAGCCCGGCAGCGATGGCACCACAAGGTCGTAATCTGAAAGCAGAGGGAATACCTTTGCATAGCGCAGGAAGCTGTCAGGCCATCCGTGCGTCAGCAGCAGCGGCATTGCGTCTTTGCGTGAACCGGGAATGTGAAAGAAGTGAACGGTAAGTCCGTCCAGTTCACATGTGAATTGGGGATACTGATTCAATTCTCGCTGCTTACGCGACCAATCATATCCATCGCGCCAATAATCAAGAAGCGTCTGCAAATAATCGCTGTTCGTTCCTAAAATCCAATTCTCATTGTTCAATGATCTTGGCAATCTGGTAGATCCTATACGCTGGCGAAGTTCTTCCAGCTGTTCTTCGCCAAAATCAATGCGGAATTCTTTCATACTGATGAGCACTCCTTTCTTCAGCAAATTCAAATTTTATCTTACTCTTTTGTTGAGTGAAGTATATCAGAAATATGCAAAAAGTTCTACCGCCTACTCAAAGAAACGCCCGAAGAAGGTCGGGCTTCTTCGGGCATACTAAATACTGTTTTGTGGACGCCCATCTATGCAGGGGGGGCTTTTTTTATTTCCGAAAGAGGAAGGAACGGAAACTTTATTCTTCTACATACAGATCAGCGATGGAATACAGCACTGCGGAGCCGGCCAGTGTTACTCTGTCGCCATTCAGATTGCAGTGCAGTGTGCCGCCGCGTTTGGAGGCCTGTCTTGCAATGATCTGATTTTTGCCCAGTTTCTGTGCCCAGAAGGGAACGATATGGCAGTGACCGCTGCCGCAAACGGGGTCTTCTGTGATAGCCAGTTTGGAGCAGAAGGAACGGGATACGGAATCATAATTTGTGCCTTTGGCTGTCACATGCTGCAGCAGACCATCCAGCTCTGTGATTCTGCCGTGATCGGGTGCCATATTCACTACATCGGCTTCCTTTTCAAATACACAAAGCAGGTCACGGCCCAGCCATGCTTCCACGGGTCTTACACCAAAGATTTCTTCCATCTGGTCTGTCACGGGAACTTCTTTCAGTTCATATGCGGGGAAGTCCATTTCCAGCAGGTCACCTTTTTTCACAACAGTCAGAGGACCGCTCATGGTGTTGAAGGTGATGGATGTTGCTTCCTTTTCAAAGAAGGAGAACAGTACGTAGGATGTACCCAGAGTGGCATGACCGCACAGGTCGATTTCACCGCCGGGGGTAAACCATCTCAGGTGATAGTTTTCGCCTTCTTTTACGGCGAAAGCGGTTTCGGAGAGATTGTTTTCGATGGCAATTTTCAGCATCAGCTCATCGGAAGGGTATTTGTCCAGCACGCAAACCGCTGCGGGGTTGCCTTCGAATACTTTTTCAGCGAAAGCGTCAACATGGTAACATTTCATACTAAATGACCTCCTTATATGTAAAATACGATTTTTTCTGATTTAATCATAGCACAATAGTAGGCTACATACAATTCGAAAATTGTCTGTCATACACTTTCGTTGCAAGAAAGTCGAAAATATAGTATGATAATGCGGACGGAGAGGAGAGGTCATATGCAGTCTATCAGTGAAATCAAAGAAATTTTGAGCAGTTGTTCCATGGAAACACTGCCGGAACAGATGAAACAATTTGAAGCAGACAGCCGAAAGGGCGTCCAAAACCTGCTGACCTCTTTTCGGAAGAAATATGACAAGCATCTGCAGGAATTGGAGCGTCTGGAAGAAATCTTGACCTACGAGCGTGGTTGTTGGGATGCAGGTTATGAACTGGTTGCCGGTATCGATGAAGTGGGCAGAGGCCCGCTGGCAGGGCCGGTGGTGGCGGCGGCGGTGATTTTGCCGAAAGGCTGCAAAATCGAAGGAGTCAATGACTCCAAGAAGCTTTCCGCCAAAAAGAGAGAAGAACTCTATGATATCATTCTGGAAAAAGCTGTGTCCTACGGCATCGGCGTCGTTTCCAATGAGCGTATCGACGAAATCAATATCCTGCAGGCAACCTATGAGGCCATGCGGGATGCTCTTTCTCAGCTGAGCCCCAGAGCGGATTATATCCTTGCCGATGCGGTGACCATCCCTATGGTCTCTACACCCCAGAAAGGCATCATCAAAGGGGATGCCAAGAGCATGTCCATCGGGGCGGCCAGTATTATTGCCAAGGTCTATCGTGACCGTATGATGGAAGCCTTCGATGAGGTTTACCCCGGTTATGGCTTTGCGGCGAATAAAGGCTATGGCTCTGCGGAGCATATTGAGGGCATCAAAAAACTGGGTATCACGCCCATCCATCGGAAAACCTTCGTGAAAAATTTCCTGCCCCAGGATGGAGAAACGACGACGGACAAGGGTCATCGCGGGGAAGCCATTGCGGCAAAGCAGATGGAGAAAATGGGCTATGAGATTTTGGAGAGGAATTTCCATGCCCTGAAAGGCGAGATCGATATCATCGCCAAAAAAGATACATATATCGTTTTTACGGAAGTAAAATACAGAAAAAATGAAGAGATGGGAACGCCTGCGGAGGCGGTGAATCACTGGAAGCAGCAGCACATCATCCGTGCGGCGAAGGCCTATATTGCCCAGAATTGTCTGGAGCAGCTGGGCTACGATTTTCGCTTTGATGTGGCAGAGGTACTGAACAATGACGGCAAGGTATACTTCCGTTATACAGAGGATGCATTCCAGCTGTAAGATACCCCCAGCAGGAGCTCAACCCCTGCACCCCGTTGCGGCAAGGGCGCTGGCCAAGTGAGGGACGGAGTCCATCGAAAAAGGAGAATAAAATGGCAATTGTTAAAAAAGGCGATTTAGAATACATTACATTTGAAAACTTAGAGAAAACAGGCATGGTGCGTCATTGTTTCACCACCCGCCACGGCGGTGTCAGCACAGAGCATTGGGCAACCATGAACATGGGGCTTTCCCGTGGAGAAGCAAAGGAACCTGTATGGGAAAATTATCGTATCCTGGCGGATGCCGTTGGTTTTACGGCAGACAACTATGTGACATCTCAGCAGACCCACACCACAAATGTGCGCAGAGTGACAGCAGAAGACAAGGGCAAGGGTGTCTGGATCGACAGAGGCTATACGGATGTGGATGGTCTTATCACAAATGAAAAGAATATCCCTCTGGTGATCTTTGGCGCGGACTGTGTGCCTGTGTTCCTGCTGGATAAGAAAAACAAGGCTATCGGGGTGGCCCACTGCGGCTGGATGGGCACAGGCAAGCGTATGGCAGAAAAGACCCTGCAGGCCATGATGGAAGCCTTTGGAACAGACCCTGCAGACGTGACAGCGGCTATTGGCCCTTCTATTGGTAAATGCTGTTTCCAGATGGACGAACCTGTGTTAAACTTATTTAAAGAGAACATTGAATGGACAGATGACATCGTGGAAGTTGACCCTTCTCAGGAAGGCAAATATAAAATGGACCTGTGGGAGTGCAACCGCAGACTGCTGGCGGAAATGGGCGTGAAGGATATCGAAATCAGCGGCCTTTGCACTAAATGCGATCAGGTACGTTTTTATTCCCATAGAGGCATGGGCGAAAAACGCGGTGTTATGGCAGGTATTATGGAACTGATTTAAGAGAAGAATGCAGAAGGAAGTGCAAAAAATCTTGGCACTTCCTTTCTTTTTGTGGTATACTAAACAGAATGGAAAATTGGGCTCTTATGCCCATCTGTAAAAAATTGTAAAATAACTGCAAAGCAGGTTGGAGGTATTATACTATGAGCAAACCTATCGTAGCTGTGGTAGGCCGCCCCAACGTAGGGAAATCTACCCTGTTCAACAGACTGGCAGGGGAAAGAATTTCCATCGTGCAGGATACACCCGGCGTAACCCGTGACCGTATCTATGCTGACGTGGAATGGCTGGACCGCAAATTTACATTGATTGATACCGGTGGTATGGAGATCGGTTCCGAAGAGATCATCCAGAAACAGATCGTGCAGCAGGCACAGATCGCCATCGAAACAGCAGACGTTATCCTGTTTGTGACAGACGTAAAAACAGGCGTAACAGACGATGACATGAAAGTAGCAAATATGCTGCGCCGCACAAAGAAACCCGTTGTTCTGGCGGTAAATAAAGTAGACAGCGTAAAACGTGACAGCATGGCTGTTTATGAATTCTATGAACTGGGTATCGGCGATCCCATGCCCGTTTCCGCGGGACAGGCTCTGGGCCTGGGCGATATGCTGGATCAGGTTATTGCACACTTCCCTGAAAAAGATGCTTCTGAGGAAGAAGACGATGCCATCCGCGTTGCCATCATCGGCAAACCCAACGTAGGCAAATCTTCCCTGATCAATAAGATTTTGGGGGAAGACAGACTGATCGTAAGCAATATCGCCGGCACAACAAGAGACGCCGTAGATACACCCATCGAAATCGATGGACAGAAATATATCTTCATCGATACAGCTGGTATGCGCCGCAAGAGCAAGATCAAAGAAGAAATCGAACGTTTCAGTATCATCCGCGCCGTTGCTGCGGTGGAACGCTGTGACGTTGCCATTCTGGTGATCGATGCCAACGAAGGCATCACAGATCAGGATACAAAGATCGCCGGCATTGCCCATGAAAGAGGCAAAGCGGCAATTATCGCTGTCAATAAATGGGATTCCATCGAAAAAGATGATAAGACCATGAACAAATATCTGAAAGATATTGGCATGGAACTGAAATATATGGATTATGCGCCCTGTGTATTCATTTCTGCCCTGACTGGTCAGCGTATCACTCGTATGCTGGAAATGATCAATACAGTACACCACAATCATGCGCTGCGTATCAGCACGGGTGTGCTGAACGAAGTGCTGATCGAAGCCACAGCCATGCAGCAGCCCCCCGCAGACAAGGGCCGCCAGCTGAGACTGTACTACATGACACAGGTTTCCGTAAAACCCCCTACATTCGTTATCTTTGTAAACGAAAGAGAACTGTTCCATTTCTCTTACCGCAGATATATCGAAAACCAGCTGCGGGAAGCCTTTGGTTTCGTAGGTACACCCATCCATTTCATTGTAAGAGAAAAAGGGGAAAAAGATTGATATGTTTCGACTGATTTGTATTTTGATTGGTTACTGCATCGGCTGTATCGAATCGGCCCATGTGGTAGGCAAGCTCTGGAGGGTAGACCTGCGTCAGCATGGCAGCGGCAACCTGGGTACCACAAATGCCCTGCGTGTTCTGGGGAAAAAGGCGGGCGCCATGGTATTCATCGGTGATATTCTGAAATCCGTGATTGCCTTCCTGATCTGCCGTGCGATTTTCAAAGACAATGCAACCGTTGCCGGGCTTTTCGGCAGCGTGGGCGCTGTGCTGGGTCATAACTACCCCTTCTATTTGAATTTTAAGGGCGGCAAGGGCATCGCTGTTATGATCGGCATGACAGCGGCGCTGGCATTTACCACAAATCCTCTATTGGCTATTCCAAATGCTCTGATCGGTTTTGGGCTGGCCTTTGGCACACGCTATGTTTCTGTTGGGTCTCTGTCCTTTGCCCTTTGTCTGCCCATCAGTTGCTATTTCCTGGGCTTTGAGCAGGAGATCGTCCTGATCACCGCCTGCGTCAGCGCGCTGGCAGTCTGGAGACACAGAGGGAATATCAAGAAGCTTTTGAACGGCACAGAAAACAGATTTGGTTCCAAGAAGAAGTAAGACTGGAGGTCATGGATATGAAGAAAGTAACGGTCATTGGTTCCGGTAGCTGGGGCACAGCCCTTGCAGTGATGCTGGCGGAAAATGGACACGAAGTTATGATCTGGTCCAGAAGACAGGATGCAGTGGATGAACTGCTGAACGAAAGAAAAAATGAAAAATATCTGCCCGGCGTGGTGATCCCTGAAAACATTCAGGCCACCATAGACAAGGAAGAGGCTGTGAAGGGCGCAGACATCATCATTCTGGCGGTGCCTTCCCGCGCGGTAGCAGACACTGTTAGAGATTTTTCCCCTTATCTGAAAACATGGCAGATCCTTGTAAATGTGGCAAAGGGTCTGGAACCCGGCACACTGATGATGCTTTCTGATGTTATTAAAAGAGAAGCACCCCAGTGTGAGGTTTGTGTCCTTTCCGGCCCCAGCCATGCGGAAGAAGTGGCAAGAAGGATTCCTACAACCTGTCTGATCGCCTGCGAAAATGAAGCGGCGGCAAAAATGGTTCAGGAAGAATTTGCAAATCCTCGCTTCCGTTTGTATACGAACACAGATATGATTGGCGTTGAAATTGGCGCAGCCCTGAAAAACGTTATGGCTCTGGCTGCAGGTATGTCTGATGGCCTGGGTTTTGGCGATAACACAAAGGCAGCCCTGATGACAAGAGGTATCGCGGAAATGAAACGCCTGGGCATTGCCATGGGCGGCAAGGCGGAAACCTTTGCTGGCCTTTCCGGCATCGGCGACCTGATCGTAACATGCACCAGTATGCATTCCAGAAACCGCAGAGCCGGTATCCTGTTGGGCCAGGGTAAGAGCCTGCAGGAAACACTGGATGAAGTAAAAATGGTCGTAGAAGGCGTGAATACCGTGCAGGCAGCATGTCAGCTGGCGGAAAAATATAATGTTTCTATGCCTATTACAGAGATCATGAGCGAAGTGCTGTTTGGCGACAAGAATGTGGAAGATGCTGTTCTGGAACTGATGACAAGAGACAACAGAGCAGAAGAAGAGTAACATTATCTGAAAAATAAAGGAAAATGAGCCGCTGAAAAGCGGCTTGTTTTGTTGTAGAAAGCAAAAAACATTGGTTTTATCAGGTTTTTGCAGGAAATAGATATAAATTACCTTTACAAATCAGATTCTGTCTCTTATAATGTGGTAATGAAAACTACGTTATATAAAAGCGAAAACGTTTTGGAGGTATATATGAGCAACTACATTCTCAGCTGCTGTTCTACAGCAGATCTGACAAAAGAACATTTTAATAATAGAGATATCCATTATGTTTGTTTCCACTATTTCCTGGATGAAGCGCAGTATGCTGATGACCTGGGCGAAAGCATGCCCTTCGATACATTTTATAAAGCGATGGCAGATGGCGCAATGACAAAAACATCTCAGGTAAACGTGGGCGAATTTGAAGAATATTTTGAACCCTTCCTGAAGGAAGGCAAGGATATCCTGCATGTGACATTGTCTTCCGGCATTTCCGGTGTAAACAATGCAGCAAATATCGCAAAAGATATGCTGCAGGAAAAATATCCTGACAGAAAGATCTATGTCGTAGATTCCCTGTGCGCTGCCTGCGGTTATGGCCTTTTGATGGATGAGCTGGCAGATTTGCGCGATGCAGGTAAATCTATTGACGAAGTATATCAGTGGGTAGAAGCAAGCAAAGGCAGACTGCATCATTGGTTCACCGTAACAGATCTGAAATATCTGGTGCGCGGCGGCCGCTTGACAAAAACAGCAGGCTTTGTGGGGACGATGCTGAATATCTGCCCCATCCTGTGCGTAGATGGCAAGGGTGGTCTGCAGGCGAAGCAGAAGGTGAGAACAAAGAAAAGAGTATTCGAAGCGCTGGTAAATAAAATGGAAGAAAATGCAGAAAATGGCAAAGAATATGCAGGCAAATGCTTTATTGCCCATTCTGCGTGTTTGGAAGATGTGCAGTATGTTGCAAAGCAGATTGAAGAGCGTTTCCCTAACCTGAAAGGCAAAGT
This sequence comes from Anaerotignum sp., assembly GCF_017483025.1. Taxonomy (GTDB): domain Bacteria; phylum Bacillota; class Clostridia; order Lachnospirales; family Anaerotignaceae; genus Anaerotignum_A. The sequence goes on along the minus strand of NZ_JAFUMA010000113.1, from coordinate 28,037 downwards.
GGAGATCGACAACATTGGTACGGTTATTGGCAGCCACACTGGCCCCGGCACAGTGGTTGTATGTTTCTGGGGTGCAGAAAGAGAATAAGAAAAAGAAAAGTCCCGAACGGAAAGTTCGGGGCTTATTTATTTACAGCAAATTAACATAAAATCAAATTATGGTATTTACAAATTTGTTGAGCCGCTCTATAATGTGGTGGTAAAAATTACATCATGCGTATTTAACACATGAAACAATTTAGGAGGTACGTATGGAAAATTTTGTTTTAAGCTGTTGTTCCACGGCGGATCTGTCGAAGGAACATTTCAACAGTAGAAATATCAACTACATCTGCTATCACTATGAGCTGGATGGCAAATCTTATCTGGATGATCTGGGGGAATCTATGTCCATCGATGCCTTTTATCAGGCTATGACCGATGGGGCGGATACAAAAACATCTCAGATCAATGCTGTAGAATTCGAAGAATATTTTGAGCCTTTCCTGAAAGAGGGCAGGGATATTCTGCATCTGACCCTGTCTTCCGGCATTTCCGGTGTATTGAATTCTGCCAATATCGCAAGGGATGTCCTGCAGGAAAGATACCCCGACAGGAAAATCTATATTGTGGATTCTTTGGCGGCATCCTCCGGTTATGGTTTGCTGATGGATCAGTTGGCGGACTTGCGGGACGAAGGAAAGTCTATCGATGAGATCTATCGCTGGGCGGAAGAAAACAAGAGAAGAATGCATCACTGGTTTTTCTCTACGGACCTGACTTTTTTCATCAAAGGTGGCAGAGTTACAAAAACAGCCGGTTTCGTGGGGACGATGCTGAATATCTGTCCATTGCTCCATGTGGATAAGGAGGGCAAGCTGATCCCGAAACAGAAGGTCAGAACAAAGAAGAAAGTTATCGAAGCCATTGTGAAAAAGATGGAAGAATATGCAGAAAACGGTATGGATTACAGCGGCAAATGCTATATTTCCCATTCTGCATGCAAAGGAGATGCAGAGGCGGTGGCAAATTTGATCGAAGAACGTTTTCCTAATTTGAATGGGAAAGTTCTCATCAATAATATCGGCACCACCATTGGCTGCCATACAGGCCCCGGCACAGTGGCTCTGTTCTTCTGGGGAGAAGAAAGAGAATAGTAGAAAGCAAAGTCTCGGATAAATATCCGAGACTTTTTTGTATGGTGAAAAAGGTTGGAAAAGCTGTGGTTTATTTTGGTTTTTGCATGTTTATACAATATAATGATAATGGAAATGTATGACAATTACTTTTTGGAAAGAAGGTTGAAATATGAAACGAGCATTGGCATATGTGCTGACTGCGGCGATAGCGCTGGCTCTGCGGAAGATCTGGCAAAGGCTTTGCATTGGTGAAAACTTTGGCGCAACTGTGCGCTGGATTCCCAGTACACAGAGCATTGAAATTGTAAAATAAACAAAATAGAAAGAGTCTCCGGAAGATGGGTTTTACCGGTCTTCGGAGACTCTTTCTTATGCCTTATGATTTTTCAAAAAATAAGCGACCTTATAATAGGGCAGATCGATATCATGCTCCAACAGCTGTTTGGAGATCTTGCGGGGGCCCAGGCTCTGTTCCGCCATCTGCAGGATCAGCGTGCGGGCAGCATCGGATAATTTTTTTCCTGCTTCGATATCTTCTGCGGTTTCCGTGGCAAAGGGGATATTTTCCAGGGAAACCAGCACTTCCAGATTTTTTCTGTCCTTCACATCTTCCAGCAGAGGACATGCCGCGTCGATGCTGGAATTGATGACATCCCGGAACTGGCGGATATTTCTGGGATATTCCGCCTGCAGCAGGGCGTGCTTTGCCGCCGCCGTCAGGGAAATATTACAGGTGATCTGATGAAACTGCTGCACGGAGTCCTCATATCTGCGGACAAAATGGCGCAGAAGGACTTCCTTTTCCTCCATACTTCTTTCCTTCAGGGCAGGCAGATGCATTTCATACTGGGCCAAACGCTGATACAGCTCGGGCAGGAACACATCCTCCAGCTTCTGGGTGGAAGCGGCGATGATAATGACATCGATGGGAATGGCTTTCGTGCCGCCGATACGGCGAATTTCACCGGATTCGATGGCTTTCAGCAGCATGTTCTGGTAATGATTCAGGGCATGGGCTTCATCCAGAAATAAAATACCGCCGCTGGCCTGTTCGAACAGGCCTTTTTTTGATTTGGAACCGGTGTAAGCCCCTTCTTCACTGCCGAAAATTTCCATGGCGGCAATGTCCGGATTGCTGAACTGGGCACAGTTCACCTCGATGAAAGGAGCATTTTTTTCGATAACGCCCACAGTCTTGGCATATTCATAGATCAGCCCTGCCAGCATGGTTTTCCCGGTGCCGCTTTCCCCTGTGATGATGGAATGGCGGGGGCCGCCCAGACTGCCAACGGTACGTTTCGCCTTTTGATAGACTTTGCTCAATGTTCCGCCGTATTGGAAGCCGATCAGGTCGTTGACGTCTGTTTCAGGGGTATTCAGATGCAGTTTTTGTTGCAACAGTTTTACTTGGTAGTCCAGCTCTTCGATCTGGCGGACATCCCGGAAAATAGAGAAAGCCCCCAGAAATTCCCCATTCTCGAAGATGGGGAAGCTGCTGCACATATATCTTTTTTCGCCGATAAAGTGAATGCGGCGGTTGTAAATGGCCTTATGGGTACGCATGACCTCCAGCATCATAGCGGAGGGGTAGTACTGCTCAATGGAGCGGCCGATCATTTCTTCCCGCTTGGCATTGCAATAGGCGGCGGAGGTGCGGTTGGCATAGACCAGGATGCCGTTATTATCCGCCACGTTGATGCCTTCGTCAATATCATCCAGAATTTCTTCGAAAATGGAGAGATTCGGGAATTTATCTGAAAGTAAACTCATATGATCACCTATTTGATATATTTTATCTTTCGTAAATTAACATGATTTAGATTATAGAAGATAAGGGAGAAAAATGGAAGTGTTTTTGAAAAAATACAATTCGATTTGTGAGAAACCTGTAAAATTTTGTTAGAATTTTGGATTGTATTTGAAAAAATACAACAATTGAAAAATGGGAAAAGCTTTGTATCTCTAAAAAAACATGTGTCCGCCGATTTTGGCACGTTTTTTGCTCTTAAATAAAAACAAATCTATAAAAAAGGAGGCATTTACATGTCAAAAACACTTGAAATCAGATGGCATGGTCGTGGTGGTCAGGGTGCCAAAACAGCATCCCTTCTGCTGGCGGATGTAACATTCAACACAGGCAAATATATCCAGGGTTTCCCTGAATACGGTCCTGAACGTATGGGTGCGCCCATCACTGCTTACAACAGAATCAGCGATAAACCTATCCGCGTCCATTCCAATATCTATGAACCCGATTACGTAGTTGTTGTTGACGAAACACTGCTGGAAAGCGTAGACGTAACAAAAGGTTTGAAAAAAGAAGGCGCGATCGTGATCAACTCCAGCCGTACAAAGGAAGAACTGATGCCCCTGCTGAAAGGCTATGAAGGCGGCGTTTATACCATCGATGCAAGAAAGGTATCCATGGCTGCTCTGGGTAAATATTTCCCCAACTCTCCCATGCTGGCTGCGATCGTAAAGATCTGCAACATCATGCCCGTAGAAGACTTCCTGGCACAGATGGAAGCTTCTTTCAAACACAAATTTGCTTCCAAGCCTGAAGTAATCGAAGGCAACATGAAAGCTTTGACTATGGCGTTAGAGGAGGTAAAGTAAATGGCAAAGACAGATATCAGCAAGATCAATGAATCCGTAACATGGAAAAATATTACAGAAGGCTGCAATATTTTCGGCTGCGGTACTTCCAAACTGTTCAACACAGGCGAATGGAGAGTAGACTGTCCTGAATTTATCGAAGCAAACTGCAAACAGTGCCTGCTTTGCGTACCTGTTTGTCCCGATAGCTCTATCCCCGTTGTAGACGGCAAACGTACAGATTTCGACTTTGACCACTGCAAAGGCTGTGGCATCTGCGCGAAAGTTTGTCCTTTCGGCGCCATCAAGATGAAAGGAGCTGTTGAATAATATGTCTATCAGAGAAAGATTATCCGGTAATGAAGCGGTGGCAATCGCACTGCGTCAGATCAACCCCGACGTATTCCCCGCTTTCCCCATCACACCTTCCACTGAGATCCCTCAGTATTTCTCCTCTTATGTAGCAAATGGCCAGGTAGACACTGTTTTCGTACCTGTAGAAAGTGAACACAGCTCCATGAGTGCTACTATCGCTGCAGAAGCTGCCGGCGCAAGAAGCCTGACAGCAACATCCTCCTGCGGTCTGGCTTACATGTGGGAACCTCTGTATGTGGCAGCCTCTGACAGATTGCCTCTGGCACTGGCTCTGGTTTGCCGTGCCCTGTCCGGCCCTATCAACATCAACTGTGACCATTCCGACGTAATGGGCGCAAGAGATGCCGGCTGGATCCAGATCTTTGCAGAAAACAACCAGGAAGCATATGACAACTTCGTTCAGGCTTATCGTATCGCAGAACATCCTTCCGTACGTCTGCCCATCATGGTTTGTCAGGATGGTTTCATCACCAGCCACGGTGTTGAAAATATTGAACTGATCGAAGACGAAAAGGTTAAAGCTTTCGTTGGCGAATACAACCCCGAACACTACATGCTGAAAAAAGATGAACCCATGGCATTAGGCCCCTATGGTGTTCCTGCTTACTATATGGAAGCAAAAAGAGCACAGCTGGAAGCCCTGTATAACGCAAAACAGGTTGCTCTGGATGTAGCAAAAGAATTTGCAACCATCTCCGGCCGTGAATATGGTCTGTTTGAAGAATATAAAACAGAAGATGCAGACTTCGTTATGGTCATCATCGGTTCCGCTGCAGGTACAGCAAAAGACGCAGTAGACGCACTGAGAGAAAAAGGCGTAAAAGCCGGCGTTCTGAAGATCCGTCTGTTCCGTCCTTTCCCTGCAGAAGAAATCGCAGCAGCCATCAAAAATGCGAAAGTCGTTGCATGCATGGACCGTACAGAAAGCTACAACGGCAACTGCGGCCCTCTGGGTGCAGAAGTAAAGGCTGCTCTGTATGGTGCTGAAAACGCTCCCAAGGTACTGAACTATGTATATGGTCTGGGCGGCCGCGATGTTACAGTAGACAGTCTGACATCCGTATTTGCTGACATGCAGACAGTAGAAGAGACAGGCGAACTGGGCGCAGCATACCGCTACCTGTCCATCAGAGAGTAAGGGAGGAAGAATCATGGCTTATAATTTCAAAGAAACAATGTCCAAGCCCGAACGTCTGGCGCCTGGTCACAGAATGTGTGCCGGCTGCGGCGGTACTATCGCAGCTAGAAACGTGCTGAGAGGCCTGCATGACGGCGACCACGCTGTTATCTGTAATGCAACAGGCTGTCTGGAAGTTTCCACATTCGCTTATCCTTATATCGCATGGGAAGATTCCTATATCCATACTGCTTTCGAAAACGCAGGCGCAAGTGCCAGCGGCGCAGAAGCAGCTTACCAGGCTCTGAAAAAGAGAGGCAAAGTTGACGAAACATATAAATTCATTGCCATCGGCGGCGACGGCGGTACATACGATATCGGTTTCCAGTCTCTGTCCGGCACAATGGAAAGAAATACAGACATGGTTTATGTTTGCTACGACAATGGCGCATACATGAACACAGGTATCCAGCGTTCCTCTGCAACACCTATGTTCGCGGATACAACAACAACACCCGTTGGTACAGAATCCAATGGGAAACCCCAGAATAGAAAAGACCTGGCTTATATCATCGCTGAACACAACGTACCCTATGTTGCACAGACAACATTCGTACAGAACTTCAGAGACCTGCACCAGAAAGCAGAAAAAGCCATCTATACAAAGGGCGCAGCTTTCCTGAACATCATGGCTCCCTGCCCCAGAGGCTGGAGATACAACACACCTGATATCATCGATATCTGCAAATTGGCGGTAGAAACATGCTACTGGCCTCTGTTTGAAGTTATCGACGGCAAATGGGTGCTGAACTATGAACCCAAGAACAAACTGCCCATCGAAGATTTCCTGAAACCTCAGGGTCGTTTCAAACACCTGTTCAAGAAAGAAAATGAACATCTGATTGAACTGTATCAGAAAGAAGTTGACCGTAAATGGGAAGACCTTAAGATCCGCTGCAGCCGCTGATCCTAAGAAAAAATATTTTAGACTTTAAAATATACCTTCATACAAAGAAAGGGTGCTTCGCTCCGGGCGGGGTACCTTTTCTTTTTTGAAAACTGCCAGATTTTCACATGGCAAACCGGGGCGCATATTTCAAATCTTCCTGCAAATACTACATTTACAATAAATTTGGCAGGAGGAATATACAATGAAGGCAACAGGCATTGTCAGAAGAATAGACGACCTTGGGCGTGTGGTCATCCCAAAAGAAATCAGAAGAACGCTCCGCATCAGAGAAGGTGACCCTCTGGAGATTTTTACCGACAGAGAGGGTGAAATCATCCTGAAGAAATATTCTCCCATCGGGGAGCTGGGGGCATTTGCAAAAGAATACGCAGAATCTCTGGCTCAAACGGCAGGACATATCACCTGCATCGTGGATAAAGACCAGATCATCGCTGTTTCCGGCGGCGGTAAAAAAGAATTTTTCGAAAAGCACATCAGCCCGGAAATGGAGAATTGCATTAATAAGCGGACAGCTCTCATCGCAGAGCGAAACGATTCTAATTTTGTTCCCGTTCTGGAGGATGATTCCGAAGAGACCTATAACCATCAGCTGATCGTTCCCATTATCGCCGAAGGGGACGCCATGGGCGCTATCATCTTTCTTTCCAAGGATCAGAAAATGGGGGAAGTGGAAGGCAAGCTGGCACAAACGGCAGCGGGGTTTCTGGGCAAGCAGATGGAACAATAATAGAGTTTGGCAAAGCCAAACTTCAGCAGACTGTTTTGTAAAAACGACTGCGCCCTCCCGGCAGGGAAAGGAAAAGTCTTTGAGATTCCATATTTCAAAGACTTTTTTTCTGTCGAAAAATGTGGTATTTTGTAAGAAAGTTTTAAGAAGAATTTTCGGGGAGAAAAACTATGGAACATATTTTTATCATCAATCCTTCCGCGGGTCAGGGCAAGGCAAAAAAGCTCATCCCTGCCATTGAAAAAGCTTTGGAGGGAACAGGATATGCATACAGCATTTATACGACGAAGGCGCCGGGCGACGCAGAGCGTTTCGTCAGAGAGACCTGTGAAGCAGGCAAAATGGTACGATTTTATGTCTGCGGCGGGGACGGCAGCTTCCATGAGGCAGTCAATGGGGCGAAGGGCTTTCCGCAAGCGGAGATCGGCCTTATCCCTGTGGGAACAGGCAACGATTTTGTCCGTAATTTTGGCAAAAAAAGTGATTTCATGGATATCCTTTCCCAGGTGGAAGGGGAAAGCATTTCCTGTGATGCCATCGATATCAATGACAGATATGTAGTGAATATGGTAAATATTGGCTTCGACTGCGAAGTGGTGGTGAAGGCGGCAGAATGGAAGAAAAAGCCCCTCATCAGCGGCCCTCTGGCCTATATCATGGGCATCATTACCATGTTTGCCAAGCCTATGGGCAACCGTATGTCTTTCCGTTGGGCGGACGGTACCACTATGGCAGGTAAATTCCTACTTTGTACTATTGCCAACGGCAGCTTTTGCGGCGGCGGCTTCTGCTCCTCCCCTGAGGCGGCGCTGGATGATGGCATGATGGATGTGGGGATTGTGAAGATGCTTTCCAGAAGGAAATTTATTGGTATCCTGCCCAAGTATAAGACAGGCACATATCTGGAAACAAAACTGGGACAGGAAAAAGTCCTTTATGAAAAATACAGCAAGCTGGAACTGGCAGTTTCTAAGCCTACCAATATCAGCATTGACGGGGAAATCTCTCAGTTTACATATCTGAAGGCGGAAATTTCGCCCCGTGCTTTCCGTTTTATCGTTCCAAAAGGTCTGAAAACCAAAGCATAAAAAGAAAGAGCATATCCGAAAGGACATGCTCTTATTTTTTAGGTTATGATATAGGGCAAAAGGCCAAATACGACATAAATGGCGAAAATCGTGATGATAGCAGGAGAAAGGAACCGTTCCTGATAGGGGTTTCCGTTTTCATCCATGAGAAGGAGTTCCTCTCTGGGAGGATTGATCCGCAGGAAAAGCATCAGCAGAATCGCCAGCCAGGGGATGGAAATCAGCGCCATCAGAAAGAGATAGACCAGGATGGTGGATTCGGTCATTTCTGCCGCCATGGCGGCTGTTTCTGCTGCCGCTTCGTCGGCAAAGATACTGAATACCGTTGTGCCGTTGATGATCATATGGGGCAGGATGGAGGCGTAAAGGGAATCCGTCCGTTCCACTAAGAAGCAGAAAATAAAGCCCACCAGGAAGGCATACAGGAACTGCTGGGGGTTCAGATGCAGCAGGGCAAAAAGCAGGGCACAGGCAAAGGCCGCCATCTTTTTCCCCAGAAAATGATAGCCAGAAAGCAGGATGCCACGGGAAAAGACTTCCTCCAGCAGGGCGGGGATGATTGCCACAGAAAGCAGGGAAATCAGGAACCCGGAAGACTGGATGCCCTCCATGGATTGCTCCACGGGATTTGGGAAAAAAAGCGCTGTCACATAGGAAAGCAGGCTCATCAGAGGCTGTATGGAAACGCCAAAGGAAAGAATGATGAGGATATTTTTCCAGCCCAGAGGATTCAGCCGTAAAGTCTTTTTCACATCTTTTTTTGTGATGATAAAATAAAGCACCACAGGGGGCAGAAAGCATATCATCTGTGCCAGCAGCATATAGGAACTGTCGGAAAGCTCCGCCACTGCGGGGATGACTGCCAGCCCGAAGGATACCCCGATGAAATATACGAAAAACAGTAGGGCAAAAAAACTGGTTCGTCTTGTTTCAGTCATAAAAGACCTCCATTCGTGAGTAAAAGAGAAAATCTCAAGCCATTTTCAGACTTGAGATCTTTTTGTTTATGAAATCTCATCTGTATCTTCACCATCGGAAGCTTTGAACAGCCCCATGGGATCGTTGACGGGATATTTTTTCTCATATTTGCGGTTGATGTATTCGCCGCCAAAGGTCTTGATAGTGGCGAAGATAGGTACACCGATGAACATACCCGGAGGGCCCATGACTGCGCCGCCGATCAGCACGGCGAGGATGATCCAAAGGGGGCTCAGGTCTACGGAGTTGCCCAGGATCTTGGGGCCAAGGTAGTTGCCGTCAAACTGCTGCAGGATCAGGATGAAGATACCTACGACGATCGCCAGAGGAGGATCGATCAGCAGTGTGATGAGGATGGCGGGGATGGCACCGATAAAGGGACCAAAGTAAGGGATCATATTGGTCACACCGATGATCAGGCTCAGGATCAGAGGGAAGGGTGCCTTTATAATGGTCAGACCGATCATAGCCAGGATGCCGATGATCAGAGAGTCGATGGCTTTGCCGACGATGAAATTCTGGAAAAGCAGGTGGACCCGGTGGATATTTTTTAAGAAACGTTCAGCTTTTTCTCTGGAAGTGAAGGCATAGATGCCTTTGTGCACTTTTTTGCCGAAGCGTTCTTTATCCAGCAGCATATAGAATGCGATGAAAATTGCCATGACGAACTGCAGTGTCACACGGCCAAATACATAGATATTGCTTGCCAGTGTTTCCAGAATCTCAGGTGCATTTTCGGAAATATCCTTGATGGGAGTCAGAATACGGTTGATGACATTGTTTACATCTTTACTGTCGATGAAATCGATCTGATCAAAGATCGTCTGGATACGCATATTCATGGCTTCGGAATAAACGGAAATGTTTGTTGCAAAGGCCATGATGGAATCACGGATCTCGGGCAAGAGGTAAATCACAATCCAGACTGTGCCGCCGATGATGATGGTATAGTTGATCAAAATCGCCAGGGTACGGGTCGTTTTGGGGCGCCGCTCAAAGAAACTGCCGCTTTTTTTCAGCAGGCGTTCGAAAAATTTCATCAGGGGATTCATGACATAGGCAATGGCGAAGCCCATGATGAAGGGCAGGCACAAACTCTTTAAATAATCGGCAGCAGTGGTGATGCTGCCGCCGATGCCAGGCAGATTGCCAATGATTTTTTCAAATAAGATCAGCGCTGCAGCTACAAAGAAAAGATAAATGCTGATTTTTCCCAATAGCTTGTCCTGATCGTTTCTGTTGCGTCTAAAAATATCAATTTTTTTCATGTTGACACCTCGAATCAGATATAGGATGCCCTGCTTTCAAGACATTATATCTATGATACTATGAATTTGGAAGGAATGCTATAGAATTCCCGTTAATTTTTTTATTATCTGAACGATTATTAAGAAAACGGACATCCTCCGGAAGAAGGAAGGGAGGAGGGTGTTTTTTTATTGAGACCTAACTTTTTGTGCTATACTCCTAACTTTTTTTATGCTATACTATATAATTAGCAAAGAAGGTTCAAATGGATAAATTGTTAGTAACACAAGCTTTGCTTTTTATGGAGGTCTTATTATGGACGATACGAGCGGTAAGCGCAAGAATAAGAAGAAGGGTGAAACCAATATGGTGGGCGGCGCGGCAGTGGTGCTGATGATTTGTGTTGGATTTATCATCGATACAAAACTGGGTATTGGTGCCATTGGCGGTGCTGCAGCGGGTTTTTTTGCCTGGTCTCTTTTGGGGGATGGCGGCGCCGGCGGCGATGGAAATGACGGCAGAAGAGCCACATTTCTGGATACGGCAGTGCTGCAGAAAAATTTCCCTATGCCCCAGAATATGCCCATCCCTTATGCGGTGCTGGATATCCGCGGCCATATCCTGATGGTCAATGAAAGCTTCGCAAAGGAATTTCCTGATGCCGAAAAGGTGGTTCCCGTGGTGGAAAAGCTGAAAAAGGCCGGCACGGGAGAACATGTGACTGTGGAAGTGGAAGGAAAATATTATGATGCCATGCTGAATCATTGTGAAGTGGTGGAGGAAAATGGCGCGGTAGGTGCTGTGCTGAATCTGACGCTGGTGGATATTTCCAGACAATATGCCCTGGAACAGCAGCTGGACAGCAGCGAAACGGTCGTTGGTATGCTTTTTCTGGACAATTACGAAGAAGTGATAGATACCCTGGCAGAGGACAGGCAGCCTTTGCTTTCCGCAGTCGTAGACAGAAAACTGACCCAGTTTGCCATAGATGCCAACGGCGTAATGAAGAAGCTGGAAAAAGACAGATATATCTTTCTGCTTTCCAAGGGCGATCTGGAAGCATTAAAGGAAAAGAAATTTGATATCATGAATACTATTCGTGAGATCAATGTAGGGGAGCATATCCCTGTTACCATGAGTATGGGTATCGGCATTGGCGGCGGTTCCCTGGATGATGCCATGCAGAGCGCAAAGGCAGCCCTTGACCTGGCCCTGGGCCGCGGCGGTGATCAGGTACTTATCAAAGAAGGAGAAAAATACCTGTTCTATGGCGCAAAAGCCGGAGAAGTGGGCAGAAACGGACGTATCCGCGCCCGCGTAAAGGCAGATGCTCTTTGGGAATTGATGGGAGCATCCTCTTCTATTCTGGTCATGGGTCATCGTAATGCAGACCTGGATAGCCTGGGTTCCTGCATGGGTATTTGTGCCATTGCGAGAGCCATGGATAAAAAATGCCGTATCGTCATGAATGACATCAGCATCGGTATCAAGCGTATGTATGGGCAAATGGCGGAAAACGGCCATTATGAAACAGCCTTTATCAAAGAAAAAGATGCCCTGAAAGAAATGGATGAAAAGACACTGGTCATCGTGGTGGATACCCACCGCACCAGTATGGTGGAGGGCCCTTCTGTGCTGGAAGCGGCAAAGAAGATCGTCATTTTCGACCACCACAGAAAAAGCACCCTGGATTTCATCGATCAGGCAGTATTGTTATATCATGAACCCTATGCATCTTCCACATCCGAGCTGATCACAGAAATGATCCAGCATATCGGCAAGAAGATCAAACTGAAATCTATTGAAGCAGATGCCCTGCTGGCTGGCATCACCCTGGATACGAAGAATTTTGCAGTTAAAACCGGCGCCATCACCTTTGAGGCAGCAGGTTTCCTGCGACGCAACGGCGGCGACAGCATTCGCGTGCGCATGCTGTTCCAGAATGACATCGATTCCTATAAAGCAAAGGCGGTTGCAGTAAGGGATGCAGAATTGTTCCTTGGGTGTATGGCCATTTCTGTATGCCCTGCCAACGTGGAAAATTCCATGCTGACAGCAGCCCAGGCGGCGGATGATCTGATGAATGTTAGAGGGGTCAGGGCTTCCTTTGTTTGCTGCAAGGTGGGGGAACTGGTTTATGTCAGCGCCCGCAGCTTCGGGGATGTCAATGTACAGAGAATTATGGAAAAATTAGGCGGCGGCGGTCATTTCACCGTTTCCGGTGCGCAGCTGAAAGACTGTACTACCGATGAAGCGCTGGTGCAGATCCGCAATGCCATTGAAGAATATCTGAAGGAGGAAACAACATGAAAATGATTTTACTGCAGGACGTGAAAAGCGTCGGCAAAAAAGGCGATCTGATCAACGTAAGCGAAGGGTATGCAAAGAACTTCCTGCTGCCTAAGAAACTGGCAGTGGAAGCAACAAAATCCAACCTGAACGATTACGAACTGAAACAGAAAGCGGATGCAAGACATAAACAGGAAGAACTGGAAAAAGCCCAGGCAACAGCAAAGGCTCTGGAAGACAAGGTAGTTACCATCAAGGTGAAAACAGGCGGCAACGGCAAGCTGTTCGGTTCCGTAACAAATAAGGAAGTTGCAGAAGAGATCGTAAAACAGACAAAGCTGGATATCGATAAAAAGAAGGTATCCATTGGCGACCCTATCAAAATGCTGGGCGAAAGAACAGCTGTGATCAAGCTGCATCCTAAGGTAACAGCAGAAGTAAAGGTAAAAATCGTAGAAGCGTAAGTCCCCATACAGGAGGCGGAAAACATGGAAGAACAGGAAAAACAAACTGAATATATGCGCGGTGTGCCGCCCCATGATGAAACGGCGGAACAGGCGGTACTGGGTTCCATGTTTCTGGACAGGGAGGCGGCTTCTGTGGCACTGGAAGTGCTGACAGGAGATGACTTTTACCGCCCTGACCACCGCATGGTCTTCGAAGCGGCAGAGGAGCTCTATCGCTCCGGTGCGCCCATCGATATTATCACAGTAAAAAATAAACTGGAAGAGAAGGGCCAGTTCGAGCAGATTGGCGGCCTGCCTTTTCTGGCACATATTTCTGCGGCAGTGGGCAGCTCTGTCAATGTGCGCCATTATGCTGCTATCGTGGAAGAAAAATCTGTTCTGCGCCGTCTGATCCGTACGGCGGGAAACATTTCCCAGTTGAGCTATGAAGGGAAAGAGGATGTCAATGCCATCATGGATACGGCGGAAAAGAGCATTTTCGATATCATGCAGAAACGCCATTCTGAGCAATTCCATCATATCAGAGACATCGCCGTATCTTCTATTGAGAAGATCGAGGATATCTACCGTTCCAAAGGAAAGCTGACCGGTGTACCTACGGGGTTTGTGGATTTCGATGCCAAAACAGCAGGTCTGCAGAAATCCGACCTGATCCTGCTGGCGGCTCGTCCTTCCATGGGGAAAACAGCTTTCGCCCTGAATATCATCCAGAATGCTGCTATCCGTGCCAATGTGCCTACGGCGGTATTTTCTCTGGAAATGAGCCGGGAACAGCTGGTAAACCGTATGCTTTGTTCCGAGGCCATGCTGGATGCCCAGAAGCTGCGTACCGGTGAACTGGAGGATAACGACTGGGCGGAATTGATCCGCGCTATGGGGCCTCTGTCTCAGGCACCCATCTACATCGACGATACCCCCGGCGTCACTCCTATGGAAGTGCGTTCTAAATGCCGCCGCCTGAAGGTGGAAAAGGGGCTGGGGCTCATCGTCATCGACTACCTGCAGCTGATGAGCGGCAACAGCCGTACCGATTCCCGTCAGCAGGAAATTTCTGAAATTTCCCGTTCCCTGAAAGCAATTGCTAGGGAAATGGAAGCCCCTGTGATCGCACTGAGCCAGCTGAGCCGTGCCTGCGAACAGCGTGCCGACCATCGCCCGATGCTTTCCGACCTGCGTGAATCCGGTGCCATCGAGCAGGATGCTGACGTAGTAGCCTTCCTGTATCGTGATGAATATTATTTCCCCGATACGGAAAAGAAAAATCAGGCAGAACTCATCATCGCAAAACAGAGAAATGGCCCGACGGGTACCGTAGACCTGACATGGATGGGTCAGTATACAAAGTTCGGGAACTTCCTGAAAAAATTCTGACTGAAGTAGATAGGTTTTTTGCAACCAAAGGAAATAAGACAAAATAAAAAGGAGAGAATTTTATCTCTCCTTTTTTGTGTTCAAAAATATTTTCTTTCCACAAAAAGTAGTTTTGTGGCGTATAAGGGTCAAGGGGAATCATTCCCCCTTGTGGGAGTTTGTGAAACCCCCAAGAAAAATCACAGCTGAGATGTGCAGTGAGGGCATCTTGTCGCTTCGATGGAAATTTCAGATTTGCAGTAAGGGCAAACCTTTGTAGTGGGCGCTTCTTCTACGGGCGCTTCGGGGCGTTTCAGCTTCACCAGCATTTTCAGTGCCGCAAAAATAACGATAGCCACAATCAGAAAATCCAGCACCTGTGTGATAAAGGAACCGTAAGCGATCGTCGCTGTTGCCGCCTGGGCTTCTTCCAGTGTTGCGTATGTATTGCCATCCAGAGGCAGATACAGCTGTGTGAAATCCGTGCCGCCTGTGATCTTACCGATGACGGGCATAATCAGGTCGTTCACGAAAGAGGTTACGATCTTACCGAATGCACCGCCGATGATAACGCCGACTGCCATATCTACGACATTGCCCTTTACGGCAAATTCTTTAAATTCCTTGATAGTATCTTTCAAAGCCATGGAAAACTCCTCCTTAAATTTGTCTGTTTTTCTGATTATAACAAGAAAAAGGCATCTTTCCAACAAAAAGAAAAAACTTTTCGCAAATTTTAAGAAAAGGGTGTTGACGCAAAAATTTTGTAGGAATATACTGAGAGTGTTGAGTGAAAAATAATTCAGTAAAAATGGAGGTGAATGGAATGGACGGTAGTCATAATAAGGATAGTATCCCCTTAGAGCCTGAGGGTTACCGACGATCTGAACAGAATATTGCCGTGCGTTTCAGTCAGCTCTTTTTTCATCGAAATAAAGCCTGACTTAGGTTTTTATGCCCTTTTTTGAATAAATGCACGGTATGTAGGATACATTTTTCCGAAAAGCATACGGTGCTTTTTTATTTGGAACTGGGGTGAGAAACGATGATGGATGAAGAAATGATGATCTTGTTCGAAAATTACACAGCATTGATGGAAAGCGGACAATATCTTCAGTTAAAACAGGAATTGAATGAAGAACAGCCTGCCAATATCGCAGAATATTTCGAAGAACTGCCTCCGGAAAAGCAGCTGTTCATTTTCCGTCTGCTCTCCAAAGACGTGGCGGCGGAAGTATTTTCTTATATGGATAATGATACACAGGAGCATATCGTGCAGTCTATCACAGACCGAGAAGTGCGCAACATCGTAGATGAAATGTTCCTGGACGATACGGTCGACTTTCTGGAAGAAGCACCTGCCAATCTGGTCAAAAAGGTGCTTCGTAATACAGACGCAGAAACCAGACAGCTGATCAACCGCTTTCTGAACTATCCCGAAAATTCCGCGGGCAGCCTGATGACGATCGAGTTCATGCGCCTGCGTACTCATATGACGGTTGCCTCCGCCCTGGCAGAGATCAAACGTACAGGTATGGATAAGGAAACAGTCTATACCTGCTATGTCATTGATGCCCAGAGAAAACTGATCGGCGTTGTGCCTCTGAGAACGCTGATCTGTGCGGAAGATGATGTGACAGTCGGCGAATTGATGCAGGATGATCCTGTTTCCGTACACACACTGGATGACCAGGAAGAAGTCGCAAATATCTTCAAAAAATATAACTGGATGGCTTTGCCTGTTACTGATAAAGAAGGCCGCCTGGTTGGCATCATCACTGTCGATGACATCGTGGACGTTATCGAACAGGAAACTACAGAAGATATGGAACTGATGAATGCTGTCCTGCCTTCCGATGATGAATACCTGAAAATGAGCGTTGTGGCTCTGGCTAAGAACCGTATTCCCTGGCTTTGCGTGCTGATGATCTCCGGGACATTGAGTGCCTTTGTTATTGGGATGTATCAGGATCTGCTGGATTCCGTTGTGGTCCTTTCCAGCTTTATGACCATTATCACCGGTACAGGCGGTAACGCCGGTTCCCAGGCATCTGCTATGATCATTCGTGGTCTGGCTCTGGGTGAGATCCAGATGCGGGATACCCTGAAGGTCGTATTCAAAGAACTGCGGGTCGGTGCCATCTGTGGTGTCATTCTGGCGATCATCAATATGGCGCGTATGACATTCTTCGATGGCGCAACGCCTTTCAATATCGACCTGACGGTTTCCATCAGTATGGGTGTTGCCGTTATTCTGGCGAAAACACTGGGCTGTATTCTGCCTATCCTGGCGAAGGCAGTCAAGCTTGACCCTGCGATGATGGCCGGCCCTTTGATTTCTACCGTAGTCGATGCTATCGCGCTGGTGGTATATTTCAGCATCGCAACAACTTTAATTCTTTAAGTGCAAATAAAAAAGCCTTTGGAACGAAACGTTCCAAGGGCTTTACTTATTTATGTGCTTTTGTATTTTTCTGCCCAGCCAGCAAGCGAAAAATATCTTTACAGTATCCAAAGGCAGGAATACCAAGGCTCCGGCGGGAAGCATCGCCAGAAAAGACGCATTTGTCACCGTTGCCAGCCAGAAGGTGCCGATGCAGTATGTAATGCAGGTTGCTAGAAACATACCGCTGAATTGCAGAAAGGGCTGCGAGAAGCGATGAATAAAGGCGGAGCTGATGCCTGCCAGAAAAAGATAACCCACCAGATAGCCGCCGCCGGGGGCAGCAAAACGGCTGATGCCTGCCATATAGCCGGAGAAAACGGGCAGGCCAATGGCACCTAACAGGAGATACAACCCTACGGCTGCCACGGCCTGTTTTGGTTCCAATATGTAAGCAATAAAATAGATGGCGAGGGTCGCCAAAGTCAGGGCAATGGTGCTGACGGGGATGGGGATGCTGACAGGCGCAAGGATACACAAAATCGCTGCCATCAGGGCAATACAGGTCAGGTCCCTTGTTCTCATCAGATATCCCTCCTTTTTCGTATAATTAGACGAAATTATAAGGGTTTCTTAATTTTCTGTCAACCGTCTTTTCAAAAACCAAGTGCTATGGTATGATAGCGAAAAGAGAGGAAAAGAAGTAAAGGAGAGATTCTATGGCAAGAATTTGTAAAAAATGCGGCGGCGAAGTGGGCGCCAATGATTTGTATTGCATCCACTGCGGCATGCCTTTGGAAAAAGAACGGGAAGAATGGAAAGAAGAAAATAAACAGGAAGAACGAAATTTGGCAGAACCCTTGAGTGTAGGGGCATATCTCTTGGTGGGTATCCTTTTGCTGATCCCTGTTGTAAATATTATCGTACCGATCATCTGGATCTTAAACAAAAACGGCAACCCTAACCGCCGCAATCTGGCGAAGGCATGGCTGATTCTGGCTGTGGTGGGGACAGTCCTGACAGGGATACTTTCCTTTGGGCTGTTCCAGTTCTTCGTGATGGATCATTATGTGCCCTATGACTATCATTTTGAATATACCTTTCCGGGAGAACTGATACCGGATACGCAGTTTCTGGAAGATTTTCCTGTGGAGCTGAACGAGATCTAAGGACGTAGAAATACGTCCTTTTTTGTGCGGATAATTTTGCCTTGCCGAGAGATACTATTCCCAAAAGCTGAAATAGAGAATGAAAAAGGAGATGGGAACTTGGAATGGAATCTACTGGCATGGGTGCAGCTGTTGTTTTTTGGGCTGGGCGCATGGTTTTTTTTCAAGAGCAGCCGCAAAAAGGGTGCGGGCGAAGGCCTGCGGTGCGAAGATAACATCATTGAGATGGATAGGCTGATGGAGATGGAGGAAAGACGGCTGACAGAGCCTCTCTCGGAGCAGACAAGACCGAGAAAGCTGGAGGAGATTATCGGGCAGGAGAAGGCCATCAAAGCCCTCAGAGCGGCTCTCTGCGGCCCCAATCCCCAGCATATTCTGATCTATGGCCCGCCGGGGGTGGGGAAAACGGCAGCGGCACGGCTGATTTTAGAGGAAGCAAAGCAGAAAAAAGACTCTCCTTTTGGGGAAAAAGCAAAATTTGTGGAAATTGATGCCACGACCCTGCAATTTGATGAACGGAACATTGCAGACCCGTTGATGGGTTCCGTCCATGACCCCATTTATCAGGGGGCAGGAGCCTTCGGCAATGCGGGTATCCCCAGACCTCGCCCGGGGGCAGTCTGCGATGCCCACGGGGGTGTGCTTTTCATCGACGAGATCGGAGAACTGCATCCCGTCCAGATGAATAAGCTGCTGAAGGTTTTGGAGGACAGAGTGGCGCGCTTCCAGAGCAGTTATTACAGCCGGGGCAACAAAAACATCCCTCCCTATATCCATCAGATTTTTCAGAAGGGCATTCCTGCGGATTTTCGTCTGATCGGGGCGACGACCCGCAGTCCCCATGAGATTCCCGATGCGCTCCGTTCCCGCTGTACGGAGATATTCTTTGACCGACTGGATAGGAATTCTGTGGAGAAGATTGCGGAAAACAGCCTGCATAGGGCGGGTTTGGATTACGAAGAAGGTCTTTGTGGGAAAATTGCGGCCTATGCCAGAGGGGGCAGGGATACGGTAAATCTGGTGCAGTCGCTGACTTCCCTTGCATGGATGGAAGGAAACAAGATCATCACAGCGGCAGATCTGGAATGGGTGGCGGAGGCAGGAAAATATCAGCCGATGTATCAGCGGAAAATTCCTGAAAAGCCGCAGGTTGGTGTAGTCAATGGATTGGGCGTGCAGAATCACGGTGGTGGGATGCTTCTTTCCGTAGAAGCCATTGTGCAGAAGGGAAAGGGCGGCCTGACGGTGACAGGTATTCTGGAAGAGGAAGAATTTAAAAACCGACAGGGCTCTGCCAAGCGGAAAAGCAACGCCCGTTCCGCGGCGGAAAATGTACTGACCCTGATGGAGCAGTTTGGCTTTTCCAAAGAGGAATACAGCGTTCATCTGAATTTTCCCGGCGGTATTCCTGTGGACGGCCCTTCGGCGGGGGTGGCTATGTTTTTGGCGGTCTATTCTGCCTTTACGGAGGCCCCTGTGCCCAATGATATTGCCCTGACGGGGGAAATCAGCCTGCGGGGGCAGGTATTGCCTGTAGGGGGCGTGGAAGAGAAACTGGAGGCGGCAAAGGAAGCGGGGGCGACCCGTGCCTTTATCCCTGCGGAAAACTGGAAGGAAGCCTACAAAGAAATGGAAATCGAAGTCATTCCCGTGGGGGATGTGCAGGCGATTTTGCGGGAAGTATTTCTGGCAGAAGGGGCGACCCTTTCCGAAGGAATGGAGTATTTAAAAGAAAAGGGCATTTCTTGAGGAAATGCCTTATTTCTTTTCTCGACAATATTTGACCAAATCATAGATTTATTGTATACTATTTAGTTAAGGTGGAAAAGTATACTTTTTTGCCTGAAAGAAACAGAAAATCTATCGTTTTGAGAAAACTATTGAAATATATGAGGTGAAAACTATGGAGAAAAAACAACCGATCATCGTGCCGATGATCGCCTTGCGTGCCCTGACGGTATTTCCCGGTATGGCTATCAGTTTCCCCGCTGGCAGACAGAAATCTCTGGATGCCCTGCAGGCTGCGGAAGAAAATGGCAAGGAAATCTTTCTGGTGACCCAGAAGGACCCTGCAACGCCCGATCCCGGCAGAAATGACCTGTATGATATTGGCGTTCTGGCAGAACTGAAACAGGTGCTGAAACTGCCCGGCAATCTGACACACGTTATTGTAGAAGGCAAATGCCGTGGCAGACTGACCAATATCCATGTGAAAAACTGCGACTATGGTGAAATCACTACTATTGCGCAGGATTTTGACGAAGAACCCAGCGAACACGTGCAGGCGATTATGAAAATTGCCGTGGAGGAATATGATCAGTATCTGAAACTGGCGCCCAATACAGCGGCTATGGACCTGATGGGCAATGTGGTTTCTGCCACAAAACCCGGCCAGCTGGCGGATATCATGGCGGCAGGCCTGGAACTGCCTTTCAACCGCAAGCAGGAATTTCTGGATATCCTGAATCCTTTTGAACGACTGGAAGCGGTCATCACAATGATGCAGAAAGAACGTCAGGTTCTGGATATCAAGAAAGAGATCGAAGAAAAAACAAAACAGAAGATCGACCAGAATCAGAGAGAATATTATCTGAGAGAAGAACTGAAAGTGATCCAGGAAGAACTGGGCGATAAGGACGGCGTGGGCGCTGATGCGGCGAAATATCGTAAACAGCTGGAGGAAAAGAACCCTCCTGAACATGTACGCAATACCATCGAAAAAGAAATCGATCGTATGCTGAAAATTCCCGTGACATCCCCCGAATCCAATGTTTCCAGAAACTATATTGAAACACTGCTTTCTCTGCCCTGGGTGGAAACGACGGAAGAATCTTTTGATCTGCCAAAAGCGGCGGAAATTCTGGATGAAGACCATTACGGCATGAAAAAGGTGAAGGAACGTATTCTGGAATACCTGGCTGTTCGCAAAAATGCGCCTGAGGAAAATGCTACTATCCTTTGCTTGGTAGGCCCTCCCGGCGTTGGTAAAACATCCATCGCCCGTTCTGTGGCGAAGGCTCTGGATCGTAAATACGTCAGAATGTCTCTGGGCGGCGTGAAGGATGAAGCGGAGATCCGCGGCCACAGAAAAACATATATCGGCGCGATGCCCGGCAGAATCATCAATGCCATGAAGCAGGTAGGCACCATCAATCCACTGATGCTCTTGGATGAAGTGGATAAACTGGGTGTTTCCCATAACGGAGACCCTGCGGCGGCTCTGCTGGAAGTGCTGGACCCCGAACAGAACCATACCTTCCGTGATCATTTCATCGAATTGCCTTATGACCTGTCCAAGGTACTGTTCATGTGTACTGCAAATAGCCTGGATACCATCCCCGGTCCTCTGCGCGACAGGATGGAGATCATCGAACTTTCCAGCTATACAGCCCAGGAAAAACTGCACATTGCAGAGGATCATCTGGTGGGTAAGCAGAGAAAACGTCACGGCCTGACAGCAAAACAGCTGAAAATCAAACCAGATGCCATTGAAGATATCATCGACGGTTATACAAGAGAAGCGGGTGTGCGACAGCTGGAACGCACCATTGGCGAAGTTTGTCGCAAGGCGGTAACTGCTATCCTTTCCGGTGAAAAGAAATCTATGACAGTTTCTAAAAAGAATCTGGAGGATATCCTGGGGACAAAGAAATTCATGCCCGAAACGATTTATAAAGAACCTCAGGTAGGTATCGTCCGTGGTCTGGCATGGACAAGAGTGGGCGGTACGACCCTTTCCGTGGAAGTGAACTGTATGCCCGGCGACGGCAAATTCAAGGTAACAGGCAATCTGGGCAAGGTAATGCAGGAATCTGCAGAGGCGGCTATCAGCTATATTCGCTCGCAGAGTGAAAAATTCAAGCTGGAGCCTGATTTTTATAAAAAACAGGATATACATATCCATATCCCCGAAGGTGCAACACCTAAGGATGGCCCTTCTGCCGGTGTGACCATGGCTACAGCCATGATTTCCGCCTTGACAGGGAAAAAGGTGCGTAACGACGTTGCCATGACTGGGGAAATTACTATCCGCGGCAGAGTATTGCCTATCGGTGGCCTGCAGGAAAAAGTGCTGGCGGCGAAAAAAGTCGGTATCAAAACAGTTTGCCTGCCGAAGGAAAATGAAAAAGACCTGAACGACATTCCCGATGAGATTAAGGAAGGTCTGGAATTCGTTCTGGCAGAAACGATGGAAGATATGCTGCAAGCAGCACTGGCGAAGGGAGAAAGCGTATGAAAGTAACACAGAGCGACCTGAAATATATCGGGACAAATTTTTCCCATTACCCTATGGATGGCAAGCCTGAGATCGCTTTTGCAGGCAAATCCAACGTAGGCAAATCTACCCTCATCAACGCACTTCTGGGCAGAAAAGCCCTGGCAAGAACCAGTTCCCAGCCCGGCAAGACCCGCACAATCAATTTCTATGGTGTGAATGATATGATGTATGTGGTCGATCTGCCCGGCTACGGCTATGCGAAGGTGCCTAAGTCTGAAGTGGCAAAATGGGGCCAGATGATGGAAGATTATCTGCGCAGAAGGGAAGAACTGCGTGCCATCATCCTGCTGATCGATATCCGCCACGAACCCGGCAAGAACGATATCATGATGTATGAATGGCTGAAGCACTTTGGCTTCGATATCATCATTGCGGCGACGAAATCCGATAAGATCAACCGCAGCCAGATCCAGAAGCAGCTTTCCATCATTAAAAAGACGCTGAAGCTGCAGCCCGGCGATGTGCTGATTCCTTTCTCCGGCGAAAAGAAAACCGGTGTGGATGAACTGTGGGCGGAGATCGAAAAATTCCTGCCCGGAGGCGAGAAAGCAGAAGCAATCGAAGAAACAACAGAAGAATGATTCAAAAAAGAGCCTGTATGGGCTCTTTTTTAATCTTTATAAAATCTTAAAAAACGCTGAAAAAAACACTAAAACTCTTTTGCTATGATACTGACAGGAAAAGTTTTCACACAAAGGAGGAATCATTATGACAAATCAAAAGAATCGCTTTTTTACGGTGGTATTTTCCTGCTGCCCCGGGGCGGGGGAGATGTACTTTGGACTGTATCAGCAGGGCATCGGCCTGATGGGGTTGTTTTTCGGCACAGCGGCGCTGGCGATGTGGACGGGATGGGAAGAGCTGATACTGATTATGTGTCCCATCGTATGGTGCTACAGCTTTTTCCATACCCACAATTTGCGTCGGATGACAGAAGAGGAATTTGCGGAAGTGGAAGACAGATTTTTCTTTGAGGACTATGTGGAATGGGGGAAGGACTGGAAATTTACGGAAAAGCATCGACGTTTTTTCGCTGTTATCCTGCTGCTGATCGGGCTTTCTGCTTTGTGGCAGGAGGGGATCAGACTGTTGGGCTCTATCGTTTATATGCCTGAAATTTTCTGGAGCCTGAGCCGCAGCGTACCTCAGATTGCTATGGCAATCGTTATCCTGTATGCTGCTTTACGAATGATGAGAGGACCTCGGGAAGAAGTGGAGAGTGAGAATATCGAAACAATTTTAGAAGAGAAAACGAAAGAAGCAGAAACGGCCTGAAAGATCAGGCTGTTTTTTTAATATAAACAATTTCTTGATGCACAAAGCCGACATATTTTCTGCCGAAAAAGAATAAATTCCAAATGAAACGATATCGAAGCGCTGGCAGTACCGCGGACTGAAAGCCCTTCGGCTGCAATCATTTCATTTTTATATTTTTCGAAAGAGGAGGGAAAACGATGGAAGCATTCAACAACTTTGTAAGTACCATTAACGGCTTTGTATGGGGTCCTGTGATGCTGTGTCTGCTGGTTGGCACCCATGTGTTCCTGACGATTCGCACCGGTTTTATCCAGCGGAAAGTGTTCCGTGCCATCAAACTTTCTGTTACGCCGGATAAAGAAGCCACAGGCGATGTTTCCGGCTTTGGTGCTCTGGCGACGGCCATGGCGGCCACCATCGGCACAGGGAATATTGTAGGGGTTGCCACAGCGGTTGGTATCGGCGGCCCGGGGGCTGTTTTATGGGTATGGCTGACAGGTCTGTTTGGCATGGCAACAAAATACAGCGAAGCAGTTCTGTCTATCAAATACAGAGTAAAGGCGAAGGATGGTTCCTTCATTGGCGGCCCTATGTACGCGCTGGAACGTGGTATGGGGCAAAAATGGCTGGGCATTCTGTTTGCTGTTTTCACAGCCATCGCCTGCTTTGGGATCGGCAATATGACGCAGGGCAATTCTATTGCGGAATCTGTTCAGAATACCTTTGGTATCTCTAAAACCATCACGGGTGTGATCCTGACAGTCATTACCGGGCTTTGTATTCTGGGCGGCGTGCAGTCTATTGCGAAAGTCTGTGAAAAACTGGTTCCCTTCATGGCTGGTTTTTACATTTTAGGATGCTTGATCATTCTGATCATCAATGCCAGGTACATCCCGGATACTTTTTCCCTGATTCTGAGAAGTGCATTTAATCCCTCTGCAGCAGGGGGAGGCTTTGTAGGCGTTACCATTTTGACCTGTATCCGTTACGGGGTTGCCCGCGGGCTGTTTACGAATGAATCCGGGCTGGGTTCTGCACCTATCGTAGACGCGGCGGCAGCTACAAGAAACCCTTCCCGTCAGGGTTTGATCTCCATGTCCGGCGTATTCTGGGATACCATCGTTGTATGCCTGATGACAGGGTTGGTGCTGGTTTCCACTATGCTGAGAGACCCTGTTGGCATGGATGGCCTGATTGGTGCGGAACTGACTTCTGCAGCCTTTGGTACGATCCCTACCGTAGGGCCTATCGTATTGACCATCGGTTTGATCACTTTTGCTTGGTCTACGATCCTGGGCTGGTCTTATTACGGCGAGCGTGCATGGGTATATCTTTGCGGCACAAAATCCATCAAACCTTTCCGCGTTGCCTGGACATTGGTAGTATTCGTTGGCTGTGCGGCCACACTGGAAGTGGTTTGGAACGTGGCAGATACCCTGAATGCCTGCATGGCATTCCCTAACCTGATCGCTCTGCTGGGGTTGAGCGGTGTGGTTGCTTCTGAAACGAAAAAATATGTCTGGACAGAAGGCGGTCTGGATCAGTGGATGGAAGATGAAGCGCCTGTGGTAGATAAATAAAAGCAAAAAAAGAAAGAGTCTCGAGAGAGGCTCTTTCTTTTTTGATGGGGCGTTAAGATTTCGTTAATATTTTGTGCAAATTAACAATAGCCGGATGATATGAAATTCAGTGAATGAACGATAGAAAACCCGAAAAATGCCGATATTTTGGGGTTGTTGCATTTTTGTTCAATGAGTGAAAAAATTTAATTCACACTTTCTTAACGGACAAATGTCTTTTTGGAGGGTGGCGAAATGCATAAAAACATTGAGATATCAAGGAAAAAAGTGGTTATGTCATACAAAAAGATGTGGCAAAAATGTAAATTCTTTCAAGAATTTTCAAAAAGTGCTTGCCAGATTGGTAATTTTTATGTATTATGTAGGTGTGTTCCAAGTGGAATGATGTATGAGTATTTTTGGAAAACAGAAACCGCGGTCTGATAAGATACTGATGCACGCAATTATTTCATCTTTTTTTTAAGAGGGAGGGAAATGTATGGAAGCTTTTAACAACTTTGTAAGTACAATTAACGGTTTTGTATGGGGTCCTGTTATGCTGGTTCTGCTGGTAGGTACTCACGTATATCTGACACTGAGAACTGGTATCATTCAGAGAAAAACCTTTACAGGTATCAAACTTTCCGTTACTCCTGACTCCGAAGCATCTGGTGACGTATCTGGCTTCGGTGCCCTTGCAACAGCTCTGGCTGCCACAATCGGTACTGGTAACATCGTAGGTGTTGCTACAGCGGTTGGTCTGGGCGGCCCTGGTGCAGTATTCTGGGTTTGGATGACAGGTCTGTTCGGTATGGCTACAAAATACGGCGAAGCTATCCTGGCTGTTAAATACCGTGTAAGAGCAAAAGACGGTTCCTTCATCGGTGGTCCCATGTACGCACTGGAAAGAGGTTTAGGTCAGAAATGGCTGGGCGTTCTGTTCGCACTGTTTACAGCGATCGCATGTTTCGGTATCGGTAACATGACACAGGGTAACTCCATCGCTGAATCTGTTCTGAACACATTTGGTATTCCTAAAGTAGCAACAGGTGCTGTTCTGTGTATCCTGACAGGTCTGGTAATCCTGGGCGGCGTAAACTCCATCTCCAAAGTTTGTGAAAAACTGGTTCCCCTGATGGCTGGTTGCTATATCCTGGGCTGCTTGATCATTCTGGTAATCAACGCACAGTATATCCCTACAACATTTGCACTGATTATTAAATCCGCATTCAATCCTGCAGCTGCAGGCGGCGGCTTTGTTGGTATCACAATTATGCAGTGTATCCGTTACGGCGTAGCTCGTGGTCTGTTCACAAATGAATCTGGTCTGGGTTCCGCTCCCATCGTCGATGCTGCTGCAGCAACAAGAAACCCTGCAAGACAGGCTCTGATCTCCATGTCCGGCGTATTCTGGGATACAATCGTTGTATGTCTGATGACTGGTCTGGTTCTGGTATCCTGTATCGTTAAAGACCCCGTTGGTATGGACGGTCTGGTTGGTGCTAACCTGACATCCGGTGCCTTCGGTACAATCCCTGTAGTTGGTCCTATCGTTCTGACAATCGGTCTGATCACATTCGCATGGTCCACAATCCTGGGTTGGTCTTACTACGGCGAACGTGCATGGGTTTACCTGGTAGGCGTTAAGGCAATCAAACCTTTCCGTGTTGCTTGGACAATCGTAGTATTCGTTGGTTGTGTAGCTGCTCTGGAAATCGTTTGGAACGTAGCCGACACACTGAACGCATGTATGGCATTCCCCAACCTGATTGCTCTGCTGGGTCTGAGTGGTGTCATCGCTTCCGAAACAAAGAAATATGTTTGGGATAAAGACGCTGAAATGGGCGGTCTGATGAAGTGGATGGACGACGAAGCTCCTTCTGTTGACAAATAATTGAGGAATGAACTGAAAACAATATTTAATTAATAACCCGAAGATGAAATGATGAAGAAGCCCCAATGCTGGGGCTTCTTCTTTTTTGTGAATCATTGAAAAGCTTTAGAAATAAATTTCTTCTGAATAGAATTATGATGTTTTATCTATTGGAAATAAAAGAAAGAATGCAATAAAACAAAATGACAAAATGGACAAAAAAAGGTTCGCTATTTGAGGTTTTGTTCAAAATAAATTATAGAAAAAACAGGAAGAAATGAAAATTTTTTGAAATTTTTTTAATTTTTTCTTGATTTATTTCCTTTTTTTGGATATTATGGTTAATAGTTCCAATGGAATGTTGTATGAGTATTTTAGCGAAACAGGAACCGCGGCCTGGCAAAATGCTGATACAGGGAATTATTTCACTTATTCTCTAAGGGAGGGAATTTTAAAAATGGAAGCTTTTAACAATTTTGTAACTGCAGCGAATGGTATCCTGTGGGGTCCCATCATGCTGGTTCTGCTGGTTGGTACACACTGCTACCTGACAATCAGAACAAAAGTAATTCAGAGAAAAACATTTACAGCGATTAAACTGTCTGTAACACCCGATAAAGAAGCATCTGGTGATATCGGCGGTTTCGCAGCTCTGGCAACAGCTCTGGCTGCTACAATCGGTACAGGTAACATCGTAGGTGTAGCTACAGCGATCGGTACAGGTGGTCCTGGTGCTGTATTCTGGATGTGGATGACAGGTCTGCTGGGTATGGCAACAAAATACTCCGAAGGTCTGCTGGCTGTTAAATTCCGTGTAAGAGCAAAAGACGGCTCCTTCATCGGTGGCCCTATGTATGCTCTGGAAAGAGGTCTGGGTCAGAAATGGCTGGGCGTTCTGTTCGCAATCTTCACAGGTTTCGCAGGCTTCGGTCTGGGTAACATGGTACAGGGTAACTCCATCGCTGAATCCTGCCTGGGCACATTCGGCGTTCCTAAAATGATCACAGCTGTTGTTCTGATGATTCTGACAGGTCTGGTAATCCTGGGCGGCGTACAGTCCATCTCCAAAGTTTGTGAAAAACTGATCCCCTTCATGGCTGGTCTGTATATTGCAGGTTGTCTGATCATCTGCATCATCAATGGTGCATACATCCCCGCAGCTTTCAAAGCTATCGTTCTGGGTGCTTTCAATCCT
>NZ_JAFUMA010000014.1 GCF_017483025.1 Anaerotignum sp. | reverse complement strand
TTTTCTTTATATAAGGAGGCAAACATTATGGCAACACCTCATATCAACGCAAAAGACAACGATTTCGCAAAAACCGTACTGATGCCCGGCGACCCTCTGCGCGCAAAATTCATCGCTGAAACATTCCTGACAGACCCCGTGCAGGTAAACAGCGTGCGCGGCATCCTGGGTTATACAGGCACATACAAAGGCAAAAAAGTTTCCGTTATGGCCAGCGGCATGGGCTGCCCTTCCATCGGCATCTACAGCCATGAACTGTTCGCATTCTATGGCGTGGAAAATATCATCCGTGTTGGTTCCGCAGGCGCCATCACAGAAAAACTGAAACTGCGTGACATCGTAGCTGGTATCGGCTCCAACACAACATCCAACTATGCTTCTCAGTACCATATGCCCGGCACACTGGCACCCACAGCAGACTACACACTGCTTTCCACAGCAGTAGAATCTGCAAAGGAAATGGGCATCGATATGAAAGTCGGCAATCTGCTCTGCTCCGATGCTTTCTATAACGAAGGCGGCATGGCTGAATCCATCGAATGGGCAAAAATGGGCACAATGGCAGTTGAAATGGAATCCACAGCACTGTATCTGGAAGCGGCAAGACTGGGCAAACGCGCCCTGGCCATCGTAACTATTTCCGACCATCTGGTAACAGGCGAAGTGACAACAGCAGAAGAACGCCAGAACACATTCACACAGATGATGGAAGTCGCTCTGGAAACAGCAGTAAAAATGGACGATAAATAAGAATTTTTAAGCACTGCGGGCGGGTGCGTTCCCGCCCTCGCTTTTTTCAGCGTGGAATGTTCGGATTGTTTTGAAATTTGAGCATAATATTATGAAAGATATAAGATATTTTTATGGAGTACGCGCGGGATATTATTGACAAAGGCGCGGTTTTCTTGGTAAAATAATTGCGTCGGTGATCGAAAGGAATTTCATCACACAATGACTTAGAAATTTGCCATCGATCCCGCAATGCGGGATTTTTTTATGCAAAAATTGTATATATCAGGAGGTTTTACACTATGGCAGGCACAATTTCCAGAGGTATTAAAGCACCCATCATCCGCGAAGGCGATGATATCGTTAAAATCGTAGCAGATTCCGTTCTGGCAGCAGCAGAACAGGACGGCTTCAAGCTGCAGGAAAGAGACGTAGTTTGCGTTACAGAAGCAGTTGTTGCCCGTGCAGACGGTAACTATGCTTCCACAGAAGATATCGCTGCAGACGTAAAAGCAAAACTGGGCGGTGAAACTGTTGGTGTTGTATTCCCCATCCTCAGCAGAAACCGTTTCGCAATCTGCCTGAGAGGCATTGCAAAAGGCGCGAAGAAAGTAGTTCTGATGCTGAGCTATCCTTCCGACGAAGTTGGTAACCACCTGTTTGATATGGACGTACTGGATGACAGCGGCGTAAACCCTTACACAGACGTACTGTCTCTGGAAGACTACCGCAAAGCATTCGGCTACATCAAACACCCCTTCACAGGCGTTGACTATGTAGAATACTACAAAGGCCTGATCGAAGAAGAAGGCGCAGAAGCTGAAATCGTATTCGCAAACCATCCCGAAGCGATCGTAAAATTCACAAAGAACGTTCTGTGCTGCGACATCCACAACAGAGAAAGATCCAAACGTCGTATCCTGGCTAAGGGCGGCGAAAAGGTTCTGACACTGGCAGAAATCCTGAACGCACCCGTAAACGGCAGCGGCTACAACGCTGAATACGGCCTGCTGGGTTCCAATAAAGCAACAGAAAACACTGTAAAACTGTTCCCTAAGAACGCACAGGAAGTTGCTGAAAACATCCAGAAAGAAATCATCGCTCGTACAGGCGTAAAAGTAGAAGCTATGATCTATGGCGACGGCGCATTCAAAGATCCCGTTGGCAAGATCTGGGAACTGGCTGACCCCGTTGTTGGCGCTGGCTACACAGACGGTCTGATTGGTCTGCCCAACGAACTGAAACTGAAATATCTGGCAGATAACGATTTTGCTGATCTGAGCGGCGAAGCTCTGGCTGACGCCATCAAAGATGCTATCAAAGCAAAAGAAGCTGACCTGAAAGGCAACATGGCTTCCGAAGGCACAACACCCCGCCGTCTGACAGACCTGATCGGTTCCCTGTGCGACCTGACAAGCGGCTCCGGCGATAAGGGTACACCTATCGTTCTGGTTCAGAACTACTTCAATAACTACGCAATGTGATAATCAATGAGCTGTGCAAATCCGTGAGGGTTTGAACGATGGGAATGTATTCACATCGGGCAAACACTAAGGATTTATAGGGCGAACGCCCTCATGCGTAAGCCGAGCGAAGCGAGGATTACGAATAAGGCACAGCGATGATCGAGAATTATATGGACACTTTTACAGGGGGTATTTCTATCGCAAATACCCCCTGTTTTGCTATGCAAAACACCCCTAAATGCCCTTGCGGGGAGGTGGGGCAGAGCCCCACGGTCTTTATTTGCCTGCGGCGCTAAAAGAGGAAGGAGAAATTATGTTACCTATTGCAACATTGAAAAAAGGCGAAGGCCGCATGTTAAAAGCCGGCGGTCTTTGGGTATTCGACAACGAGATCGCTTCCGTTACCGATGATGCGGTGAACGGCGAGCTGATTTCCGTACAGGATTTTGACGGCTATCCCATGGGGACGGGCTTTTATAACAATAATTCCAAAATCACCATCCGTATGATGAGCAGAAATAAAGACGCTGTCATCGATGAGGATTTCCTGCGCGCCCGCGTGGAAGCGGCGTGGAACTACCGTAAGAGAACGGTGGATACTTCTTCCTGCCGTGTGATTTTCGGCGAAGCGGATTTCCTGCCCGGTCTGGTGGTGGATAAGTTTTCCGATGTGCTGGTGGTGCAGTCTCTGGCGCTGGGCATCGACCGCATGAAGGAAGATATTATCCGTCTGCTGATGGAAGCTATGGAAAAGGACGGTGTTTCCATCCGTGGTGTATATGAAAGAAGTGACGCCAAGGTGCGCAAACAGGAAGGCATGCTCCCCTGGAAGGGTTTCCTCAGCGAGCCTTTCGACACAAAGGTGCAGATCGTGGAAAATGGCGTAAAATACATCGTTGATGTGGAAGACGGTCAGAAAACAGGTTTCTTCCTGGATCAGAAATACAACCGCCTTTCCATCCACAAAATCTGTCAGGGCATGGATGTTCTGGATTGCTTCACCCACACAGGTTCTTTTGCCCTGAATGCAGGTATTGCCGGTGCGAAAAGCGTACTGGGCATCGACGCATCTCAGCTGGCGGTGGATCAGGCGACGGAAAATGCTCACCTGAACGGCCTGCAGGATGTGGTGAAATTCCAGTGCGAGGATGTATTCGAGCTGCTGCCCCGCCTGGAAGCGGAAGGCAGAAAATTCGATGTGATCATCCTTGACCCTCCCGCCTTTACAAAATCCAGAAATTCCGTGAAGAATGCGGTAAAAGGTTACAGAGAGATCAATCTGCGTGCCATGAAGCTGCTGAAGGACGGCGGATTCCTTGCCACATGCTCCTGCTCTCATTTTATGACTTATGAGTTATTTACACAGACCATCGGGCAGGCGGCGAAGAATGTACACAAACGCCTGAGACAGGTGGAATACAGAC
>NZ_JAFUMA010000112.1 GCF_017483025.1 Anaerotignum sp. | reverse complement strand
TTCGATTTAAATTTGAAACTTGTGTTCAGTTTTGAATGTGTAATCCTACTAAGTGGGAGGCCGTTATACAGTGGTATAGTTCAGCTGGTAGAGCGTTGTTATCCAAAACCAAATGTCGAGGGTTCGAATCCTTCTGCCCCTGCCATTTTTTAAAAAACGACTCATAGTCTTATATGGCTCAGTAGCTCAGTTGGTTAGAGCGCCGGCCTGTCACGCCGGAGGTCGTGGGTTCGAGCCCCATCTGAGTCGTTTTGTGGAAGTTTAGCTCAGCTGGGAGAGCATCTGCCTTACAAGCAGAGGGTCACAGGTTCGAGCCCTGTAACTTCCACTTTTTTTTACCAGAGAAAACTCTGGTAATCCTGGTCCGTTGGTCAAGGGGTTAAGACACCGCCCTTTCACGGCGGTAACGCGGGTTCGAATCCCGCACGGATCATGAAAAAGCTCTTCTGGAAACGGAAGAGCTTCTTTTTTTGCAAAATAGTTGGCGATGCCAACTGCCAGCAACAACGCAAAGCGTTGCGCCATGAAAGGAAAAGCGATATAATAATATGCAGGAAGAGGTGATACGATGCAGTCTAATTGTGAGACCTGTATGTATTTTGGATATGACGAAGAATTTGAAGAATATTACTGTGAAGTGAATCTGGATGAGGACGAAATGGAAAAATTCCTGACGGATTCTTTCAATGGTGGATGCCCCTACTATCGCCTGGAGGATGAATATAAAACAGTGCGGAAACAGATGTAAGCCGCCCCGAAGGGGGCAAAGCTGCCAAATGGCAGCGAATACTCTGATAAAAGCAAAAAAGAAAGCCGAAGCAATGAAATTTGCCTCGGCTTTTGTTATTTATTTCCGCTCAAATGTTACGGCATATGCGCCTAAAACTTGTTCACAGGGAATGGCTGCAGCATTTTCGGGAGTAAGTTCCTGTTTTTCATACACATGCTGTTGTTCTGCGGGAATGGCAGGAATGGATTTTCCATCGGTACTGACACCGTGGGCATCGGTTTCGGCAAATTTCCATTGGAATTTGCAATTGCAGTATTCTTTATTCTGTTCAATTTTTTCTGCGGGGACAAAATCATCTCCAAAAAAACAGCCATCGTTATCCTTTTCCGCGGGGCAGCCGCCAATAGTGCCGAGGCCTGTGTATGTGATATCAAGAAAAGAACTACGGAAGGTGGTGGAGGTTCCGTTTTTTTCATAGGAAAGGCTGTCCCAGTGAGCGATATTCAGCCAACCACGTTTGCCAAAGCCTTCTACAGGTGTATTCAATTCCAAATACACAGTTTTCTGTTTCTCTGTGCGGATCTCTGTATTGATGCGGAGCACAGGTCTGAGAGATATAAAACCTTCCGGCAGCATAGCGCGCAGACGATCCTGTTCCACGCGATATGCCATAACAAATTGTTCGATTTTCATAAAACTGCTCCTTTTTTATTTTTGCAATGTAGAAACTTGGAGATGCTGAAGGGCATCTCTTGCAAATGAAAGCATTGTTTGCTACAATGATTGTATCGAGGATGAGGACAAATGTCTATAAAAAGGAGGCTTTCCTATGAAAAAATTAGCGGCATTGATTTTAACAGGCATTATGACGCTGGGCTGTTTCAGCACGGCTTTTGCGGCGGAAACGAAGGTGACTGTAAACGGCAAACCTGTCGTTTTCACGGATGCAAAGCCTTTTGTGGATGAAAATGGCAGAACGATGGTTCCCTTAAGACCCATTGCTGATGCTATGGGCTTGCAGGTGGGCTGGATACAGGAACAGCAGATGGCGATTTTTGGTGCGGAACTTCCTTTGGATTTTTTCTTTGATTACTTTGACTTTGAATCTGCCCATAATATTACAA
Organism: Anaerotignum sp.; assembly: GCF_017483025.1. Taxonomy (GTDB): domain Bacteria; phylum Bacillota; class Clostridia; order Lachnospirales; family Anaerotignaceae; genus Anaerotignum_A. The sequence goes on along the minus strand of NZ_JAFUMA010000112.1, from coordinate 854 downwards.
AAGAGGGACTTGTGAAGGTCGTTGAAAATGTATATTTCACTATGGGCGAAGAAAGAGTAGTTGCTACATTTGATGCATTTTATGAAAATGATAAAGTAGAAGCAGATTCTGCTGAAGACTACATGGATACGGTTCCTGTGGTGAAAGACGGCAGAACCTACGCTCCCGCCCGTTATCTGGCGGAAGCTTTCGGCTATGACGTGGGCTGGGACGGCGCAACCTCTACAGTGACTATCGTTGACAACAGATAAAAATAACCAAACAAAGGCTTGGGGCATTTACCCTGAGCCTTTCTTGATATTCCCGAAAAAACGGGATATACTAAATTCAATTTACGAAACGGAGGGATGGATTTGATTTACACACTGACAGTGAATCCTTCGGTGGATTATGTGGTGCAGATGGATGAATTTCGCCCGGGAATGGTGAATCGTGCCACGGGAGAGGCGGTCTTTTCCGGTGGGAAAGGCATCAATGTCGCCATCATCCTGCAGAATCTGGGGGTAAATAACCGCGCCCTGGGCTTTCTGGCGGGCTTCACGGGGGATTTTATTGATGCAGACCTGAAGGAGCAGGGATGCAAGACGGACTTCGTGCGTCTGGCGAAAGGCTTTACTCGCATCAATGTGAAGCTGAAAGGGCAGGAGGAAAGCGAGATCAACGGCGGTGGCCCTGCGGTGGATCAGGCTGCCATGGAGCAGCTTTTCGAAAAGATCAATACCCTGCAGAAGGGGGATATGCTCATTATTTCCGGCAGCGTGCCTCCATCTTTGCCCAGGGATTTTTATGAAAAGATTTTAGACCTGCTGGAAGGCAGGGGCATTTACACAGTGGTAGACGCCACGGGGGAAGTG
>NZ_JAFUMA010000111.1 GCF_017483025.1 Anaerotignum sp. | reverse complement strand
TCCAGAAGCTGGTTCAATGCTTCTTCCTGTGCATCTGCAGGTTTCTCTGCAAAGATACCCTCGATGGCAAAGCCCTGTCTATGTAGGAACCTTGCCAGCTCATAGGGACGTATCACTGCAGACATATCGATATAGATGGGGATATTTCCCAACAGTTCTTTTGTTTTTCTGATTTCTTCTTCCGCTTCTTTGCGGGCAGAAGAAAGGATAAAAGCGATGGTTTCTGCATCTTCTGCAGAAATATCCTCCTCAAACATCTGCTGCAGTGTTTCATACTGCTTTTTAATAATATCCAGATCATAGCTTACACAAAGATCGGCAAAGGGGATCTTCAGATCCTGTTTCATTTGCTTCACAGCCGCTGCGCCGGTGGGCGCAATCATCAGATTGCAGCGAGCCGCTGCCATTTCCTGAAAGCCTTCATAATTTTCACTTTGCAGAATATGATTTACCTTGTCGATGCCCATATGCTTCAAAACAGCGTACAATTCACAATCTGCATTGACAGGCATCAGATTGCCGATGCAGTTGACACTGTTTTTCTGCATTTCTTTCTTTTTCAGCAGACGATACATCTGCTGATGGATATTCTGGGCAGGAGGCAGTTTGCTGTCATTTCTGATAGGGTCCATATGACAGAAGGTAAAATCCACCCCTTCAAATCTGTTGTTCAGATCCAGCGTCAACGCCTCAAGGTCTGTACCCAGCAGATCGTCAATACATGTTACGAACAAAAGCATTGCTTTTGGTTTTTTCTTCACTCTTTTCAGCACCATTTCCACGGCATCGAAGATCTGTGCTTCATAGCCACCGGATATGATATCTTTTTCCTCCAGAAAATAATAAGCCAGTCTGTCACGGTATCCGTGCATTACTGCACTGATGGCACCATGACGACCGCAGGCTGCCGGCGCAAAAAAGATCTGAAAGCTTTCCGGCACGGACATGCCGATGCGCACCATCCCCCAGCTGCCATGAGCAGGAGAAGTGTACTGCAGTGCCTTTTCAAAACAGCTCTTATGCATCTTTCTCACACACCTCCAGAATCTTTCTTGCCAGGTCTCTGTAGCATTCTGCCATATCAGAATCGGGGAAGGCTTCCACCACAGTTTTTGTCAGTGCTTCCGCCTTCTGCACCATTCCACTTCTGGGAACAGATGCGATGATCTCACTGCCAATTTCCTGTGCCATTTTTTCTGTAAGCTCCCGTTCATTTTCAACATTCTTTTCATTCAAAATAATACCGCCCAGTTTTGCATAGTTGCGGTTGCCAAAGTTTTTGATGGCAGAGGCGATGTTAGTGGCTGCGTAAAGGGACATCATTTCCCCGGAAGTCACGATAAACACATAATCTGCGTAGCCGCCGCGAATGGGCATGGCAAAGCCGCCGCAAACAACGTCGCCCAATACATCATAAAATACGATATCCGGCTCGTAGGTTTCATAAACCCCCAGCTCTTCCATTTTTTCAAAGGCTGTGATGATGCCTCTGCCCGCACAGCCAATGCCAGGCGTAGGGCCCCCTGCCTCTACGCAGAAGGTCTTATCATAGCCAGGGAAAACGATATCTTCCCTTTCTACTTCATCTGCGTTGCTTCTCAGCTGATCCAATACGGAAGGGATCTGATACCCTGCCAGATTTTTTGTAGAATCTGCCTTTGGATCACACCCCACCTGCAGCACACGATAGCCCATAGAGCTAAATGCCGCAGAAAGGTTTGAAGTTGTGGTG
>NZ_JAFUMA010000013.1 GCF_017483025.1 Anaerotignum sp. | reverse complement strand
ATATCCAGCTGGAACTGGAAGAGGATGATGTGTTTTTCTCTGGGGAAGAAGCCGTAGAAGAAAAGAAAGGCAAGATTCCCCCCATTGTGAAAGAACTTTGGAGCATCGAGGATAAAAAAGGCATTTTCAAAGCCTTGGGCAAGCTGCTGAAACGGCTGATGAAGGGTATCTTACCCGGGAATCTGTTTCTCAAAGCAACGGTAGGCACAGGCGACCCCACCACCACAGGCTATGTGCTGGCGCTGGCGGGGATACTGACAGCAAAATTTGGTAACGATATCCAGATCAAAGGGGATTTCACCAAAGCCACGGCGGAGGATATTGAGGTAAGAGTAAAAGGAAAGATCGTGCTGGGCAAACTGGTATGGGCGGTGCTGGCTTTTGTACTGACAAAGCCTGTGCGCAAAGCAATTTGGAAAATGATCAAATTCCTGAAAAATAAAGATAAAGAGGCTGCAGAAGACACGAAAGGAAATGGTGAAAAGGCATGAGCAAGGATTTTAATGAAGCTGTAAATGTATTATTTGATAAAGTAGACGATCTGGTTTCCACAAAAACAGTAGTGGGTGAAGCCATCGTGGTGGGCGAGCTGACATTGCTGCCCCTGATCGAAGTGGCAGTGGGCGCAGGCGTAGGCGCAAAGGAAAGCACAAACGCTGCCGGCGGCGTAGGCGCGAAGATCACACCTTCTGCAATTCTGGCCATTACGCCCAATGGCACACAGCTGATCAACGTGAAGAATCAGGATGCCATCACAAAACTGATCGACATGGCTCCCGGCGTAGTGAATAAGCTGAACTTTGGTTCCGTTTTCTCTGGCAGAAACAAAAACAACGAACCCAAAGAAGAAGTGAAATTCGAAGAAGAAACGATCGTAGAAGAATAAGCTGAAAGGGGAGAGATCCCATGAAGGTTTTGATCGAATATTATGACAAGGATGTCCTGAAAAATATCGTAGCGCCTTTGACATTAAAACCCGATAAGGTCGTCTATCTCTATGATAAGGGCATGGTTGATATGAACGTGTTCCGTTCTTTGGTCACCTGCTTTGAAAAAAGCATGCCCCAGATCAAGGTGGAGCATATCCCTGTGGATATCAGCTCCGTGGAAAAACTGCGGGTAGCCACCCGCCGTGTGGTGGATCGCTATGGTGCGGAAAACTGTACACTGGAACTGACAGGCGGTAGTGAACTGATGATGATCGCCGGCTATAAGGCGGGCATGGAAACAGGGATGCGGATGGTTCATACAGACCTGATCAAGCGCTGCATCACCGACATTGAAACAGAGGAAAAAGTGGCAGATACGGCAACGCTGACGCTGGAAAATTTTCTGGACGGCAAGGGCGCCTGCCTGATGGGGGAATCCCACAGACCGCCCCAGCCGGAACGGTATGAGGATATCAAACGAATGGCCCAGTATCTGTTCCGTCATCTGAAGGAATGGAAGAACACCTGCAGCTGGCTGCAGACGGTGGCATCCCGGGGGCTGCCCCATGAACTACAGCTGGAAAGCCGCAGGAATATCCAGATGAAAAACGGCAGACCCGTTGCCCCCAATGATGAGATTTTGAAGGAATTTCAGAGAAGGGGATTTATTGAAAATCTGAAAATGGATAAAACATGGATCAGTTTCCGTTTCTGTTCCATGGAAGATAAGCAGTATTGCATCAGCTATGGCGTTTGGCTGGAGCTGCACGTTTACGTGGCGGCGGCCAGCAGCGGCGTGTTCGAGGATGTGAAACTGGGCACCATGATCGACTGGAATGTTTACGACGGCACAAAAATGGGCGGCAATGAGATCGACGTGGTGCTGATGGATGATTCCCTGCCCGTATTCATTTCCTGCAAGCTCAGAGAAGCGGATACGGCTGCCCTGAATGAATTGCTCATCGGCAAGAAACGGCTGGGCGGCTGGTTTTCCAAGGGGCTCATCGCCACATACAGCAAGGAAAAACTGGAAAACACAGGTACATATATGCGCTGCAAGGAACTGGGACTGGAAATGCTGGATGAAAGAGACATTCTGGCGGAGGATTTCAGCGACCGCCTGGTAAAAGCCATCCGGGAACATGACCTGATCAATTTGAAATGGAAAAAAATCTAAGAGGAGGAGAGCGCCTTGGCGAAAAAGAATACCCGAAACACCAAGAGCCGTATCGTTTCGGCGGCATGGAAGCTGTTTTATGAAAACGGCTACGATGACACCACGGTGGAAGAGATCGTGGAAGAATCCGGTACCTCCAAGGGCTCTTTTTACCATTATTTCAGCGGCAAGGATGCCCTTTTGAGTTCCCTTTCCGACCTTTTTGATGACAAATATCAGGAGCTGATCCCTACGCTGGATAAGGATATGGATAGCTTCGACCAGCTGATGTATCTGAATCAGGAACTGTTCCTGATGATCGACAACAGCGTATCTCTGGATCTGGTGGCAAGGATGTATTCCTCTCAGCTGGTGACGGCGGGGGAAAAACACCTACTTGACCACAATCGTGTGTATTATAAATTGTTACGACAGATCGTTTCCGAGGGGCAGAAGAAGGGGGAACTCAGGGAAGATATGTCCGTCAATGAGATCGTAAAAGCCTATGCCCTTTGTGAAAGAGCCTTGATCTATGACTGGTGCATCAGCAATGGGGACTACTCCCTTTGCCAATATGCAAGGAATATGATGCCCGTTTTCCTGGGCAGTTTTCGGGTGAAAAAAGCTTTATTAGAAAACAAATTTTAAAGAATATTTTTTGAACAAAATTGAGTTCTAAAAAACGTACAGTCGAAAAATATTGATATTTCAATATTTTCGGCTGTTTTTTATTTTTATCGTATAGTTTTTAGTTCGAACTTTGTTCTGTATTTCATTCTACTGAAAAGTGTGGTAAGATGTCCAAAGTTAGTTTTTATGTAAGAAAGGTTGGGTAATTTTTATGTCTGAAAAAGTATTGATTATGCTCACGATCCTGGTTTATCTGGGCGGCATGCTGGGCATTGGTATCTATTGTTCCAAGAAAAATGAAAACGTTGGCGACTTCTATCTGGGCGGCAGAAAGCTGGGCCCCTTTGTTACGGCCATGTCTGCGGAAGCATCTGACATGAGCAGCTGGCTTCTGATGGGTCTGCCCGGTCTGGCTTATATCTCCGGTATTGCGGAACCCGCATGGACAGCCATTGGTCTGGCCATCGGCACATACGTAAACTGGCTGATCGTGGCAAAGCGTATCCGCACATATACCCACGAAGTAAATGCCATTACGCTGCCTGATTTCTTCTCCCTGAGATACAGAGATGATAAAAATTTGCTGATGGGGATTGCAGCTTTGTTTATCATCATTTTCTTCATTCCCTATACAGCAAGCGGCTTTGCGGCATGCGGCAAGCTTTTCAGCAGCATTTTTGCCATTGATTATCTGCCTGCAATGATCATCAGTGCTATCGTTATCGTAGGCTATACTGCAACAGGCGGCTTCCTGGCAGCCAGCACAACAGACCTGATCCAGAGTATCGTTATGAGTATCGCTCTGGTAGTAGTAGTGGTATTTGGTATTCATGTTGCCGGCGGCATGGACGCGGTTGCGGCAAATGCAAGCAGCATGGTAGACTATATCAGCCTGTCTGCCAGCCATGCAGTAGGCGAAGGTACAACAACACCCTATGGTGCGCTGACCATCGCTTCCACACTGGCATGGGGTCTGGGCTATTTCGGTATGCCCCATATCCTGCTTCGCTTTATGGCCATCGAAGATAAGAATAAACTGAAACTTTCCAGAAAAATTGCTACAGTATGGGTAATCATCGCCATGGGTGTTGCTATCTTCATCGGCGTTGTTGGTAACGCTATGACAGCAGCAGGCGCACTGCCTTTCCTGGAAGGCAATACTTCTGAAACGATTATTGTAGTCATTTCCGACTTCCTGAGCAAATATGGCGCACTGGCAGCCATCATGGCAGGCGTCATCCTCTCCGGTATCCTGGCATCCACCATGTCCACAGCAGACTCTCAGCTGCTGGCGGCATCTTCCAGCTTCTCTGAAAACCTGATCACCGGTTTCTTCGGTATCAAAGTTTCTCAGAAAACATCCATGACACTGGCAAGAGCATCCGTTCTGGGTATCTCTGTGATTGCAGCATTTATCGCAAAAAACCCCGATAGCTCCGTATTCCGTATCGTATCCTTCGCATGGGCTGGCTTTGGTGCAGTATTTGGCCCCGTTGTGCTGTGTGCACTGTTCTGGAAACGATCCAACAAGCAGGGCGCTCTGGTTAGTATGATCGTTGGCGGCGTGATGGTATTCGTATGGAAATATGTGATCGCGCCTATGGGCGGCGTATTTGCTATCTATGAGCTGCTGCCCGCATTCCTGTTGGCACTGGCGGCAAATATTATTGTGAGCCTGGCGACAGCAGAGCCTTCCAAAGAAATTCAGGATGAATTTGATAGAGTGAAAAATTCTCTGTAATAAGCAAAAAGAAAACCCTCTGGGCGAAGGCCCAGGGGGTTATTTTTGTTTTTATCGTTTCCTTCGCAGAAACGTGCAGGGTCGGCTTCGCCTCCAGCCTGCAGTTGCGTTGCAACTGAATGTGTTTCTGCAATTCGGGTTCCAGGGGAGTGACTCCCTTGGTGGAAGTTTGAGGGCGACGCCCACAAGGGTTATACGTTGAAACGGAACAGAACTACGTCGCCGTCCTTCATCACATATTCCTTGCCTTCGGAACGAACCAGACCCTGTTCTTTCGCTGCGTTGTAGGAACCCAGACGCATCAGGTCGTCATAATGTACTACTTCCGCACGGATGAAGCCGCGTTCGAAGTCGGAGTGGATCTTACCTGCTGCCTGAGGTGCTTTTGTACCCTGTGTGATCGTCCAAGCGCGGGATTCCTGGGGGCCTGCTGTCAGGTAGCTGATCAGACCCAGCAGTTTGTAGCTTGCGGCGATCAGTCTGTCCAGACCGCTAGTTTCCACGCCCAGCTCTGCCAGGAATTCTTTTTTATCTTCGTCGTCCAGATCGGAAATTTCTTCTTCGATCTTTGCGCACAGAACGAATACTTCGTTATGTTCCGCTGCTGCGTATTCTCTTACTCTGCCTACGAATTCGTTGCTTGCGCCGTCGTCTGCCAGGTCGTCTTCTGTTACGTTTGCTGCATACAGAACGGGTTTTGCTGTCAGCAGTGTCAGGGACTGTACGAAATCATAATCCTCGGGAGCGTCAAATTCTACGCTTCTTGCGGATTTGCCAGCTTCCAGTGCTTCTTTCAGCTTCATCAGGATATCCAGTTCTCTCTGCAGGGATTTATCCTGTTTTGCCAGTTTCACTGTTTTGGAGATACGGCGTTCCAGGATTTCGATATCGGAAAATACCAGTTCCAGATTGATGGTTTCGATATCACGGATGGGGTCGATGGAACCGTCAACGTGTACTACGTTTGTATCTTCAAAGCAGCGAACAACGTGGCAGATCGCATCAACTTCGCGGATGTGGCTCAGGAATTTGTTGCCCAGACCTTCGCCCTTGGACGCACCGCGCACCAGACCTGCGATGTCAACGAATTCGATGACTGCGGGGGTTGTTTTTGCGGAATCATACATTTCTGTCAGCTTTGCCAGACGTTCATCGGGGACAGCTACCACGCCTACGTTAGGGTCGATGGTGCAGAAGGGGTAGTTGGCAGCTTCTGCCTTGCCCAGTGTCATGGAATTGAATAAGGTACTTTTGCCTACGTTAGGCAGACCTACGATACCAAGTTTCATAATTTCTCAATCTCCTTTATTTTTCAATGTTTTCGGGGGATGGGTTATTTGATTTACGCTAATACACTAACTTTTAATATACCACATCTGCTCTTGTTTCTCAATAGTGAAACCACCTTCAAATCGTGAATTTATGGCTGATATACTGCTCAAATTCCCTTCTTTTTACCAGTTTCCTTGTGCCGACATGCAAAATGAAGGGACAGTTTGGCTGGCGTAAAAGGCTGTCAATTTTGTTAATGCCGATATATTGACTTTATTGCTCTGCTTATGTTATTGTAATTGTCAAAAAAAGTATCGTGAGGTTAGAAAATGAAATCATCTGGTAAAAAATTGAATATGGTAAGAGGTGGTTTTGTTTTCTTCCTGTTGCTGCTGGTTTTTGCTCCCTGCATCACCTTTGCCGCATCTGCGCAAGGTGGGCAGAGTGATGTAGGCGTTAGCATGTCGATGCTGTATGGCGTGATCGCAGGAATTTCCTTATTGCTGCTAATCGGCTATGGTGCTCTGGTGAAGAAAAAAGTGCTTTGGCTTTTGCTGCTGTTTACATCAGTATTTCTTGCCAATGCGGGCTATTTTTCTCTTTCCATATCCAAAACATTGGAAGAAGCCCTGCTGGCAAACCGTATTGCTTATCTGGGATCGGTGTTTCTGCCGTTTTTTATGTTGATGACGATGATTGGCGTCTGCCGTTATCCTTGTAGGAGATGGATGGTTGCACTTCTGATCTGTATCAATGTGGCGGTTTTTCTGATCGCAGCCAGCCCGGGTTATACGGGGTGGTATTACAAAGAGGTGACACTGGTATTTGTGAATGGTGCGGCCAAATTGAAGAAGGTTTATGGCTCTCTGCATAAAATATATTTTGTATTTCTATTCTCCTATTTCGCCATGATGGTTGGGGTGATCCTGCGGGCGGTTCGGAAAAGGAGGGTGGAGTCTCCCAAACAGGCATTGCTGCTGCTGATCGTTGTTTTTCTGAATATTGCCTTTTGGCTGGTAGAGCAGCTGGTGCAGTGGGATTTTGAATTCCTTTCTGTTTCCTACATCATCAGTGAACTGCTTTTGCTTTGCCTGTACAGTATGCTGCAGGACTATGAAGAACTGAAAGAACGGGTGAAAGTGCAGCCACATACCGTAAAAGAAGAAACGAAAGCAGAGGATGATCTGGAACAGAAGGTGGCGCATTGGTCTGAAATCGCCCAGTTGTCCCCCAGAGAAAAAGACGTGTTCCGGGAACTGCTGATGGATAAAAAGAGAAAAGAGATCGCTGAGGCACTGTGCATTTCGGAAAATACGGTAAAGACCCACACATCCAATGTATTCTCCAAGCTGGAAGTATCCACAAGGAATGAACTGATCGAAAAAGTGAAGCATGATAAAAACTGAGGCAAAGAACTGGCCGTAAGGGTGACCGGTTCTTTTTTTGTGCGGAAAAGTCCATGAAAGCAGCAAAATCACCCCTTTTCAGGCAAAAATCACCCGCCTTGGGTGAGTACAATCCTCGTTGATTTCCCTATGATTAAACTAAGGCAGACTACTTTTCGGGGAACCCGTCACATGACGAAAAAGGGGGCGCGGCAATGAATACATACAGAATTTTGCTGGCAGAAGACAGGATGATCCATAAGCTTTATCTGGAAAATGTCCTTCATACATCGGGGCGGTATACCCTGATCGGTACGGAACTTAACATGGAGGATGCGTTGAAATGCTGTGGTCATACCCCTGTCGATCTGATCCTGGCGGAGGCAGTGGACAGGAAAGGCAGTACCTGCTTTGCGGCGGTGGCGGAATGCAGACGGAAATATTCCCATATCCGTATCGTGGTAATGACGGAGGTGCCTGAGTACAGCTTTCTGGAACGGGCAGAGAAAAGCGGCGCAGATAGCTTCTGGTATACGGAAGATACAAAGTGCTCTATCCTTTCTGTTCTGGATAGGACGATGGAAGGAAGAGCCATCTTTCCCGAGCATCTGCCTTCGGTGAAGGTAGGACAGATGGAAAGCCGAAACCTTTCGGAAAAGGAACTGCAGATCCTGCGGGAGGTGGCGAAAGGATATTCCAATAAGGAGATCGCGGAGACCATGCAGATGAGCTATTACACCGTGCGGGATTATGTGAAGGGAATGCTGGAAAAATCCGCCCTGCCCAGCCGCACAGCACTGGCGGTGGCGGCGGTCAGCAGCGGGTTGATCGTTTTGGAAAAAAGTACAGAGAAACCCGT
>NZ_JAFUMA010000110.1 GCF_017483025.1 Anaerotignum sp. | reverse complement strand
GTAGGGTTCTCTTGTGCCTTTGTTTACGATATCGTCAATCAAAACACCAATGTAGCCATCGGAACGCTGCAAAATCAGAGGTTCTTTCCCCTGAATATAATGCACCGCATTGATGCCGCCAATCAACCCCTGGGCCGCCGCTTCTTCATAGCCGCTGGAACCGTTAAACTGACCTGCACTGAACAGACCGGGGAAATCCTTGAATTCCAGAGACAATTTCAGCTGTGTCGCATCGATGCAGTCATATTCGATGGCATAGGCAAAACGGGTGATTTCGCAGTTTTCCAAGCCGGGGATGGTGCGATACATTTCGATCTGCACATCCTCAGGCAGAGAGGAGCTCATGCCCTGAATGTACATTTCTTCCGTATTTTCCCCTTCGGGCTCCACGAAAAGCTGATGTCTTTCCTTATCAGCAAAGCGAACGATTTTGTCCTCGATGGAAGGGCAATAACGGGGGCCTGTCCCTTCGATGACGCCGCCAAACATGGGAGAACGATGCAGATTATCACGGATGACCTGATGGGTTTTTTCATTGGTATAGGTCAGCCAGCAAAGGGCCTGTTCTCTGGCGATATCCTCAGGCTTATTTTCAAAGGAAAAAGGCACGATATCTTCATCGCCATACTGGGGCTGCATTTTGCTGAAATCCAGAGAATTTCTGTTCATTCTGGCAGGGGTGCCTGTCTTGAAACGGAACAGATCGATGCCCATTTCCATCAGTCTCGCAGACAGCTTTGTGGCAGGCATCAGGTTGTTGGGGCCGCTTTCTGTAATATGTTCGCCAGTCAGGCAGCGTGCCTTCATGTAGGTACCCATACACAGAACAACCGCTTTACAGTTGAAAATGGCACCGGCAGCCGTTACCACACCGCTGACCTTGCCGTCTTCCATTAAAATATCCACGATTTCCGCCTGTTTGATTTTTAAGTTGGGTGTGTTTTCCAGACGATGCTTCATTTCCACCTGATAAGCGATCTTATCGGCCTGGGCCCGCAGGGAATAGACCGCAGGGCCTTTGCCTGTGTTCAGCATTTTTGTCTGGATGTATGTTTTGTCGATGACCTTGCCCATTTCGCCGCCCAAAGCGTCTACCTCACGCACCAGATGCCCCTTGGAACTGCCCCCGATAGAAGGGTTGCAGGGCATCATGGCGATGCTGTCTAAAGAAATGGCAAACATCACCGTATTCATGCCAAGGCGGGCCGCCGCAAGGGCCGCTTCACAGCCGGCATGACCGCCGCCGATCACGGCAACGTCAATGGTTTCTGCTTGATACATATGTGATTCCTCATTTCTATAAAGGATAATTGCTTAAATTTGTACTAACACTTTATTTTACAGGAAAAACGCCGAAAAAACAAGACCGAGGGGCTTTGCCCCGCGGCCTTATCTGCATTTTATTGATACAATTCTGTTCTTCTCAGATTTGTATAAGGTTTTCTGTTTCTTGTTTCTGTGGCACCTGCCATATCCACTTCCGCATACAGAATCATTTCGGAATCATCGGCCAGGGCAGTAGTCTTGCCGTTGTAATCGGAAACGATGGATTCCCCGGAGAAATCCATTTCATCCTCCAGACCCACGCGGTTGCACATCACCACATTGACTACGCTCTGGAATGCCTGAATCTTCATTTCCCACTGGAACAGCTCGGAAGGTTCATCCTTCGTATTGGCTGTAGGTACGATAATCAATTCCGCACCGTTCAGGGCAGAAGTGCGGATGCTTTCGGGATAATGTCTGTCGAAGCATACCACGATACCCACCTTGCCGAATTTCGTATCAAACACCTGAAAACTTTCTTCGGAGGGTGTGTAATAATCCTGTTCATAGAATTTTTCCGCCTGGGCGATATGCACCATCTTCTGCTTGCCGATAATTTCGCCGTTATCATCCACCAGCAGGCTCATATCATAACGCTTGCCGTTTTCTTCAATATAAAAATTGGGAGAAGCATAAATCTTGTTTTCCTTGCAGGCGTTGCAAACACCCTGCACATAGGGGCTGTCCAGATGCAGTACATAATCATCCACATTTTTCCCTTCATACTGAGGGAAGAAAGGTGTCAGCTGTACTTCAGGGAAGCAAACCAGGTCTGCGCCATTTTTCGACGCTTCTTCGATCATCGCAACAGATTTTTTATAGTTCGCTTCCATATCGGGAGCCATTTTCATCTGCGCCAATGCAATTTTCATATTCACACATCTCCAATCTTTTGTATCAATTATTTACCTAAGCAGAATTTTGTAAAGATACGGTCGATAATTTCATCATCGCTGGTATCCCCTGTGATTTCACCCAGGGCTCTGTTTGCATCCTGCAAATCCAGAGAAATGAAATCCTCTGGCATGCGCATGGTGATGGTCTCCATGCAATGCTCCATGGCCTCTTTCGCCCGGTAGAGGGCATCTTTATGACGGGTATTCCCCAGCAGAGCATCATCCGCACTTGCCGCATGGCCATCCAGGAACATATTCTTCAACGCATCGATCAGGGCATCAAAGCCTTTGTTTTTCTTTACGGAAATAAACAGGATCTGTTCTTTTGGAATATAATTTTCCAGTTCCTCCAGAGACAGTTTCTGCTCCAAGTCTACTTTATTTAATAATACGATGGTTTTCTTATCTTTAATAAAGGACAGAATTTCCTTGTCCTCATCCTCCAGAGGACGGGAGCCATCCAGCATCATGATGACCAGATCGGCTTTTTCCGCATAGGCCTTGGATTTTTCCACGCCCATCCGTTCCACCATGTCACCTGTTTCACGAATCCCTGCCGTATCCACGATTTTGATGGGGATGCCGTCGATATTCAGATATTCTTCCACCGTATCCCTTGTCGTGCCGGGGATATCTGTTACGATAGCACGGTCTTCCTCCAACAGCCAGTTCAGCAGAGAGGATTTTCCCACGTTAGGCTTACCAACGATAACCGTCTGCAGACCATCACGGATGATCTTGCCTCTGTCTGCACCTTCCAGCAGTTTTTCCATGGTCGCCAGAAGCTTTGTGGCGCCTTTTTCCATGTTGCCGTAGGTCTCATCTTCCACATCATAGTCAGGATAGTCGATGACCGCTTCGATGGATGCGATCATATCCAGAATTTCATAACGCATTTCCCGTACGGCTGTTTTCAGTCTGCCTTCCAGCTGATTCACCGCCGCCTGACGGGAAAG
>NZ_JAFUMA010000109.1 GCF_017483025.1 Anaerotignum sp. | reverse complement strand
GAAGGTATAGGTCTGCAAAACCAAGTCCTTCAAAGGGGCATCCTTGGTGGACGTAGAGAAAGTCTCTAACAAATCGAAAAACCATAGGTTTTCTTCATCGGCATACAAATTTTCGAACAGTTCTTCCAGCACTTCCTTCTGTAGCAGGGTGATTTCCGCAGGGTCGGCAGTGCGGACAGCAGGGTCGATCTCCAGAATATGATAATATTCCTTGATGACCTGCAGACAAAAGGCATGGATGGTCTTGATATCTGCCCGCGGCAAAAAAGCCATCTGATTCTGCAGATGGAGGTTATTGGGGTTTGCTTCCATTTCCTTTGCAATAGCCGCGCCGATGCGCTGGCTCATTTCCGATGCCGCCGCTTTGGTAAAAGTCACCACCAAAAGGCGGTCGATGTCCTGTTCTTCCTTGATGATGCGGGTAATGATGCGTTCTACCAGAACCGCCGTTTTACCGCTGCCCGCCGCCGCAGAAATGAGCAGGTCGCTGCCCCTTGCCTCGATGGCCTGTATCTGTTGGTCTGTCCATTTGTTTGCCATGCCGTTTCCCCCCGAAAATAAGGATTTTACTGGGCCCGTTTCAGCCGAATATGAAAGGGCACATAGCCCGTAAAAGAGCCCATAAAACTACTATAGGAATTATACCAGAAATTCCCGATAAATGCGAAGGAAAAACCAGACAGCACCCTGTCTCCAAACAGGTATCTTGCCGTGGTCTTATGGAATAGTTCCTGAAAGCCGCTTTGGTACAGATCGGCACACTGATGCAGCAGCTCCGCCAGTTCCCTTTCCTGCCCATCCAGCTCATAAATTTCCGCCATAACCACATTCATTTGCCCCCAGTCCAGCTCCTTTTTCCTGCGACGAACGATGCGGATGGTATGATGGATGGCTGCCAGCTTGAAAAAGCGCTGAATTCCTTCCATATCCAGCCTGTCCAGGTTTTCCCGAAAATAATTGAAGGACAGGGGCGTTTCTAAAAAGATTTCATAGGCATCGGCAGCGGTGCTTTCCACACACTGGGCGTAAAAGGCTGCCAAAAACGAATCCTCCAAAGCATAGGCCCTTACCGAAAGCCGTTCCCGTTCTTCCTCTATCCAACAGCGCACCAGGTTTTCCTTTTTTCTTCTTTCTAACATAAAAAATCACCTCTCTTCCATTTTAGAAGGAACGGTGACCTGATTCGGATATTTTTTCCGCAAAAAAAGACAAGCTCCCGCAAAATACGGGAGCCGTCTTTCTTGAGGTACTCTTAGCAGGAAGAGCAGTTGTTGCCGATACGGTTGTTGTTGCCACAGCAGCAGAACAGCAGGATCAGGATCCAGATCCAGGAGAAGCTGCCATTGCCCCAATCGTTGTCGCAGCCATCATGATTGTTGCCACAGCAGCAGAACAGCAGGATGATGATCCAAATGAAGCTATTGTCGTTCCCACAACCAAATCCACACATAATAAAATACCTCCTTAAGATGAAAGTGTTTCTTGTTACACTCCTATCCTATGAGGTATTTTGGGATTTCTTGCCTGTCTTGCTTTTTCTTTTTTTACTTACTTAGGTAAAATCAAATCGTTGATCGTGATATCCACCGTAAAGCCGCCCATTTCATCAGAAATGCTGACCAGCTTGATATTTTCCCCGTCTACGAAATGGAGCACATGGGTCATGCCGTTGGTTTCCCCCAGGGAAATGAGGTCGTTTTCATTGGCAATGCCATAGAAAACGGCGTACATACCGCTTTTACGGTATAAGTCCATAATATCCAGCGCCGCATCATAGCCTGCTTCGGTGCAGGTGAAAAGTGCTTTTGTTTTCTGTTCTGCCACGCCTATCACCCCTGTTTCTTTTCGATCAGGAGTTTTTCCAGTTCGTCAATAAAGGTATTGATATCCTTGAACTGACGATAAACGGAGGCAAAGCGCACATAGGCCACCTCGTCCACTTCTTTCAGTCTGTCCATGACCATATTGCCGATCTGTTTGCTTTCCACTTCTCTATCACCGGTACCCATCAGCGTATTTTCGATATCATCCACCAGATCCTGGATCTGCTGGGCTGTTACAGGGCGTTTGTTGCAGGATTTCATAATGCCGTTCATCACTTTGCTCTTATCAAAAATTTCTCTGGTACCATCGCTTTTGATAACGGTGATGGGGATCATGTCGATGCGTTCATAAGTAGTGAAACGTTTGCCGCAGCTTTCGCAGACACGGCGGCGGCGGATCACAGAATTATCATCCTGCCCGCGGGAATCAATGACTTTTGTATCATTATTATTGCAAAAAGGACATTTCATGGCAGCTTCCTCCTTTGAGTTTACATAGTTCTATTTTTCAGTATAAAGGAGAAAACTCGTCAGGTCAACACCTCAAACACTATATCTAGTATTTAATCTCCATCATTTCTCAGAATATCATCCCCGTCCACCTCCACCAGAATAATATCATCCCCGATGCGGCGGATACACCGCCAGGGCACGAAAAACGCCCGTTCCTTCCCGAAGAAATTCCACTTGCTGCCGTCCTCGGGAATGACCAGGGTGCAGATCTTCCCCGTCACGATATCCAGTTCCAGATCACAGACACACCCCAACCGCCTTCCATCGCAAATATTGATCACTTCTTTTTCCTGCAGGCAGGAAAATCTTTCCCATTTCATATTTATTCGCCCCCATTTTTGGTAAATCTTCTTTTATTTTATGCGAAAAAAGGCAGTCCAAAGGCTTACTTTCGTCATTCTGATAAAATTCATCTTTTTGCAGTGTTCCCCTTGACGCCTCCTCCAATATGCCATACAATATATATGCCTTAACTTTTTAATAAAAACTAGATATTGTGTTTTTGATTTGAAACAAGAAAGATCAGAATATTACCATATATCAAGGAAAAACAAGGAAAGAGGGAAGAAAAATGATCACGACCATCACCAAAAGAGACGGACGTACCGTCCATTTCGATATCAACAAGATCGCCAGTGCCATCGAAAAGGCTTTCGAAGCGACAGTAGGCAAGAAAGATTATGCCATCTGCCTGAACCTGGCGCATGAGGTTTCCAACAAATTTGAAGAAAAAGGCATCGACTCTCCCACCGTTGAACAGATCCAGGACAGCGTGGAACGCGTGCTGATCGACCACGGCTATGTGCGCACAGCGAAAGCCTATATCCTGTACAGAGCAGAACGTACCAGAGTGAGAAACATGAACGATCGTCTGATGAAAACCTTCGAAGACATCACATACAAAGATGCGACAGACAGTGACATCAAGCGCGAAAACGCCAACATCGACGGCAACACAGCCATGGGCTCCATGCTGAAATACGGTTCCGAAGGCGCAAAACATTTCTATGAAAGCTATGTGCTGAACCCTGCCCATTCCGAGGCCCACAGAAACGGCGACATCCATATCCACGATCTGGATTTCTACACACTGACAACCACATGCTGCCAGATCGACCTGCTGAAGCTGTTTGACGGCGGCTTCTCCACAGGGCATGGCGTATTGAGAGAACCCAACGATATCGCATCCTACGCATCTCTGGCATGTATCGCCATCCAGTCCAACCAGAACGACCAGCACGGCGGTCAGTCCATCGGCAACTTCGATTATGGCCTGGCTCCCGGTGTTGCAAAAACATATAAAAAACGCTATCGTTCCAATCTGGCTTCCCTGATCGAAGTGATGGACAGCCCTGAAAATGCAGAAAAAGCAAAAGCTGCCTTCCGTGTGCTGACTTCCGAAAATCTCTTCCCTACGCTGGACGGCTGCCAGAAATATAATGAAAGAGAAAAAGAACTGCTGCTGGAAGCAGGTGTAGACCCTGTGGTGCTGGAAAAAGCCCAGGCTTTCTCCGCGAAAAAAGCAACAGAAGAAACAGATAAAGCCACATATCAGGCGATGGAAGCTCTGCTGCATAACCTGAACACCATGCACAGCCGTGCCGGGGCACAGACTCCCTTCTCCTCCATCAACTATGGTATGGATACTTCCACAGAAGGCCGCATGATTATGAAAAATATCCTGCTGGTAACAGAAGCAGGCCTGGGCAATGGCGAAACGGCTATCTTCCCCATCCAGATCTTCCGTGTCAAAGAAGGTATCAACTTCAACCCCGGCGAACCCAACTACGACCTGTTCAAACTGGCCTGCCGCGTCAGCGCGAAGAGACTGTTCCCCAACTTCTCCTTCCAGGATGCGCCCTACAACCTGCAGTACTACAAAGAAGGCCACCCCGAAACAGAGATCGCTTACATGGGCTGCCGTACAAGAGTCATCGGCAACGTAAACGACCCCGAAAGAGAAATCACACTGGGCAGAGGCAACCTGAGCTTCACTTCTATCAATCTGCCCCGTATCGCCATTCTGGCAAATAAAAATATCGACTGGTTCTTCACAGAACTGGACAGAAAGATCGACCTGGTCATCGAACAGCTGCTGGAACGTTTCGAAATTCAGGCAAAGAAAAAGGTACACAACTATCCTTTCCTGATGGGTGAAGGCGTTTGGATCGACAGCGAAAAACTGGGCGTAAATGATGAAGTGCGCGAAGTGCTGAAACACGGTACATTGTCCGTTGGCTTCATCGGTCTGGCAGAAGCCCTGAAAGCCCTGATCGGCGTGCACCATGGTGAAAGTGAAGTTGCCCAGAATCTGGGTCTGGATATCATCGGCCACATGAGAAAACGCATGGATGAAATGTCCGAAAAAATGCGCCTGAATTTCTCCCTGCTGGCAACGCCTGCCGAAGGTCTTTCCGGCCGTTTCGTCCGCATGGACAGAGAACGCTTCGGTTCTATCGAAGGCGTAACAGACAGAGAATATTACACAAACAGCTTCCACATTCCCGTATACTACCCCATCAGTGCCTATAAGAAGATCCAGCTGGAAGCACCTTATCATGCACTGACAAATGCAGGCCATATCACATATATCGAACTGGACGGCGACCCCACAACAAATCTGGATGCTTTCGAAAAGGTGATCCGTTACATGAAATCTCAGGGCATCGGTTATGGTTCCATCAACCACCCTGTAGACCGTGACCCTATCTGCGGCTACAACGGCATCATCGGCGACACTTGCCCCAAATGCGGCAGAACAGAAACCGAAGGCGAGTATGGCTTCCAGCGTATCCGCCGTATCACAGGTTATCTGGTAGGCACACTGGATCGTTTCAACAACGCCAAACGTGCAGAAGTACGAGACCGTGTCAAACACTCCATCGTAACAGAAGTAAAATTAGAAGCAAAGGATTGATCCTATGAAAATCAGTCTCAGCGGCGTTACCGGGGATTCCATCGTAGATGGCCCCGGTATTCGCCTGACCATATTCACCCAGGGCTGCCCCCACAACTGCCCCGGCTGTCATAATCCCCAGACCCATGACCCCAATGGCGGTTCCTGGGGGGATACGGAGGATATCCTCGCCGCAGCGGCAGAAAATCCCCTGCTGGATGGCATCACCCTTTCCGGCGGTGACCCCTTCATGCAGCCTGTCCCCTGCCTGGAACTGGCAAAGGGTGCCCACAAAATCGGCCTGAATGTATGGACCTATACGGGCTATACCTGGGAAGCACTGTGGCAGGAAAATGACCCCGAAAAAATCGCCCTGTTAAAGGAGAGCGACGTCCTCATTGACGGGCCTTTCCTCCTGGCGGAACGCTCTTTGGAATTAAAATTCAAGGGCAGCAGAAACCAGCGCACCATCGACGTAAAAAAATCCCTGGAAGCAGGAGACATCGTCCTGTGGGAAGAACCAAACTATTTTGAATACTAAAAAGAAAGTCGAGCACAAGCGTGTTCGGCTTTTTTATTTTCTTAAGAAAACCTTACGATTTCCCCCCATTGCACAAAATTCCGTTTCAATATGGTAAACTTTTTTCAGACAAGTCCCGTCTGCTTAAATAAATCTTAAAAATTTTCCTGCTGGTTTCTTAAATCCCATCAGGTACAATAAAATCACAGAATGACGGAGGTGCACACGCATGTATAACATTTTGATCTGCGATGACGAAAAGGATATCGTATCCGCATTGTCCATCTATTTATCCACAGAAAATTACAATATCTTCACTGCATACACAGGCCAGGAGGCTCTGGACGTAGTGGCAAAACACGATATCCATCTCATCCTGATGGATATCATGATGCCCCAGATGGACGGCATCTCCGCCACAGCAAAGCTGCGGGAAACCTCCAATATCCCCATTATCCTGCTGACAGCGAAAAGCGAGGATACCGACAAGATTCTGGGGCTGAACATTGGGGCGGATGATTATATCACCAAGCCCTTCAACCCCATCGAAGTGCTGGCAAGGGTGCGCTCCCAGCTGCGCCGCTATACCTCTCTGGGCGGCATGGCGAAGAAATCCTCCCACCTGGTCATCGGCGGCATCGATCTGGATGATGAAGCGAAAATCGTTACCGTAGATGGGGAAGTGGTGAACCTGACCCCCAGCGAATACAATATCCTGAAGCTTTTGATGGAAAATCCCGGCAGGGTATTTTCCTCCACCCAGATCTACGAAAAAATCTGGAACGAGGATGCCTACGGTTCCGGCAGCGTTGTGGCAGTACATATCCGTCATCTGCGGGAAAAAATCGAAATCAATCCTTCCGAGCCCCGCTACCTGAAAGTAGTATGGGGTCTGGGGTATAAAATCGAGAAGGAGGCGAAAGAATGACGAAACTCTCCCATACTCTGGGAATGAAAGTATTTGCCTGTTTTCTGGCGATCCTTTCCGTGCTGGCGATGATTGCCAGCGGCTTTTGCGCCTATTATGCCAATGAATACAATTTCTATAGCGGACAGGCCACCCCCTATCACAAGACCGCTTCCTGCCAGAAAATCTCTTATCAATACGCCGCAGAACTGATCGACCAGTTGAACAGCGGCACATGGGGAGATTGGGAATCGGAAGCCTTTGCAGCAGAAAACACCAACTACCGCTGTGTCATCGTAACAGAATTCGGCGATATCCTTCTGGATAATATGACAGACAACGAAACCGTAGTTCTGGTATCGGAAGACCAATTTGTCCTGTATACAGATAGCGGCATTTTGGATAGCGTAAAATCAGAATGGCCCAATGTATCCGCAACCGCAGAGGCATCCACGACCGCAGAAGATGGTACCGATTCGATCAATGTTGTCGTAGAAAGCTATATCAAGGAACCGCCCACCGTGGCCGATGATTACTGGAACACCTTCTGGTTCCATCAGACTCTCTACGATATTCACAGCATGCTGCTGCCCATCCTGTTGGCAAGCGCCCTGATTTTCGCAGCAGCCCTTATCTATCTGCTCTGCGCCGCAGGCCATCGGGCAGGAAAAGAGGAAATCATCCCAAATCTGCAGGATAAGATACCCCTGGATCTGTATTTAGGCATCGTAGGCTTTATCAGTGTCACGATCGGGTTACTTCTGCTGGATGGAAATTCCTTCAGCCATATAGAAGCTGTTATCATGGGAGTTGCAGGTATCCTGACCCTTTCCATTCTGGCATTGGCAACGATTTTGACCTGCGCCACCCGCATCAAGCTGGGCAGATATTTTTATCAGAACACCATCGCCTATAAGCTATTCCATTTCGGCTGGAAGCTTTTCGCAGCCGTTTTCAGCACTCTTCTGGATGCCCTGAAAGCCCTTCCCTCCACTTGGAAAGTGGCCGTGGTATGGCTGGTCATCTCTTCTGTCTATGTGGGCGGCGGCTTTGGCGCAGTTCTCCTGAGCGTCGTGCTGCTGTTTGTATTCTGCACCATGGCAGCCCAGATGCAGCAGCTGAAGGAAGGCGGAGAAGCACTGGCAAAGGGAAATCTGAACAACAAAATTGACACCAAAAGGATGTTTCCCATGTTTCGCAAGCATGGGGAAAACCTGAACAGCATTTCCAATGGTTTTTCCATCGCTCTGGATCAAAAAATGAAGAGCGAACGGCTAAAAACAGAGCTCATCACCAATGTTTCCCACGATATCAAGACCCCTCTGACCTCCATCATCAATTACGTTGACCTGCTGAAAAAAGAGAATCTGGAAGGACAGGCGGCGGAATATATTGAAGTG
>NZ_JAFUMA010000012.1 GCF_017483025.1 Anaerotignum sp. | reverse complement strand
TTGCCGCAGAGGGCTGACGGAGATCCGCGGCTGGAATATCAAGCAGAGAAAGAAACATCCGGCATTGTTCTGGTTTCTGTATTTCGTCATCTTCCTGATGATGTTCTACAGCGTGGCGCAGGCCCAGATACAGGGGTATGTCCTGAATATTCAGGGCTGGGGCAGCGAAAATATGCCTGTGGTGCGTTTGCTTCTGACCATTGTTCCTATGCTGGTGCTGAATTATTTCTACACAGGGATGGTTTATACAGGCATTGACCGCTCCAAACTGAAGGAATGGGAACTGATTTTGCTGTCTACCCGCTGTTTTATTGCCCATGAAAGCGGTGCGGAAAAGATTGCCAAGCAGGGGCATTATCTGGAAGGGATCAATAATGGTATCACCTACCATTTCCAGCTGACGAAGAGAACCTTCCAAATGCTGAAAAAAGAAAAGAACCTGCGTCTGCAGGTCAGAACGGGCTTGTTTGGCGGCCTTTATATCACGGAATTGGAAAATCCCGATTTCTTCAAGCGCGTCCGCCGTATGGACAGAAAATATGCCAAATTGGGCAGCGTATTTTTCCTGCTGGTGATGGCCTTCGGCGTCTGGCTGTTCTGGTTTTTATAAGTAAATGTTAGCCTCGAACGAAAAAGTTCGGGGCTTTTCTTTTGCCTTCTTTCATATCATAGAGAGAAGGGATGTGGCTGAATGAAAAAACTCCTTAGCATAGTGCTTTTCTATATAATATTGGCGGTTCTTCTCCTGCCGTTTCTGGTGACGCTCCTCTGCGGCGGTTTCGCAAAGGAGCTGCCCCAGCAGGCAAAGGCCCTCTATGGTCTGGCAGACCTGGCCCCTCTGGATTCAGAACTGGAGGAATATGTTGTTGGCGTTGTGGCGGCGGAAATGCCGGCGGCCTTTCCCGAAGAAGCCCTGAAAGCCCAGGCGGTCGCCGCCCGAACCTACCAAATCCGGCAGATGCAGGCGGCAGGCAGTGATTTCGTTCTCTATGATGTGGGACAGGCCTATATTACAACGGAAGAGCAGAAGAAAAAATGGGGCGAGAACTACGCTTTTTACGCAGGGAAGATACGTAATGCTGTTCGCGCTACAGCAGGGGAAATCATGGTATATAACGGCGAACCTATCCTTGCCGCCTTCCATGCCCAGAGCGCAGGCAAAACGGAGGATGCGGAAAATGTTTGGAATGAAGCCGTACCTTATTTAAAGAGTGTGAACAGTATGGATGATAAAAATGCTCCCGACAACAAAACCGTGGTGACATTTTCTGCAAAAGAAATTTCGAATAAACTGGGGTGCGACTTAGAAGAAATCTCCATTCTCAGCCGCACGGAAGCAGGTTATGTGGACGAAGTGCAGGCAGGGGACAAGATTCTTACGGGAAGGGAAGTACGGGAAGCCCTTGCCCTGCGCAGTGCAAATTTTACCATAGAAAAGAGAGAAAATGATATTATATTTACCGTGTTTGGGTATGGGCACGGGGCAGGCATGAGCCAGTACGGGGCATCTTTTCTGGCGGAAAAAGGCATGGACTACCATGAAATTTTGAACCATTATTATACGGATATTCAATTTGAGAAAATCGAATAAAACTTTCCTGTACTGGCAACAATAGCATCGGAGGTGCTATTGACATGAGAAAAAATGAGAAAGAAACAGCCAGACGGATGCAGACGATTGCCATCTGCGGCTGCCTGTGCCTGCTGGCGGTAGGGGCTGGGGTGACCTATCGTGCCTTTGACAGAACGCCTGTAGAATCTGCCGATTTTACGGAAGTGGAACAGCCCGTAACAGCGGTGCAGACCCCTACCATCGATACGGCTCTTTTCGAGCGGGACAAGCAGAGCAATGACCCCGGGGAATCTCCCGATGGGGAAGTGAAAACCCCGGTAAAGCAGACGAAACCGGAAAAGCCTGTCTTTGCCTACCCCGTGGATGGGGAGGTCGTTCTGGATTACAGCATGGATCATGCGATTTATGACCCTACTCTCGACCAGTACCGTACCAATGCTTCTATCAGTCTGTCTGCAGAACAGGGGACAGAAGTAAAAGCAGCGGCGGATGGTGTTGTAAAGGAAATCAGAGAAGATGCCCAAGCGGGTAATGTGGTTGTTATCGAGCATGCGGAAAACTGGCTGACTACATACGGTCAGCTGGAGGATGCCGTAGCAGTCAAGGAAGGGGATAGCGTGACCCAGGGACAGATCATCGGCTCTGTGGCCGCGCCTACGAAATATGGTGTGGCCCTGGGGTCTCATCTGGAATTTGCCATGGCGCAGGATGGAGAACCGAAAGACCCTGCGGAAAATTTGCAGAAAGCAGAATAACTTTTCAGAGGAAGAAGTCTGGGGGGAGATTTGTCTCATCAGGCTTCTTTTTCTGTTGTTTTTCCGGAGAGGGAGGATAAATGAAAAAAATACCATAGTTTCATGGCTTTTTTTGCGAAAAATTGCTTTACGAAATTTGGGAAAGAGGATAAAATGATGGGACAAGGGTAATCCTATTTAGACAAGGGGGTTGAAGTATGAAACGTTTGTCTATCGTAAAAGGTGATATCGTAAAAGCAAAAACAGATGCCATCGTCAATGCAGCCAATACGTCCCTTCTGGGCGGCGGCGGTGTGGATGGTGCCATCCATCGTGCAGCAGGGCCTGAGCTTCTGGCGGAATGTGAAACGCTGAATGGCTGTCGTACCGGCGAAGCAAAAATTACAAAGGGCTATAAGCTGAAAGCAAAATATGTCATCCATACACCCGGGCCCATCTGGCGCGGCGGCAAATGGGGGGAAGAAGAGCTTCTGGCAAATTGCTATAAAAACTGTCTGGCCCTGGCAAAGGAAAATGGTGTCAAATCCATCGCATTCCCTTCCATCAGCACTGGGGTCTATCGTTTCCCTGTGGATCAGGCGGCAAAAATCGCCGTGGGCGAAATCCTCAATTTCCTCAAAAAGGATGATTCCATGGAACAGATCATTCTGGTTTGCTTTGATGACAGAACAAAGGAAGCATATCTGGATGCTCTGGCAGAACTGACAGCATAAATTCTATACAAAAAACAATGCGGCCTCGAGGAGTTTTTCTTCGAGGTTTTTTTGTTTATACAATCTATTCATAATTTTATGTAAACTTATGAGCGATATGGCTACGAACATGCTTTTGTGGAAAAAGTGGAGAAATCCACTGTTTTATCCACAGCGAAAAGCCTTAGAACGCAAGTTTTCCACAAAGTTGTTCACATTATCCACAGTTTCCGTGGAAAAAGATTGTGGAAAAAAGGAGAACAGATGTGTTTTTTGTGGATTTCTGAAATGCCTGAAAATCCGCCATTTTCCTTTTTGAGAAAAAATCGCGGAAATTCGTAATTTGGATTATGGAAACCAAAAAAGAAAAATCCAACAAACTTTTTTGTTGATATTGTTGTCAGAAAATTCGCGGAAATTACCCAATATTTTTTTCAGAAGAAAAAAGGGATTTGAAAAATTATGGAGAATAATAAGAGTAAGCAGATGAGAATCAACTGCGAAAGACTTTGAATCCTATCGGCTCTGCCGATTCGATATAGTTCATCGATCCTCTTTCAAGGTGAGAGGATCACGAAGGGAGTTGTTATTATGCGTTATAACATTATTGGTAAGAACATCGATGTATGGGACAAAACGAAAGAAATGGTTGAAAAGAAGATGGACAGAATCGCTAAGCTGTTCCCCGAGGACACAGAAGCGACCATCACACTGAGTCTGGAAAAACTGGTCTCTACTGTTGAAGTGACCATTCCCATGAATAAAAGATATGTACGTGCCGAAGTGCAGGATGCAGATATGACAGCTGCCGTAGATAAAGCTGTCGACATCCTGGAAGGTCAGGTTGTACGTTACAAAAAACGCATGCGCACAAAAGTAAGAGCTGGCGCAGAAGCTTATGCAGCAGAATATGCAGCGATCCTGGTTCCCGAAGAAGACCTGGATGACGAACCTATGGTAAAAATCGAAAAAACAAAACGTTTCGAAGTGAAACCTATGGATGCTGAAGAAGCTGTTATGGAAATGGAACTGGTAGGCCACAATTTCTTTGTATTCCGTAATGGGGAAACGGACGAAGTGAACGTTGTTTATAAGAGAAAGAACGGTACATATGGCCTGATTGAACCTGAGTACTAATTAGAATAAAAATGAGGGATGCGAAAGCATCCCTTTTTTATTTCATTTCCCAATGGCAGCCAAATAAATGACAGCCATTTCTTCTGGTGTATGCATCGTATCCTCTGCCAGCCACCATTTGATGGCCTCTGCGAAGGATCCGCAAAGATGGTGTAACAGGAAATTCGTTGGAATGTTGGTATTAAATTCATCGAGATAGAGGCTGAATAATTCGCGGAGGTATTCTTTCAGATACTGCATGAACAGATCGCCGCTTTCTCCGCCAAGGATTCCTTTCAGATTTTGTTTTTGTTCCCGTAGATGATACAGAATATGCCCCAGTTTCAATTCCAGATTCTGCATGCCATGGGCATACGCCTCATCAGATTCCTTTGGCAGCAGTTCGGTGAATACGTGATGGAAAATATCTGTGCACATGGCCTTTAACAGGGCATCCTTTGTTTCGAAATGGGCATAAAAGGTACTGCGTCCGATGTTGGCTTCGTCGATGATTTCCTGCACGGTAATGTTTTCAAATCTTTTTCTTTCCAATAGATCTCCAAAAGCCATGAAAATGGCTTTTCTTGTTTTCTGCTGTCGTCTGTCCATGGCTCCTCCTGAACAAAATATCCGAAATGTTCCGTAAATGTCATTTGATAGTTTTTGATTCTTGTTTCAGATCCTCTATTTCGATACAATTTTATCGTACAGAATGTTTGGTATCGTACTCATTGTATCGAAATGTTTTTTGGGGGTCAAGGGCAGGTGGAACTATGGATAAAACAAAAATCGCAATTTGTTATGCAATACTGGCAGCGGCATTATATGCAATCAGCGCGCCCATCTCCAAGCTGTTGCTGGCTTATATCCCGTCAACGATGATGGCGGGGCTACTATATCTGGGGGCAGGTCTTGGGATGTATTTGCTGGGAAAATTTCGCAGGGATGAAAAAGAACAGCCCATTACAAAAAAAGAGCGCCCCTATACGGTGGCTATGGTTCTGTTGGATATTGGGGCACCGGTTTTGTTGATGATCGGGCTGACACGATGCAGCGCGGCCAATGCTTCTCTTCTGAATAATTTTGAGATCGTAGCCACATCCCTGATCGCTCTTTGCATTTTCAGAGAAACCATCAGCAGACGGCTTTGGATCGCAATTTTTCTGGTAACAGCATCCAGTATTCTTTTATCTGTGGAGGATATGAGCAGCTTTTCTTTCACCCTTGGGTCTGTTTTCGTGTTGTTGGCCTGTATCTGCTGGGGCTTTGAAAATAACTGTACCAGAATGATGTCCGAAAAAGATCCTGCGCAGATCGTAGTCATCAAAGGATTTGGTTCCGGTATAGGGGCAATCCTGTTGGCTTTGATCACAGGAGAAAGATATTTCCACGCAGGCTATATGGCGCTGGCTCTTTTGCTGGGATTTGTTGCCTATGGAATGAGCATTTATTTTTATATCTATGCCCAGAGATATCTGGGGGCAGCGAAAACCAGCACCTATTATGCCGTATCTCCTTTTATCGGGGCGGGGCTTTCTCTGCTGATCTTTAGAGAGTTGCCTTCGGCAGTTTTTCTTGTGGCTCTGGCAGTCATGGCGGCAGGAACCTATTATGCCACGACCAGTGAGAAATAGAAGATGTACAAAAAAGTACGCTTACCCTAATCAAATTTTAATCTTAGGTTCTTAATATAGAACATAATGTTAAAATAAGGAGGGATATGCCTTGAAGAAAAATTTGATCATGGCAGCGGCGGTCCTTGCCCTTTTTGGCACACAGACAGCCTTCGCTGCAGAAGCAACAACAGTTTCCCTTTTCGATGACAAAATTCTGGTAAACGGAAAGGAAATTACAGAAGATGAAACAGATGCAGTTTATCTGGACTACAAAACAGAAACCCACAGCGATGTGCCCGAAGAGTTGGCAGACCTGCAGAATAGAGTCATCACCATCACAGATGCAGGCACATACGTATTCAGCGGCACAGCAACAGATGCACAGATCGCCGTGGCAGCGGAAGATTCCGACAACGTACGTGTGGTGCTGAATGGCGTGGATATCACATGCCGCACAGCGGCGGCTATCCAGATCTACTCTGCGACTGACCCCAGAACAGAAGGGGAATATGGCGTGACCATCGAAATTGCCGAAGGCAGTGAAAACGTGGTGAATGGTTCCCACACAAAGAAAACAGAAACAGATAATGTGAAACACGATGCAGCTATCAGCTCCAATGTCTCCCTGGGCTTTGAAGGCACAGGCGATCTGACAGTCAATGGTGATATCGAAGGCATTGAAGCAAAATATGGCCACCTGACATTTAATGGCGGCAATATCGTCATCAATTCCCACGATGACCCCATCAATGCTTCCGAAGATGGCATTGCAGTGGTTTCCATCAACGATGGTTATATTTTCAGCTCCGTAACCAGCGACCCTCAGTATGAAGGCGATGGTCTGGATTCCAACGGCTTCATCAAAATCAACGGCGGTACAGCCATCAATCTGGCCCACCCCTACAGCATGGACAGCGGCATCGACTCTGACGGTGGTTCTTATATCAATGGTGGCGTTGTTGTTGGTGCGGGCAATATGTATGACCCCATCGAAAACGACTCCGAGCAGCTGTATATGCTGCTGCAGTTTTCTGAAAGCACAGACGACCTGCTGGTGGTAACGGATGAAAACGATAAGCCCGTATTCGCATATGATTTCCCTTACAGCTACACATACATCGCTTTCAGCACACCTGAACTGGAAGAAGGCATTTACCATGTTTACATGGGCGGTGAAATCGAAGGTGTAGAAAAAGACGGCCTGTATACTGAAATTACATCCTACACAGGCGGTACACAGCTGCATCATGGCGGCGCTATGACGAATGACAGAGGCTTCGGCGGCCCGCAGATGGGCGGTCAGAGACCCGAAGGTCAGGAAGGCAAGAGACATGAAGGCTTTGATGGTCAGATGCCTGCAGATTTCGAAGAACGCATGAGAGAAGAATTTGAAAAACGCGGCGAAGAAATGCCTGCAGATTTCATGGAAAAAATGGAACGCGGCGAAATGCCTGAAATGCCTGCAAACATGCAGCCCTGCGGCGGTATGGGCGGCGGCAGAGAATTCCAGTCCTCTTCCGACGTTGTGACAGAAAAATTCCGCCTGAGCAAAGACAGCAAAACATTCTCCAATGTTTCTTCTGTAGTGAATAATTCTGAATTCACAGACGTGGCAAGAAGCGCATGGTATTATAACGCAGTCACATCCGCAGCGGCACAGGGCATCATGGTTGGTGCAACAGAAACGACTTTCGCTCCTTCCGCAACCATGACAAGAGGTGAAGCGCTGGAAGCAATGTACGCACTGGCAGGCAAGCCTGCAGCAGGCGAAGCATCCTTCGCTGATATCGATGCAAACGCATCCTACTATGCTGCAGCGGCATGGGCTGAAAAGAACGGCATCCTGAGCGATATCGCAGAGGATAAACTGGCAGCAGATACGAAAGTGACCAGAGAAGAACTGGTACAGATGCTGTATAACTATCTGGGCGATGAATACGAAGGTGCAGTGCCTGATTTCAGAGACCTGAATAAGATTTCTGCAGAAAATGCTTTTGCGTGGGCAGTAAAAGAAGGCGTCATTTCCGGCAAACAGGAAACCGTTCGTCCTTTGGATTATGTAACAAAAGCAGAAGCAGCGACCATGCTGACGAATACAAACAAATAACGAGTTTATATAAAAAAGCACCCATTTGGGTGCTTTTTTTATGCCGATTTTTCTTTTTTCTCCCATGGTTTCAGCTTGCAGAAGCCTGCGGAGAAGAACATGGAGATGGTCCAGCCGAAGGGCCATGCCATCCAGATGCCTGTGGAGCCGAAGCCCAGCCCCTTAGCGAAGATATACGCCAGAATGACACGCAGGATCAGATCCATAAAGGTGCCTGTCATAAAATATACCATAGCGGAAGCGCCTCGCAGCAGCCCATCGCTCATCACCTTGATGCCCATGATCAGATAGAATGGAGATGCAATTTTCAGGAACATGATACCAGCGTGGATGGCTTCCTGGCTTTCATTGGCATCCATGAAAAGTCCCATTGCCGTTTTGCTGCAGAAGAAATAGAACAAAACGAAGGGAATGCAGATGATGACCACCAGCAGAATACCCGCCTTATAGCCCTCCTGTATGCGCTCCTTTTTCCTTGCCCCAATGTTCTGAGCTGTGAAGGAAGAAAGCCCGTTGGAGAGGGTGGAGAAGCAGGTAACCGCAAAGGTATTTAGTTTGATGGCAGCGGAATAGCCTGCGATAACGGCGGAACCAAAGCTGTTTACCAGAGATTGAACGAACAGATTCCCCACGGAAACAAAGCTCTGCTGCAATACGCTGGGAATGGCCACTAGGGCGATCTGGCTCAGCATGGATGCAGAGAATTTTTCATAGGGCTCCGTGGTATGCAGCTGCTTCAGGCGATGGACCAATGTCACGAAGGCCAGAATGGAAGCTGCCCCCTGGGCGACAAAGGTTGCCCATGCTACGCCTGCAACGCCCATCTTGAAAACGGCTACGAAAACGATATCCAGAACAATATTTGCTACGGAAGAGCCGATCAGGAAATAGAGGGGCGTGCGGCTGTCCCCCAGAGAGGTGAAAATACCCGTACAAATGTTATAGAGGAACAGGAACAAAAAGCCCAGTATATAGATCCTTAAATATAATGCCGCATTGGCAAAAACATTTTCAGGGGTCTGGATCAGAGTCAGGAGCCGGTTTCCCAGCAGCAGCCCCAGCGCGGTCATTACGATGCTGACAGCGATGCAGGTGAGGAAAATCGTACAAACGGCTGTTTTTACATTTTCATATTGCTTTGCCCCAAAGAAACGGGAAACCACTACGGCACAGCCTACATTGCTGCCCACTGCCACCGCCATGAAGATCATGGTGATGGGATAGGAAGCGCCAACGGCGGCAAGGGCATCTTCCCCGATGAATCGTCCGGCAATGATGCTGTCAGCGATGTTATACATTTGCTGAAAAATGACGCTCAAAAGCATCGGTATGGAAAACATCCAGAGCATTTTTCTGCTGTTGCCCTGGGTCAGATCTGTAATCATAGAAATCGTCTCCTAAACATAAAAGGTTCTCTTTATTTGTCAGTATACTCCTTTTTTTGAGAAAAGAAAGTCAAAAATTTCACAAATTTTACAGGCTGTTCCCCTCGTCAAGGGGGCAGGTTTGTGGTATGCTAATAACAGATAAGATTTATTTTGGAGGTAAGATAGATGGCAAAACTCTATTTCAGATATGGCGTCATGGGCAGTTCCAAATCCGCCCAGGCCCTCATCACAAAATTCAATTACGAAGAACAGGGCATGCGCGTGTGGCTTTTGAAGCCTGCGGCAGATACCAGAAACGGCATCGGCAATGTGCACTCCCGCATTGGCCTGGAACAGCCTGCGGACGCTGTGACAGATGATATGGATTTATACAAAATTTTCAGAGACAGGGAAAAGGAATTCAACGATGTCATCATCGTGGATGAAGCCCAGTTCCTGCATCCTTCCCACGTGGAACAGCTGCGGGATATCGTGGATAACTACAACGTGCCCGTATTCTGTTTCGGTCTGCGCACAGACTTCCGTACGAAGATGTTCCCCGGCAGCGCAAGACTCTTCGAACTGGCGGATTCCATTTCCGAACTGAAAACTGTCTGCACCTGCGGTGGTAAGGCTATGGTAAATGCCCGCATCGACAGCGAAGGCAATGTCATCACTGAAGGAGAGCAGTTCTTCATCGGCGGAAACGAAAGCTATCGCCCCATGTGCTATAAATGCTGGAAGAAGGCCCAGGAGAAAGAGGATGAGGAAGTATGACGGACAGAGAAATTCTCGATTTTTTGAAAATCGCAGAGAGATTGAAAGATAACACAAGGCATTGCACTACCAGCAACCGCCGTCCCGAAAGCGTGGCGGAGCATAGCTGGAGAGTTTCTCTGCTGGCGATGCTGCTAGAGGATGAACTGCAGGATGCGGATTTCAATAAAATCATCCGCATGTGCATCATCCATGACTTGGGCGAAGCCATCACAGGGGATATCCCCTCCTTCTGGAAAACCAAGGCTGATTCCGACCATGAGGATGATATGATCTATCAATGGATGGACAGTCTGCCTGAGCCTCAGCACAGTCGTTTCCGTGGGCTTTTCGAAGAAATGCATGCTCAGGAAACAAGAGAAGCGAAAATCTATAAGGCGTTGGACAAGCTGGAAGCGGTCATCCAACATAATGAATCTCCGCTGGATACCTGGCTGCCTCTGGAATATGAACTGAACCAGACTCATGGCATGGAACAGGCAAAATGTGACCCGAAGCTGGAAAGCCTGCGTCAGTTGGTAGCACTGGATACCCTGGAGAAGATCAAAAAAGGCGAATGACTGAATTGGTAAGTTTTACATCTGGGTGGAACAAACTGATGTTTTTCTCGTCTGAAAAGGGAGGAATTTCAGGGTTTTTGCTTGGAAAAGCGGCTGACAGGCCGCCATTTTCATTAAAATATTTTAAAAGTTTGTTAAGAACCCCCGAAATACACAACTTTTCCTTGTGTACGGGGGTATTCTTCTGCTATACTATAATAATGTAAAAGTGTGCCCAAAATATATCGTGAGTTGGTTGCTGATGATATACTTTGAGCACACTATCTAAAGAAAAATGAGGTGAACCAAATGGGTTTTTTAGAAAAAATATTTGGGAACTACAGTGAAAAGGAAATCAAAAAGATCAAGCCCATCGTGGCAAAGATCGAAGCACTGGGCCCCCAGTATGAAAACCTTTCCGATGAAGAATTGAGAGGAAAAACACAGGAGTTCAAGGATCGTCTGGCAAAGGGCGAAACTCTGGATGATATCCTGCCTGAAGCATATGCGGTAGTAAGAGAAGCATCCTCCCGTCCCCATGTGCTGGGCATGAAGCATTTCCCTGTACAGCTGATGGGTGGTATCATCATGCACCAGGGCCGTATCGCGGAAATGAAAACAGGTGAAGGTAAAACATTGGTAGCAACACTGCCTGCATACCTGAATGCCCTGGAAGGCAAGGGTGTACACGTTGTTACAGTTAATGACTATCTGGCACAGCGTGACGCGGAACAGATGGGTCAGGTTTATAAATTCCTGGGCCTGACTGTTGGCTGCATCCTGAATGGTCTGGATAATAATGAACGCCGTGCGGCATATGCCTGCGACATCACTTACGGTACAAACAATGAATTTGGCTTTGACTACCTGCGTGACAACATGGTAGTTCGTAAAGAAAACATGGTACAGAGAGATCTGCACTATGCCATCATCGACGAAGTCGACTCCGTTCTGATCGACGAAGCAAGAACACCACTGATCATTTCCGGCAGCGGTTCCAAGTCCACAGACCTGTACCGTGTAGCCGATCTGTTCGTAAAGAAACTGACAAAAGGCCGTATCATCAACGAAGAAGAAGCTATGAATGCCCTGCTGAAGGAAGAAATTCAGGAAGAAGGCGACTATGTTCTGGATGAAAAGGCAAAATCTGTTGTTCTAACACAGGAAGGTATCGCAAAGGCGGAAAAATTCTTCTCCATCGATAACCTGTCTGATCCTGAAAATATGGAACTGCAGCATCATATCAACAACGCCCTGAAAGCCAACTATAACATGCACCTGGATAAAGACTATGTGATCCACGAAGGGGAAATTGTTATCGTTGACGAATTCACAGGTCGTATGATGCCCGGCAGAAGATATTCCGACGGTCTGCATCAGGCCATCGAAGCCAAGGAAAATGTGCAGGTGCGCAGAGAAAGCAAGACGCTGGCGACCATCACTTTCCAGAACTATTTCAACAAATACGCAAAGAAATGCGGTATGACCGGTACAGCAAAAACGGAAGAAGAAGAATTCCGTAACATCTACGGCATGGACGTTATCGAAATTCCTACAAACATGCCTGTTCAGAGAAAAGACCTGGAAGATGTTGTTTACCGTACAGAAGCGGGCAAATTCCGTGCAGTTGTTCGCGACATCGCAGAAGCCCATGCAAAGGGGCAGCCTGTACTGGTTGGTACAGTAACCATTGAAAAATCCGAGATCCTGAGCAAGATGCTGAAAATGGAAGGCATTAAGCACCAGGTTCTGAATGCAAAATATCATGCACAGGAAGCGGAGATCGTAGCACTGGCAGGCCAGATGGGCGCAGTAACCATCGCCACAAATATGGCAGGTCGTGGTACCGATATCAAGCTGGGCGAAGGTGTTCCTGATCTGGGTGGTCTGAAGATCATCGGTACAGAACGTCACGAATCCAGACGTATCGACAACCAGCTGCGTGGTCGTTCCGGTCGTCAGGGCGACCCCGGTGAATCCCGTTTCTATATCTCTCTGGAAGATGATCTGATGCGTCTGTTCGGTTCCGAAAAGACAATGAAGGTCGTTGACGCTATGGGTATGACAGAAGATGAACCTATCGAAGCAGGCATGCTGACAAAGGCCATCGAAAATGCCCAGAAGAAAGTAGAAGGCAATAACTTCGCTATCCGTAAACATCTGCTGGAATATGACCAGGTAATGAACGAACAGAGAGAGATCATCTATGGCGAAAGAAAGCGCGTACTGTATGGCGAAAACCTGCGTGACAGCATCATCGGCATGATCGGCGCCGTAGTAGAACGTACAGTAGATGCCCATATGAGCGATGAACAGCTTCCCGAAGAATGGGATATGGCTGCATTCAGCGAATCTCTGGCCGCAATCATTCCCGTTGGCAAGGTCAACATCAAGGAAGAAGCTCTGGCCCAGATGACAAAAGACAAACTGAAAGAAAGCCTGACAAAACTGGGCGTTCAGATGTATGAAATGAAAGAAAGAGAAATCGCACAGGGTCAGCCGGAAGGCGAAGAACGCATGCGTGAACTGGAAAGAGTTGTTATGCTGCGTGTCATCGACCAGAAATGGATGGACCATATCGACGATATGGACCAGATGAGACAGGGTATCGGCCTGCATGCTTATGCCCAGAGAGACCCTCTGACAGAATATAAATTTGCTTCCTACGATATGTTCGAAGAAATGAGCGAACATATCCAGAATGATACGCTGAAGATCCTGTATCGCGTTCGCATCCAGACAGAAGTGAAACGCGAAGAAGTACAGAAGCCTATGTTCACAAACAAGGACGAATCTCTGGTGAAACAGCCTAAGAAACGCACAGACGATAAAGTCGGCAGAAACGATCCTTGTCCCTGCGGCAGCGGTAAGAAATATAAACAGTGTTGTGGACGCAATGCTTGATTCTTGAAAGAAGTGATTAAAAATGGGAGAGAAAAAACGGTATAGACTGCCGATGGATTTCCCTTTTTATACTCAACAGATGACGCAGGAAAACTGGCAGCTGGAACAGTTCCTCTCCCTTGCGGACGGGGAATACTGGACCATGCGCAGCTGCGGCATCGCATCCCTTCGCATGGTGCTGGATGGTTTCGGCAAAAACGTCGAACGCCACGGCCCCATGATCGAAAAGGGCGTAGCGGCAGGTGCCTATAAGCCCGGCGTTGGCTGGATCCACTGGGGTCTGGCAAAGATGGCGGCGGAATACGGCATTCATGGCGAAGCCCTGCGGGAAAAAACGGTGGAAGATCTGAAACAGGAGCTGGACAATGGTCATCCCTGTATCATTTCCATCGCGCCCTATTTTCTGGGCGGTAAACCCAGAGTAGACGGCGAAGGTGTATACGGAAAAAGCGGTCACCTCATCCCTGTTTTCGGCTACGAAACAGAGGATGGTAAGCTGAAAGCCTTTCTGGTGCATCATCCCTCCGCTTTTACGGAGCGGAACAAGCCCGAATGGTGGGTGCCTATGGAAGATTTTCTGGCATCCTTCAGCGGGAATTTTATCCGATTTTCAACGGAAGCATTTTCCGAGGAAGATAAATAAGACGTTACACAGGGGGAACCGACGGAAAGCCCATCCGAAGGGAAACCTTGTTAACTCTATAAACCATCATTCATTATAAAACCATTTATGAAGGAGATGATTTTTAATGTTCGAGTTAGAACAGATCCGTCTGGGCCTTTCTGCTTATGACGAAAAATTAGAGGAAATGGGGGCTTCACTTTGACGTCGCTGGCGCGAAGGAGAAGATAACCGAATTAGAAGAACTTTCCGCTGACCCTGATTTCTGGAGCGATCTGGAAAAGAGCCAGAAAACACTGCAGCAGCTGAAAGCACTGAAAAATAAGGTCGGCAAATATGAAGGCCTTGTAACAACATACGAAGACATCCTGACACTGATCGAAATGGGCATCGAAGAACAGGATGACAGCGTATACGAAGAAGTCAAAGAAATGAACGATGACTTTATTGCGAAATATGAAGAACTCCACATTGCAACGATGCTGGACGGCGAATATGACCGCAATAATGCCATCATTACACTGCACGCAGGTACAGGCGGCACAGAAGCCTGCGACTGGACAAACATGCTCTACCGTATGTATTCCAGATGGGCGCAGAAAGAAGGCTTCGAAGTGGAACTGCTGGATATGCTGGATGGCGATGAAGCCGGCCTGAAATCCGTTACGATCCAGATAAACGGCGAAAATGCCTACGGCTATTTGAAGTCCGAAAAGGGTATCCATCGTCTGGTGCGTGTATCTCCTTTCGACAGTGCTGGCAGAAGACAGACATCCTTCGCTTCCTGCGATGTTATGCCTGAAATCGAAGACGACACAGAAATCGAGATCAAACCCGACGATATCCGTATCGATACTTACAGAGCCAGCGGTGCCGGCGGTCAGCATGTCAACAAGACATCCTCTGCCATCCGTATCACCCACTTCCCCACAGGCGTTGTTGTATCCTGTCAGGAAGAAAGAAGCCAGTTTGCCAATAAGGACAAAGCGTTCAAAATGCTGAGAAGTAAACTGCTTGCCCTGAAACTGGAAGAACAGATGCAGAAACTGGCTGAGATCCGTGGCGAAACGAAGGAAATCGGCTGGGGCAGCCAGATCCGTTCCTACGTATTTATGCCTTACACCATGGTAAAAGACCACCGTACAGGCGAAGAAACAGGTAAGGTAGACGCAGTTATGGATGGCGAGATCGATAACTTCATTAGCGCATACCTGGCATGGATCCACAGCTAATTCTCTGGAGGAAAAGCCTTGAAAGAGATCAGAATCACCAAAAATGAGGAAAATCAAAGGCTGGACAAGTTCCTGCTGAAATATATGAACAAGGCCTCCAAGGGCTTCCTGTATAAGATGCTGCGCAAAAAGCGCATCAAATACAACGGCAGCAGAGCGGAGGGTAACGAACTGTTAAAAGCAGGCGATACCCTCCAGCTTTACCTGGCAGAGGAAACCATTCAGTCCTTCATGGAGGAAAAGACCGTTGCGGCGGCGAAACGCCATTTCGGCATCGTCTATGAGGATGATGATATCCTTGTGGTTTCCAAACCGGCAGGCCTTTTGACACATCCTGAAAAAAGCAGCGACAAGGACACTTTGATCGACCAGATTTTGTATTACCTTTATCAGAAGGGGCAGTATGTGCCCGAGGCGGACAGCAGCTTTACCCCTGCCCTCTGCAACCGACTGGACAGAAACACCAGTGGTATCGTTATCGCTGGGAAAACGCTCAAAGGCGTACAGGCGGTGAATGAGATCATCCGCAGCCATAAGCTGAATAAATTCTATCTGACGCTGGTTGCCGGAGAGATTCGTGAAGCGGGGGAAATTACTGCGTACCTGACAAAGGACGAAGACAGAAATCAGGTTCGCATTTCCAAACGGGAAGGCAGCGGCGCAAAGACGATGACGAAATATCGTCCCATTGCCCATGCAAAGGGCTATACGCTTCTGGAAATTCACCTGATTACGGGGAAAACTCACCAGATCCGTGCCCATATGCAGTCCATCGGACATCCCGTGGTCGGCGACAGAAAATATGGTTCGGAACATTCGAACGAAAAATTCCGCAAGGAATATGCCCTTTCCAATCAGTTCCTTCACGCCCTGCGGGTAGAATGGAAGGAAAAGGAAGGCCCCTTGGGTTATCTGTACGGAAAGGAAATGACAGCTCCTCTGCCGAAAACCTTGCAGGATATCTGCGATGGACTTTTTGGCAAGAGTGAATAAGTAACAAATGAAGGAGGAGAGTATATGAAAGCCATTATTCTGGCGGCAGGTTATGCCACAAGGTTATATCCTTTGACACTGAACATGCCCAAGGCTTTGCTCCCCATTGGTAAGAAACCAATCATTGATCATATCGTAGAACGGATGGATACCATCGAAGAGCTGGACGAAATTTATGTTGTTTCCAACGATAAATTTGCAAAACAGTTTGAAGATTGGGCAAAAGAGGCAAAAAGCCGCGCGCCCATCACAGTATTGAACGACGGCACAACAGATGACTCTAATAAAAGAGGCGCCATCGGCGATATTTCTTTCGTCATTGATGAAATGAAGATTGACGATGATCTGATGGTCATTGCAGGTGATAACTTTTTTACATATTCTCTGAGAGAATATGTGGATTATTTCCGCGAAAAAGACCGCGACTGTGTTTGCGTAAAGGTTTGGGAAGATGAAAGCATGCTTTCTCAGTTCGGCATTGCCCTGCTGGATGAAAAGGGTAAAGTGCTGGATATCGAGGAAAAGCCCGCAAAGCCCAAGTCCAATACGGTGGTATTTGCAGCATATCTTTACAAAAAGGAAACGGTGCCTATGATCGCCGAATATCTGGCGGCAGGCAATAAGCCCGATGCCCCCGGCAATTTCCCTGCATGGCTCTACCAGAGAAAGGAAGTTTTTGCTTATACTTTCGATGGAGAATGCTACGACATCGGAACACCTGAAAGCTACCGTGAAGTATGCGAACTCTACAAAGATTGATATAAAGCCGTTCAAAAAACCGGACGGCTTTATTTCCGTTTATAAAGTCCTGGCAAACGGTTGAGCAAATGCACAAATGTGTTTGCGGATTTGCTCAGACATTTGACGGGCAAGCGATAATTTGAAAGGAGACTATCCAAATGGAATGGATCGAAGTATTCGTATCTACCAGTCAGATGGGCCTGGAACCTGTAGAAGGCGTGCTGTATCAGTGCGGTCTGACAGGTCTGATGATCCACGATACATCCGACTTTGCAGAATTTCTGGAAAACCCCCACAGAGACTGGGATTATGTTGCCGATGAACTGGTGGAAGAAAAGGAACAGCTGGTGACAGGCATCACTTTCTTTGTGAGAGATAACCTCTACGGCAGAGAACAGCTGACACAGATCAAAGGTGCGCTGGCGGCTGTAAAGGAAGCGGAAAAAGAACTGGATCTGGGCTCTTTGGAACTGACAATGAAAAATGTGCAGGAAGAAGACTGGGCAAATAACTGGAAGAAATATTTCAAACCCTTCCCCGTAGGCGAAAAGATTATGATCAAACCCTCCTGGGAAGAACTGACAGAGGAAACAGATAAGGTTATCCTGAAAATTGATCCCGGTCATATTTTCGGTACAGGTACCCACGAAACCACACAGCTTTGCATGGAACTGATCGAAACATATGTGAAGAAGGACGATATGGTTCTGGATATCGGCTGCGGCAGCGGCATCCTTTCCATCGCATCTCTGCTCTTGGAAGCAAAAGAAGCAGATGCTGTGGATATCGACCCCAATGCCATCAATATCGCTTACGAAAACAGCGACATGAACGATATCCCCCGAGAAAAATATCATGTTTGCGCCGGTAATATTCTGGAAGACGCAGAACTGCACCAGAAATACAGCGGCAAGAAATACGATATGGTAGAAGCAAATATCGTTGCAGATATCATCATCGCTCTGACAAAACAGGTGCCCGATTATATCAAGGACGGCGGTATCTTCCTTTCCAGTGGCATCATCACAGAACGTAAGGAAGACGTTCTGGCTGCGCTGGAAGCAGGCAACTTCAAAGTAGAAGCAATCAGAGAAAAGAATGGCTGGGTAGCGATCGCATCCAGATTCATGGGGTGATAACAATGCCTAAATTTTTCTTTAACAAAAACGACATCAGCCGCGGACAGGTTCAG
Organism: Anaerotignum sp.; assembly: GCF_017483025.1. GTDB lineage: Bacteria > Bacillota > Clostridia > Lachnospirales > Anaerotignaceae > Anaerotignum_A. Next base: position 31,522 of record NZ_JAFUMA010000012.1, on the reverse strand, counting down.
CTGTTCGGGGAAGATGAAAAACATATCAAAACAGTCCTGCGTGCCAGAGAAGGGGAAGAAATTACCCTTTGTGACGGCGAAGGCATGGATTATCAGTGCCGCATTGCTTCTCTGGAAAGAGGTGTTCTGCTGGATATTCTCTCAAAGGAAGTCTGTGAAACTGAACCCAAAGTGAAAATCACCCTATATCAGGGTCTGCCCAAGGCGGATAAAATGGAACTCATTATCCAGAAATGCGTGGAATTGGGTATAGATCGCATCGTTGCGGTTTCTACAGAACGTGCTATCGTAAAACTGGATAAGAAGGAAACGAAAAAACTGGAACGCTGGCAGAAAATCGCTGAAGCCGCAGCAAAACAGAGCGGCAGAGGTAAAATTCCTGAAATTGGCCAGCAGGTGCTGAAATTCAGGGAAGCCGTGGCAGAAGCCAAGGAATTGGATGGCGCTATCATCCCTTACGAAAAGGAACAGGAAGTTGGTATTCGCCAGTTTGTGCAGGGCTTCAAGGGTGAAAGCATTGGTGTTTTCATAGGCCCCGAAGGTGGTTTTGCGGAAGAAGAAATCGCATTGGCCCAGGAAAATGGTATCACCCCCATTACATTGGGCAAACGAATTTTGAGAACAGAAACAGCTGGTATGACAACAACTGCTATCTTATTATATGAACTCGATTAAGCAACGAGCCATGTAGCTGCGTTGGATGTTTACATACAGACGCGGATATTTGGCGAGTGTACGACATGAGTAACGGAGCGTATGCGCGGAGTTACGAATGACGGCAATCGCGAGAGCCTGAGGGCGGAGCGATTGGGTTTCATTGACCTAGAAAGGAATGAAAAACATGATCTATTTCGATAACGCTGCTACGACAAGAGCATTGCCTTCCGTAGCGGAAAAAATGAGCATGATGCTCTGTGAACAGTACGGCAACCCTGCGTCCGTCAGCGCTATGGGCCTTGCTGTGGAAAAAGAAATCAGAAACGCCGCTGAAATTATTGCACGCGGTATCCACTGCAAATATGAAGAAATCTTCTTCACCAGCGGCGGTACAGAAGGCGATAACTGGGCCATCTACGGCACAGCGGAAGGCTATAAAAGACAGGGTCAGCATTTCATCACAACGGAAATCGAACACCCTGCTGTCAAAAATCCCATGAAGCATCTGGAAGAACAGGGATGCGAAGTGACTTTCCTGAAGGTAGACAGACAGGGTCACATTTCTTTGGAAGAACTGGCAAATGCCATCAGACCTGATACGGTTCTGGTGAGCATCATTCTGGTAAATAACGAAACAGGTACGGTGCAGGATGCGGCTGCCATTGGCAAGCTGGTGAAAGAAAAGAATCCTAACTGCCTGTTCCATGTGGATGCGGTACAGGCCTTTGGCAAATACCCCATCGATGTAGAAAAAATGAAAATCGACCTGCTGACTATGAGCGGTCATAAAATCCACGGCCCCAAAGGTGTTGGTATGCTGTACATGCGCAAAGGCCTGAAGGTGAAACCTCTGATGCTGGGCGGCGGTCAGCAGAGAGGCCAGCGCCCCGGTACAGAAAACGGCCCCGGTGCAGCGGCTCTGGGCGTGGCTTGCGATGAAGCCTTCAAAGCCATGAAGGAAAGCATCGAACACGTAAGAGAAGTGAAAAAAGTGCTGCTGGAAGGTATTCTGGCAATGCCCGATACACAGCTGAACGGCGACAGCCTGGAAGATGCCAGCCCCTACGTGCTGAATGTGACATTCAAAGGCCTGCGCAGCGAAGTGCTGCTGCATGCGCTGGAAAGCAAGGGCATCGTGGTTTCGGCAGGTTCTGCTTGTGATAGTAAGAAAAAAGTGGGCAGTCCTGTGCTGACAGCTATGGGCCTGCCTTTCAATGAAATTGAAGGTGCCATCCGTTTCAGCTTCTGCAGATATAATACTGTGGAAGAAGCGGAAGAATGCCTGAAGGCGCTGAACGAACTGGTACCTTTCTTCAGAAAATACAATAGATAAGGAGAAAAACAATGGCAGAAAAGGTTTTGATCGTAAAATACGGCGAGATCGCCATGCGCGGCAACAATAAATATATCTTTATCAACCGCCTGATCTCTGCGATCCGCAAAAACCTGGACCCTTACGGCAATTTCTATGTTGTAAGAGACCCCGGTCGTTTGATCGTAGAAGACCGCGGCGGCGAACTGGATTATGACCTGACGATCCCTAAAGTGGAAACGATCTTCGGTCTCCATTCCATTTGCCCCGGCATCCGTCTGGAAGATAATGATTTTGACACCATTTGCAAGGAAGCCCTGGCACATATGCAGGAATTCTACGGTGATAAGGAAATGACTTTCAAAGTAAATACCCGCCGTGCAAATAAAGCATACCCCATGCATTCCATGGAAATGAGCATGGAAGTTGGCGCATATATTCTGGAACATATGCCCAATATGACAGTTGATGTGAAAAAACCCGATGTGACACTGAACATCGAAATTAGAAACAGCGTATATATCCATTCCAAAACAATTCCCTGCCACGGCGGTCTGCCCTATGGCAGCAACGGGAAGGCAGTCAGCCTGCTTTCCGGCGGTATCGACAGCCCTGTTGCAACATGGATGATGGCAAAACGCGGTGTAGAAGTGGAAGGCGTTTATTTCCACAGCCCTCCGTATACCAGCGAATGGGCGAAGGAAAAGGTCATCGACCTGGCAAAACAGATCGCCACATTCACAGGCGAATTCCGTCTGTATGTGGTTCCTTTTACAGAACTGCAGCTGTATCTTCTGGATAACACAGCCCATGACAGACTGACGATCCACCTGAAACGTGCCATGATGCGTGCGGCAGAAATGATTGCCAATAAAGACGGCGCGTTGGCGCTGGTAACTGGCGAAAGCGTAGGTCAGGTTGCCAGCCAGACCATGCAGGGCATCCAGGTTATCAATGCGGTTTGTGATCTGCCCGTACTGCGCCCTCTGGCAGGTATGGATAAGGCGGAAATCATTCAGAAGGCGGAAAAAATCGGTACCTTCGAAATTTCTATCCGCCCCTACGAAGATTGCTGTACTGTTTTCGTTGCAAAACACCCTGTCACAAAACCCCGCCTGAACTATATCGAAAAAGCGGAACATAAGCTGACAGAACTGGACAGATTGCTGGAAGAAGCAGTAGCCAATGCAGAGATCATCGATCTGTAAGAATGGGAGGTGCGAGAGAATGGAAGAACAGACACCCTTGACAAAAAGAATCAACGAACTGGCAAGAAAAGCGAAAACCGTTGGTCTGACAGAAGAAGAAAAGGTGGAGCAGAATCTGCTGCGTCAGGAATTTCTGATCAAATTCCGTGCGAATTTCAAAGCGCAGTTGGATAATATCGAATTCGTTGATGAACAATAATGGGATGGTGCCTGAAGGGGCACCATTTCTTGTACAAAATAAAAAACATAAAGTTTTCGGGAACCAGACCGGAAATCACCCCGTCTGATGATATGTAAGACTTACAAATGAGAAATCAACACTAATCATCTAGGAGGAAATAAATATGAAAAAGAATCTGACAAAAGTAATGGCACTGGGTATGGTAATGACAGTAATGGCGGGCGCAACAGCCTTCGCAAACGAACCCATGCTGATTTCTGAAAACCCTACAGCGACCTACGATGTAGCGGAGGCATCCATGTATCTGACACAGAGCGGCACAGTAGCATCCATCGAAACATCTGTAACAGAAGGCGTTTCCGTTGTAACAATCGACAACGAAATGGGCGGCCTGCGTTTCGCAGTGGCTTCCAATACGATCATCATCAACAGAGAAGATGGTTTCTACATGACAGCCGACCAGCTGGAAGAAGGCATGGCAGTTTCCGTTGTATACGATATGAACAGCCCCATGGGTATGAGCATGCCTCCCTTCCTGGGCAACGTAACAGCAGTGGTAGCAAATGCTGACGCTGGTTCTGTAGTAGTAGGAAAATTCGATGAAAACCTGACAGATATGAAAAATATGCTGCAGCTGAACATCGACAACGAAAGAACACCCATCGCAAATCTGCAGGGTTCCAGAATCAGACTGTCTGCAGAAGATGTAAAAGGTCAGGATGCCTTGGTATTCTATGACTTCACAACAAGAAGCATCCCCGCGCAGACAACACCTTCCTTCGTGCTGATCCTGGCAGAAGCAGAAGAAGCACCTGAAGTGGAAGAAGAAAACAAGCCTTCCTGCGTGCCTCTGAGAGAGATCGCAGAAAAACTGGGCTTTACAGTAAAATGGCAGGGTAAAACAAAACCTATCCTGATCGAAAAGGACGGCGTTTCCATCACAGTAATGATGGGCAAAGGCGATTATACTGTAAATGGTGCAGATGCGGAAGCATCCATCAAAGCAGAACTGAAAGACGGCGTGATGTTTGTTTCCAGCGAAATTTTTGAATAATTTAGACAGATAAAAGGGAGTCCCGATGAATGGTGCGCCTTTAGAAGAAAACAAAAAAGAGATAAATCCTTTTGGATTTATCTCTTTTTTTATGTAAGTTTTCTTCCGAGGCGTCACTTGCAGTTTTCTAGGGGAACTTGCTCAGGACTCTCTTTCTTTATGTATGATTATGCTTTTTTATGGCTGTTGCCTCTGTAGTCAACTTCCAGAGGTTCAACTACTTCGTCACCGCGTACGCATGTGTACCATGTTGTGTTGTTAGCGGAAGAGCAGGAGTGGTTGGGGATGATTTCAACCTTATCGCCGATCTTCAGATCGCAAGCACCTTTATCAGCCTTTACTTTTGCAACTTCTTCGGACAGGCCAACGATAGTCAGTTCGGGATGGCCTACTACATAGCCGAAGCCTGTGATCGCGGAGTTGCCATGGGCGCCCTGGTCCAGACCCATACATTTAGCGCCTGCGTCAAACAGGTAGAAGCCTTCGGAGGGGTTGGAAACCACTGTTGCCAGAATACGCAGAGAGCATGCATCTTCGCCTACGGTACCCAGAGCCATCTGGATATTATCGTAGAATGTGTAGTTGCCGGGGTGGCATACATTTGTTGCATCGCCTTCTACTACGAAGGGGAATGTGGGTGTGGAACCGGAAGTGATGATTTCACAGGGGAAACCAGCAGCAGCCAGCGCATCTGCAGCCGCTTTCATGGTATCCATTTCCAGCTGAGCGATCTCTTTTACGCCTTCGATGCCTGTGCAGCCGTAAACCTGACCGGGATGTGTGGAGATACCGCGGAATTTCAGATTTGTCATGGGAGCCAGTGCTTTTGCGAAGTCAACGACTTTTGCTACGGGCATACCGAAACGGTGGAAATCCATGTCAACGATGATTGTGTAGGAAACTGTTACACCGGCTTCTGCAGCTGCAGCGTTCAGCATTTCAGCAGCGGGAACTGTGTCCAGACGGATGATGATATCAGCGTCTTTTGCCATTTTCAGGATTCTCTGGATGTTTACAGGGTTTGCTGTGGGGTAAGCATACATGATGTGTTTTGCGCCCAGGTTGTAAACCATTTCGCATTCATCGATGGTGCCGCACAGGAAGCCTGTTGCGCCAGCTTCCATCTGCATTTTCGCCAGAGCTGTGCTCTTGTGTGTTTTGATCATGGGCCACATTTCTTTGCCGTTTTTATTGCAGAGTTCCTGCCAGCTGTTGATGTTCTTTTCCAGTGCATCCATGTCCAGCAGGATAGCGGGTGTCTGTAATTCGTGTTTTTTCATGGGAATTCCCTCCTATTGAATGAAAAAAATAAATGTTCTTATTAGCATACATATCATAAAGGAAGCCTGTCTGTCAATTGGCAGAATCACGATTGCAAAGGGCGTTTTTCTATGATATGGTGAAGAAAAGCCTGATAGAATCATAGAAAAAATGACGGGATAAAAATAAAATAAATTTTATCGGCGTTTCGAAATTGGAGTGATATAAATGAAGTTAAATATTTTGATGGATAACCATACGGAAATAGATGTGTACTATCTGGGGGAACCTGCCGTTTCCTACTGGCTGGAAACAGAGGGAAAATGCTTCCTTTTTGACGCTGGCTATTCCGATGCATTTCTGAAAAATGCAAGGGACATGGGCATTGATGTGACAAAGGCAGAGGCCATTCTGCTTTCCCATTCCCATAACGACCACACCGGCGGGCTGAAGCCTTTGCTGGAATTGGATTTCGAGAAAAAGCCCCAGTTCATCGCCCATCCCGATGCACTCCTGCCCCATGATTTTAACGGCATGGATATTGGCAGTCCTGTTTCTCAGGGAGAACTGGCGGAAAAATTGGAATTGAACCTGACGAAAGAGCCTGTCTGGCTGACGGAAAAACTGGTCTGGCTGGGAGAGATTCCCCATACATTGGATTTCGAGCCTGCCTATGCCATCGGCACCGTGGAAAAGGACGGCGAGAAAAAGGACGACTATATCGTGGATGATACGGCTTTGGCTTATATTGGCGAAAAAGGTCTTTCCATCATCACCGGCTGTTCTCATGCAGGCATTTGCAATATCATCAATTATGCGAAGAAAATCACAGGCGTGGAAAAGGTGCAGAGTGTTCTGGGCGGATTCCATTTGTTTGATTTGGATGAAAGAGCCAAGGCGACCATCGCCTTTTTAAAGGAAGAGAAGATTCCTGAATTGTATCCCTGCCATTGCACTTCTTTTGCCGTGCGGGCGGCGCTTCATGCCGAAAGCCCTGTGACGGAAGTGGCCGTGGGAACGAAACTGGAATGGAAATAAGGAGTGATAAATGTGGAGAAAAATGAACTATTTATTTATATAGAAGAACAGAAAAACAGAATTATCGAAAGAGGTCGCAGATTTTTTGACTGCCCCGAACTGGGCTTCAAGGAATTTGAAACCATGGAGATGATCTGCGCGGAACTGGATAAGATGGGCGTTCCCTATGAAAAGGGCATTGCTATGACTGGTGTGAAAGCCACCATCGGCAAGGGGAACGGCTATCATATTGGTTTTGTGGCGGATATCGACGCTTTGCCCAGAAAGGACGGCGAAGGGCGCATTCATTCCTGCGGTCATAGCATCCAGACGGCGATGGGTCTGAACGTTCTGGAAACCTTGGTGAAAACAAATTTTCTGGAAGAAACAGATGGTAAAGTGACATTCTTCTTTACCCCTGCAGAGGAATTCATTGATTTTGCCTACAGAGACAACCTTATTAGAGAAGGAAAACTGGAATTCCGTTCCGGCAAGCAGAATATGATCGCTCTGGGGTGTTTTGATGGGGTGGATTGCATCCTTTCTGCCCATGCCAGCGGCGATGCGGCAACGAAATTTGACGTAGGTTCCACGTTGTCTGGCTTTATGGCGAAGAAGGCAGTCTTTACGGGGAAATCCTCTCATTCCGGCGCGGCGCCCCATCTGGGCAGAAATACCCTCCACGGGGCAATGCTCTGTATGCAGGCAGTCTCTTTCCTGAAAGATCAGTTTGCTCCCGAAGCGGGCTTGAAGCTGAATCCTGTCATCACCAAAGCAGGCGGCGATGTGAATATGATCCCTGCGGAAACGATCGTGGAGACCTATGTTCGCGCCAATGATAATGAGACTTTGTTCGAAGCATGCAGAAGATTTGACCAGTGCGTGAAACATTGCGCCGAGGCTTTGGAATTGGGTTGGGAAATCAAGACCACAGCAGGCTATCTTCCTTTGAAGCAGAGTGATGGTTTGAATGAAGTGATAAAAGAAAACATGCTTCAATTCTGCGAAGAAAAGGATATCATCAATGGCCCTGTTTCCGGTGCGTCGGGGGATGTGGGTGATCTGGGCAGTCTTTTGCCTACGGTGCAATTTGGCTTCTCCGGTATCGAAGGCAGATTTCACAGCGATGAATTTGTCATCAAAGACGAAGGGAACTGTTATATCGATGCGGCAAAAGTCATGGTCGGCACCATCTATGACCTGCTGACCCAACCGGAAAAACAGGTTCGCCCAGAAAATTTCCCTCAGAAGAAGGAACAATACCTTTCCCTTCTGCGTCAAAATCAGTAAAAATTTCCCGTAAAAAGAGGATTTTACTGGGATTTGCAGAAATATTAAGGAAAACGAAAGGATTTTTCTATGCCTTTTATGGTATGATGGTACTATAGACGAGTTCCGTTTGAAAAAACGAAAAATAAGATTTTTTCAGAAGGGGGAAGAGATATGAAAAAGATGATCACTTTTGCAACGGCGGCCAGCCTGATGCTGGGGAGCATGGGCGTGACAGCGTATGGCGCATCCTTTGCAGATATCGATACAGTCACCTGGAGCGGCTTCAAGCCATTTCTGAATCAGGCGGCAGAACTGGGCCTGATGAGCGGCTATGAGGAAAACGGCAAGCGCTACTGCAAGCCCAGAAACAACGTGACCTATTGCGAAGCGGTACAGCTGATGTATTCCATCATGAAGGTATACAGCGGGCAGGATGTCAATGATGCCACAGTGACAAAATGGAAACCTGTCATCAGCGCCTACAATATTCCCGAATGGGCCTATAAGGCAACAGCCTATGGTCTGGAAAACAGCATCCTGACCACAGCGGAATTGAACAAGCTGCAGGGTGGTACAAAATATGCCAACCGTGAGGATGTAGGTGTCATTTTCGGCAAAGCAGTGGATACCGTGGCGGGGTATGACATCAAATCCGGCGCCAGCCTGTCCTATAATGATGCCAGCCAGATTTCCGCGGTGGCAGTGCCTTATCTGGAACTGCTGAATAGAGCGAACCTGATGGTAGGGGATTCCGATAATAAATTCAATCCCAAAGCCAATATCACCCGTGCGGAAATGGCTGTCCTTTCCGTAAAATCCTATACGAAGCTGACAGAAACCGAGGTGGAAACACCAACTGTAAAAACAGAAAGCACAGCGGCAGGCACCATCACCAGCAGTATGATCATGCAGAATGGCGACCTCTTTATCACCATGTCCACAGGCACGGGCGCTACGCTGAGTTTGTTTGGCACAAAGGGCGACGTAACAGTAAAATATGACGGCGAAAAGATTGGCTTTGGCGATATCAGCACCGGCGATACGGTAAAAGTAACTTACGAAGGCCAGTATATGAGTGCCCTTGAGGTGACTTATTCCAAATACGGCGTTGAAAAGACCACAGAAGAGACCTATGAACTGGTGAAGGTGACCGATTCCAAGATCACAGTAAAAGATGGTTCTGATGAGGAAAGCTTCTATCTGGACGATGACGTGGATGTGGAACTGGATGGTAAAAATTCTTCCATCAGCAAACTGCAGAAAGCATTGGAAGATGCAAATTATGATGTTACCCTGACATTGGATCAGGATGAATATGTTCTGGAGATCGTTGCGGTGATGAACAGCAATAACCCTACAGAAGGTCTGGTGACCGATGTAGAAGATGATGAGATCACCATCAAGGCAGGCACCAAGGAATATACATATACCCTGGCGGATGATGTGGAGATCGAATATGATGGCAAGACTGTAAAATTCAGCAAATTCCAGAAGGATTATGATGAATATAATTATGTCGTTACGCTGGAGTTGAATAAGGATAATGAAGTGGATGAGATCATTATTGAATCCATGGAAGATGAATATAATGGCACACTGACGGCGATCACAAGCAAGAAAATCGAATTTACTGCCGGCGGAGACACCTATAAATACGATCTGGCGGATGATGTGACTGTTAAGATCGACGGCAAGAAGAGCAGTGTGGATACGCTGAAGAAAAACTTCCGTGATGATGAAAAAGCATATACCGTTTCCGTAGAGGTAGACAGGAATGATGAGGTGACAGAGATCCTTGCTGTGGCCAAATACACAGGCAATAACGAAGGGGAACTGGATGAGATCGACGAAGATGAGATCACCATCGTTTCTGATGATACAGATTATACCTACGATCTGGCGGATGATGTAGATGTGACCATCAATGGCAAAAACAGAGATGTGGACGACCTGATGGAATATGTCAAGAATTACAGTTTCACTGTAAAATTGAGTTTTGACAGTGATGGCGATGTTTGTGAAATCGAAGCCACGCTGACAGAAGCGGCGGATGGCTACCTGAAGGATATGGTAGAAGATGCCGGAACCATCACCGTGGATGCGGCAGGCATGAATCTGAAGCTGGATATGGCCAGCAGCGTAGATGTGACGCTGGATGGCGAAGAGGTCACGCTGTCCGAATTGAATGATCAGATCGACTATGTGGGCGGCGGTTCCCGCATCTATGTGGAACTGGCTTATAACAGCAGCGGTAAGGTCAAGGAAATCACCGCTTATTGGGAAGATGTCTATGGCGAATTGATCGAGATCAATGAAGATGACGATGAAATCACCGTAAAAGTAGATGGGAAGAAAGAAGATTATGAGATCAGCACCAAGGCGGATTTCGTATATAAGCTGGCTTCTACCGTAGATGAGGATGATTATAAGAAAAATCTGAAATATGGCGATGATCTGGATGGCCTGCAGGATTTCCTGGATGACTGTGATGATGCAAAGAACGACTGCATGGTAGCATTGACAAAGGATTCCAAAGGAAAGATCGTTAGAGTTCGCGCAATAGCAGAATAAAAGAAAGAAAGGCGTATCAAATTGGTGCGCCTTTTCTTTTGTCTATCCTGCACAAAAAAGAATGTAAAATCCATGTGAAACTTGGCTTTACTTTAGCGTAGTAGTGTGATAATATAATGAAGACAAAGGGAGCGGCGCTCCTGTTTCAATTCAAAACAGATTTTAAAAGGGGACGATACATTATGAAAAAATATTTAGCACTGTTTTTAACAATGGTTATGAGCGTATCTGTGCTGGCTGGCTGCGGCGGCGGTGAAGAAGCTGCACCTGCAGAAGATACAGCAGCAGAAAGAACAACTTTCACAGTTGGTTTCGACGCTGAATATCCTCCTTATGGCTATAGAACAGACGACGGCGACTATGCTGGTTTTGACCTGGATCTGGCTGCAGAAGTTTGTGCTAGAAACGGCTGGGAACTGATCAAACAGCCCATCGACTGGAATGCAAAAGATATGGAACTGAAGAGTGGTGCCATCGACTGTATCTGGAACGGTTTCACAATGACTGGCAGAGAATCTGAATACCTGTTCTCTGAACCCTATGTTGACAACAGCATCGTATATGTAGTAAGAGCAGATTCCGATATCCAGACAGAAGCTGACCTGGCTGGCAAAAACGTAATCACACAGGCTGGTTCCTCCGCTCTGACAGCACTGCAGTCTGAAGAAAAAGCAGATGTTGTTGCTACATTCGCAGCTCTGGATGAAATCGCTGATTACAACACAGCATTTATGAACCTGGAAGCAGGTACAAATGATGCCATCGCAGTAGATATCGGCGTTGCACAGTTCCAGCTGACAACAAAAGCAGATAAATTCAGAATGCTGGAAGAACCTCTGTCCACAGAACAGTATGGTATCGGCTTCAGACTGGACGATCAGGAACTGAGAGATACAGTACAGGCTACTCTGGATGAAATGGTAGAAGACGGCACATTCATGGAAATCGCTTCCAACTATGCTGATTATAACCTGGATCAGATGGTTTGCCTGGGCAAATAATCGAATATAAGTATCAGACAACAACGGTAAAGACGGTGGAACTTTGTTCCACCGCCTTTTCCTGCGTTCTAGGAAAAATCCCCTTTATGAAAGAAATAAAGCAATTTTAATTGTTGGAAAGGAATTTTTAGTATGAATTTAACTGTTATGATGCAGCAGCTGGCTGGCGGTATGGGTGCATCCCTGCTGATTTTTGTGCTGACACTGCTGTTTTCCATGCCCCTGGGCCTGCTGGTTGCTTTCGGGCGTATGTCCAAATTTAAACCCCTGCAGGCGATCATCAAATTTTTTATCGCAGTTCTGCGCGGCACGCCCCTGATGCTGCAGCTTTTGGTGGTATTCTTCGGCCCTTATTATGTATTCGGCTGGACCCTTCCCAGAAGCTATCGTTTTGTGGCAGTTATCATCGGTTTTGCCATCAACTATGCGGCTTATTTCGCGGAAATCTATCGTTCCGGTATCGAATCTATCCCTGTGGGCCAGTATGAAGCGGCTTCTGTTCTGGGTTACAATAAAAACCAGACATTCTTCAAGATCATCTTCCCTCAGATGGTAAAACGTGTGCTGCCTCCTGTAACAAATGAAGTTATCACATTGGTAAAGGATACTTCCCTTGCATTTGTACTGACATACGAAGAAATGTTCACTGTAGCAAAACAGATCGCAGCGGCACAGACAACCATCATGCCTCTGTTCGTTGCAGGTGTGTTCTATTTCATTTTCAATGCCGTTGTGGCATTCGTGATGGAAGGCATCGAAAAGAAACTGAGCTATTATCGTTAAGAAAGGAGGGCCATTTATGAAAAAAGTATTGGAAATCAATCATTGTAATAAAAGCTTCGGCGATAACGAAGTTTTAAAAGATATCTCCCTTTCCGTATCCGAAGGGCAGGTGGTATCCATCATTGGGCCTTCCGGTTCCGGTAAATCCACTTTGCTGCGTTGTGCCACCATGCTGGAAACCATGGACGGCGGCGACCTGATCTATCTGGGCGATTATGCAGCCAAGGCAGATGCGGAAGGCAAGGCCATCTACGGCGACAAGGAAACATTGAAGGATGTAAAGAAGCATTTTGGCCTGGTGTTCCAGAATTTCAATCTGTTTCCCCATTATTCTGTTATGAAAAATATCACAGAACCTCCCATCCTTATTGGCAAACGCCCCAAAGAGGAAGTGTATGCCGAAGCAAGAGAATTGCTGAAAAAGATGGGTCTGTCCGATAAAGAAAATGCGTACCCCTGCGAGCTTTCCGGCGGTCAGCAGCAGCGTGTATCCATTGCCCGTGCGCTGGCGATGAAACCCGAAATTCTGTTCTTTGATGAACCTACTTCTGCGCTGGACCCTGAACTGACAGGCGAAATCCTGAAAGTTATCAAAGACCTGGCGGCAGAACATATGACAATGGTAATCGTTACCCACGAAATGTCCTTTGCCCGCGATGTATCCAACCATATCATCTTCATGGATGGCGGTGTTATCGTGGAAGAGGGCGACCCTCAGCAGATCATCAACAACCCTCAGCAGGAACGTACCAAAGCATTCCTGAGCCGTTTCCAGCAGTAAGGAAGTGGTCGGATGGAACTGAAGTTCATCAAAACAAGCCCTACGGAAAATATGACTTTGCTCATTGAAACCCCTGTGCCCAGAGAGAAGCATCTGGAAATTGCGGAGAAGCTGATCGCTTACGGCAGCGTTTATGCGGAGCAGGCAGGCTATATCGAAGAGCCGGAAAACCCTGCGGCAGAAAAACGCCTGCAGATGATGGCAGGGGAATTCTGCGGGAATGCGTCCCTTTCTCTTGCGGCAGTGCTGGCGGCGAAAAAAGGTCTCAACATGGGTGAGGAAACAGAAATCATTCTGGAAGTTTCCGGGGCGGACAGCCTTGTTCGCTGTCAATTGAAAAAAGAAGAAAAAGGCTTTTTCGGCAGAGTGGCCATGCCCCTGCCCAAGGCTATCGAAAATAGAAACTTTATGCTGGATGGCGAAACACTGGAATTGACAACAGTCGTTTTCGAAGGTATCACCCATATCATCGTCCCTGTGTCCCTTTGGGGCGAAGATGGCGTGGCGAAAGCGGAACAGGCGGCAAAGGAATGGGCAGGCGAAATGCCCGCAGCCTTTGGCATCCTGCTTTTCGATGAAGAAAACGGCACACTGAAACCGCTGGTTTCCGTGGAAAATGTCAGCCTTATCTGGGAACGTGGCTGCGGCAGCGGCACTTCTGCAATCGGTGCATATCTGGCGGCGAAGGAGGGGAAATCCGTTTCCATTCGCTTGAAACAGCCTGGCGGTATCATGGGCGTGGAAGTTTCCTATGTAAATGGAAAAATCGAATCTCTTCATATCACGGGGAATGTTTCCATCGTGGCAGAAGGAACAGCTTATTTATAAGTAAAAAAACAGACGGGAAAACCCGTCTGTTCTTTTTTTATGCGATAGAGAAAGAAACGTCGTCCAGATTCAGGGACTGATTGCCGTTTGCCGTCACGCGGAATTCAATTCGTGCGTTGGTGGCATCATTGGGCGCCTGAGCGGTGATGAAGCGATAGTATGCGAAGTTGCGGTTATCCGTAGGGATATCCTGGGCACGAATGAGGATACATGTGCCGTCAGAGGTCATACTATCATTATTGGAGAAGGTCACGCAGGCTTCCAGCTGTACCTGGGCGCCGTTGCCCTTTGCGAAGAAGCCCAGTTCGAAGTAGCAGCCGCCTTCGATGGAAACATTCTGCCAAAGAACTGCACCATCATAGAGCAAAGCGGAGTAGTTGCCGGAGTGGACATTGCCCTGGTCATCGTCGGGTTCTACCAGGTCTACGTCGTTGATATTCCAGCCGACAGGTACGCCGTCATTATTGAAGACTTCCATGCCACCGTTGATGGCCTGTTCTCCTCTGGAATTGCATTTGCAGCAGCAAACGCCGGTGGGGCCGGTTACCCCTGTGGCCCCTGTGGCCCCTGTTGCGCCGGTTCTGCCTGTTGCGCCGGTAGCACCAGTTCTGCCGGTTGCCCCAGTCGCACCAGTTGCGCCAGTCGCGCCAGTTGCGCCGTTCATGCCGTCGCGGCCTGTTGCACCAGTAGCACCTGTCTGGCCGGTTGCCCCTGTTGCACCGGTTCTGCCCGTTGCGCCGGTCGCACCGGTAGCCCCTGTGGAGGCATTCTTTTATACACAACTAAGATAATCTTTGTGGCACAGGATATTTTTGGAAAAGACTAAATCTATAATCACACAAAAGGCACTAGATAACTATTGGTTATATAGTGCTTTTTATATTAATAAAAGGATTATTATATAAAGTGTTTTAATAGATTGTCATAACTGGAGGTTCTGATAAAACGATTAGGAAGGATTTTTGCCTTTGGTTTGACTATTATACAAGGATAAAAATGAACCCATAATACCTGTATAAGCAGCTATAATATTTACAAATTCCGAAATATAATAGTTATCTATTTTATAGAGATATTTTGCCAATAGACAAGCCGTT
Source organism: Anaerotignum sp. (assembly GCF_017483025.1). Classification (GTDB taxonomy): domain Bacteria; phylum Bacillota; class Clostridia; order Lachnospirales; family Anaerotignaceae; genus Anaerotignum_A. The sequence goes on along the minus strand of NZ_JAFUMA010000012.1, from coordinate 16,500 downwards.
GGAGCAATAATTATAGCGGCACAAATTGCTCTGCTGATAATATAGTTATGGGGCTTATTTGACTTGAGGGGAAGCTGGGAAACCATAATTATTATGGATGTAATGAAAACAAGGGCATCTAAGAAGGCGGTGAATTTATAAAGAGAATGTTGGCTAGGCCATGTTAGACGAACTTGAAGTAAGATGTAAAATAAACTTGCTAAAAGAATTAAATAATACTTTTTTAGATATTGAAGTGTTTTTTTATCCATGAGAAAAAGCTCCTTTTAAAGTGTTTTTATTAAAATAATATAGATATAAGCATGATTTTTCAATAGAGTAAAAGATTATTTGAAAATTTGATTTGTCTTTAGGAGATAACATAGATAAGTATATTGGTTCTTTGAGAGTAAAAGAAGTATAGAAAGGTAGGTGAAAGTTAAATGGCATGCATTGTATTTGATTACCATTATGGTTTAGAAGCAGAACAGTATGCCTTTTATCGCATACCCAAGGTTTTGATGAGAGATCCTGTTTTCAAAAGACTTTCGTTAGAAGCGAAATTCTTGTATGGAATGATGATAGATAGGTTAGTTTTGTCTGCCAAGAATGGATGGAAGGATGAAGCAGGAAGAATCTATATTTATTTTACGATAGAAGATATTTGTGAAAATCTTACTTGTGGGAAGGACAAGGCTGTAAAAGCATTAAAAGAGTTGGAGAAAGACGCTGGCCTAATCGAGAGAAAAAAACAAGGGCAGGGAAAACCGACTATGATTTTTGTAAAAAATTTTACAAGAGTGTTGGAAGAAGGAGAAAATATTGTCATTCCAGACTTTGGAAAAGTCGAAGCCAAGAATACGGAAAGTCAGAAGTCAAGAGTTCGGAAAATCAGAAGTCTGGAATACGATAAATCAGAAGTCAAGAATACGGAAAATAAGGATTCTAGTTTTCTGGAAAATAGAAGTCTAGAGTTCGGAAAAACCGAAGGGAATAATACTGAGAATATAAAGACTGACTCAAGTAAAATAAATCTATCTATCCATCAATCAGAAAAAGGAATGATGGATGTGATTGAAGGATACAGGCAGCAAGTGAAAGAAAGAATTTCTTATGATTATTTGAAGCAGTTGTATCCGTATAATACAGAGTTGGGAGAGATTATAGAATTGATTGTGGAAGTTCTTTGTACGCAGGAAGCGTTTATGAAAATTGGACGGAAGCAGCTTTATACATCTTTGGTACAGGATCGGATGAATCAGTTGGACTACACCCATATTGAATACATACTGGAATGTATGAAAGAATCACCATCAAACATCAGAAATATCAAAGCCTATTTACTAGAATCTCTTTTCAATGCTCCGGTGACGATAGGTAATTATTACAAAGCAAAAGTAAATCATGATTTTCATGGAAGTGGTTAAGTAACAGAACGAAGGAGGTTCTGTTTTTTTATTGCAAGAAAGAGGAGAGTGCTGTAAATGAAAACGATAGCGATTGCAAACCAGAAGGGCGGCGTCGGCAAAACAACAACGACAGTTAATCTTGGCATAGGCCTTGCCCGGCAGGGAAACAAGGTGCTCCTGATTGACTGTGATGCTCAGGGAAGCCTGACAGAAAGTTTGGGTTTTGTTCCTGCGGATGAGATTTCAATTACACTTTCGGATGTGTTCAGTAAAGTGATTTCTGATGAACCGATTGATCCTGCATTTGGGATTCTGCACCATGAAGAAAAGATTGACCTGATGCCGTCAAATATAGAACTTTCTGGTGTAGAGGTAACACTAGTAAATATGATGAGTAGGGAACTGGTGTTACGCCAGTATATCAATCAGGTGAAAGAAAATTATGATTATGTGCTGATTGATTGTATGCCGTCATTAGGGATGCTGACGATCAATGCCTTAGCTGCGGCAGACAGTGTTATCATTCCAGTTGAAGCACAATACTTGCCTACCAGAGGCTTGCAGCAACTTATAAAGACTATTGGTAAAGTAAAACGTCAGATCAATCCAAATCTTCAAATTGACGGTATTCTGATGACAATGGTGGATAACCGAACAAATTTCTGTAAGGAAATCGCCTCGTTGATCCGAGAAAGTTATGGGAAAAATATTTCTGTATTTACCAACCAGATTCCGGCGTCGATCAGAGTAGCAGAAGCAAGTGTATTGGGAAAAAGCATTTATGAATATGACAAAAATGGCAATGCTGCTTTAGCCTATGAAAGATTTACGAAGGAGGTGTTAGGCAATGAAAAGTCCCGCAAAAGAAATAAAAATGACCTCATACGATGATTTGTTTAACATGGGTTCACAGTCTGTGGAAGAAAGTGTGGATAAAATCGTATATCTTCCTCTTGTGGAACTGCATACACCCAGAAATCACCCCTTCAAAGTGAATGATGATGCAGCAATGCAGGAAATGACAGAAAGTGTCAAGCAGAGTGGTGTATTATCTCCTGGTATCGTAAGACCATTGGAAAATGGCGGATATGAACTGCTGGCTGGAAATCGCCGAAAAAGAGCATCTGAACTGGCAGGATTAGAACAGATGCCGATTATCATAAAAAATCTGACGGATGATGAAGCTATTATTCTGATGGTGGATTCTAACTTGCAAAGAGAAGAACTGTTACCCAGTGAAAAGGCTTTTGCATATAAACTGAAACTGGATGCTATGAAAAGGCAGGGAGAACGCTCAGATTTAACTTCTTCGCCATTGGCGAAGAAGTTGTCGGCAGAGAGTTTAGGTGAACAGCTTGGAGAAAGCAAGGATCAAATTTATCGCTATATCCGTCTGACAGAACTTACCCCTGACCTTCTGGAACTGGTCGATGAAAAGAAAATCTCTTTTCGTCCTGCGGTAGAATTATCCTATCTGACGAAAGAAGAACAGCGGATTTTGTATGATGTGATTGATACGGATGAGGTATTCCCTTCCATCAAACAGGCACAGGATTTACGGCATTACAGCAAAGAGGGGCGTTTCAATGCAGATATTGTGACGGTTATTCTAAATCAGGAAAAGCCCTTAGAACATAAAATCACACTGGATGGAAATTGGGTACGAAAAAGGTTTCCAAAAACTATGACACCACAGCAGATCAAAGACCGCATCAACAAGGCATTGGATTTGTTGGAGAAAACAGAAAGACTAAAGCAGCAGAGAGAAGCAAGATGACCGCTAAGATAGCGGCTTTTTTATTTGGAGGGAAATATGAAACGGAATGAGATACCGTTGTTCTGTTTTACAACATTGCAGGAAACTGGAGAACTGGTTTTGGTGAAGCAATATGAAAAGGGCTATTTCAAAACAGATTATGATGTTGGAAACAGAAGAAAAAATATGGAAATGGCAGATTTCCTCAATCGAAAGTATAGTATTACGCCAGCGCAGAAAGAAGCATTGCTTTGTGGTTCTTTATTTGGTTGGCATCATGCCGCAGCTGATCCGCAGGAATATTATGATAAAGCAGTATTGGAAAAGACCGAAATGATAAGTGGTCATATCAAAGACCCTGTAATGAGTGTCATGTATCCTGTAAAAGGAAAGCTATACCAATACTACGTTGCAGGAAAGGAAATGCACTATCTGGATTTATCCGCATTATCTGCAGGTTATATGGGAAAAGATGCAACCTATGTGATGATACCAGATTTAATTCAGGGGATTCCTTTGATGCCAGTTCGGGTCAAAATGGCTCATAATGGGAGCCATGTATTGGAATTGGAAAACGGAAGTTTTTCCAGTGAGAAGGAAGTCAACCAGTCCTATTCCATCATCGCCAGAGTACAGGTGAGAGATGTGGAATACGTTATGGCAGAGAATGAAAAAGCTCCCTCACGCTATGTTACTTGGGAGCGTACCCCTGTCAATGATAAGGATGGAGAAAAGAATTATTACTGGGGAAACTATTCTGATTCTCGTGAAAGTATAATTTCGATTTTTAAGGAGCGTGCCCAAAGTAAATTTCAGTTTCAGCGGAAATTAAAGCAAAACAGAAATAGAAAGCAGGAAGAAAAGGAACGGTGATGTGAATGAGCAATTTCAATCCTCAAATCATAAAAGGTGTCTTAGCATTTCCGAATGAGGAAGGAAATCGGGAAATTCGGTTTATCGATGCTAAATACAATACATATTTTTCTGTGCCGGATGGAGCCAATATTATTTTGACCACTTTTGAAGGAGAACGACAGATTTTGCCCTGTGAATACATAGATGACTATCATGCACAGATTGGAAATGCGGTTTATCATATCTGCCAGTTTGCAGAGAATATGGAACAGGCAGGAGCGATATATGCACCAGAGCATCCCAGAGAAGGGGATAAAGTAGACACCTATGAAATTTATCAGATCAAAAATCTGGAACTGACACCCTATGCTTTTCGTTCCTACGATTCAGCGAAGAAATATTTTCAGGCATCAGATTATCAGAAGGTATATCAGGCGATGCTTTCTCCGGAGGCAGACCTGGCAGGGCTGTTTATCAAGCATAACAGGGATGAAAGACCTTTTGGAAGAAAGATGCACTCTTTGTCTGTCAGTGATGTGGTGGTTTTGAACTGGAATGGCGAGAAAAAAGCATTTTACATTGATGATTTTGGGTTCAAAGAAGTTCCAAAGTTTTTGGGAACAGAGAAGAAGAAAAAAGTGAACATAGAAAAAGAAAGAGGATAAGGAGGGATATGTTTGGCATCGAAACTGAAAGACATTATCCCTTTGATGGAACGGTCAACCAAGAATCTGACAACCAATCCTCAGAATTGGACAGCATTTCTCAGAACGGCGGGGAATAACTACAAATATTCTTTCCATGACCAGGTGCTGATCTATGCCCAGCGTCCAAATGCTACAGCCTGCGCTCCCATTGATATGTGGAACAAGCGATTCAAAAGATGGATCATTAGAGGTTCCAAAGGGATTGCTTTGATTGATGATACAAAGGAAAAACTGTGTTTGCGGTATGTATTCGATATGGCGGATACATTCAGCCATTACGGAAACGAGGTTCACTTGTGGCAGATACAGCAGCATTTTCAGGAAAGCGTTGCAGAAACATTGACGAATAGTTTTGGTATGGTAGATGGAAGTGATATTCCATCTATTTTGCTTTCTACGGCGAAAAATGCTGCGGATGATCATTTTACAGATTATCTGGAAAATCTGATGGATGTGAAAGAGCATAGCTTTCTGGAAGATCTGGATGGATTGAGCGTACAGGTCGCCTTTCGTCAGATGTTGGAGAGTTCCATTGGATATATGCTGCTAACCCGTTGTGGCTATGATGCTTCAGAATATCTGAACCATGATGATTTCATGCAGATTTTCAACTTCAACACAGTGGAAACCATTACCGTTCTTGGAACTGCATCCAGTGATATTTCTGAAATGGTATTGAGAGAAATCGAAAGCACTGTAAAAGGAATGCTGCGGGAAGAAAAAAGAACTGGCAAAAAATTTGCAGAAAATGAAATCACCAGAGATAATGAAGTTGAAAGAGTAGAAGAAAAGATTGATATAGAAAGGGGCGTCGAGTATGGACATCACTTACAGACAGATGGGCGATTACCAGCTGCCGGAACTGACACTGACAGCAGATCAGCCGAACATCGGGAAATACGGACGGATGCGGAAAGCATATCTGAAGAACCACAAGAAAGCATATTACTCAACACTGATCCTGACAGGAAAACTGATGGAACATCTGGCGGAAATCGAACAGACAGTCCAGAGGCAGATGGAAGAACTGACGAAACAGATGGCCCAGAAAGCAGGACTGACCGAAGAAATGAAAGCCAAGGATCAGATGAAATGGGTAGGAATGATGAACAATATCCGTCAGGCCGCAGAGGAGCAGACCCTCAACGACCTGATTTACAGCTAACTCCTTCTCTAAAGGGCGGTAATGAAGAAAAAACATTACCGCCCTTCCTCAATGAAGAATTACTGAACGAACTGTTTTGCAATGAGCAGCATCTGAAGGTAAAACGCAGCGATGTGATCCAGTATTTCAGAGAACATACGGATATGGATCAGCGGGCGGAATATATGAAAGGTATTTATGGCGATGCCTATACAGAACTGCTTGTACTGGATGGACGGCGAGTAGGTTATAAAAAAGAAGAAAAGGGACTTCTGACTTGGAAGGGCAGTTATCTGTCCAGAGAGGAAGAGTCCTTTTTTTCTTGGGGCATCGTACAGGAATATGTAGCGAATCTGATTGAAAGGAATCTGTATTTCCCGGCACAGCCCTTGCCAGTGCTGAAACCAGTGGTAGAGCAGATGTCCTTATTCGGTGTGGAAACGGAGGAACAGGCGAAGCAAGTGAAAGAACCTCCGAACCCTGCATTTACTCTTTCTCAGCAAGTGATCGACGAAGTTCTGACCAGCGGCAGCAATAAGCGAGACACTAGACTTCGTATTTGTGCGTGGTTTCAGAAAAATAAAGGCCTGGAAAGAGATGTAGCATTTCTGCGGGAAGAATTCGGGAATGACGGCAAAGGCTTTATCATTGGTGAAGAAAAAGTAACTGCCAGATATGATTTTGACGGCATCCATATTGCAAGAGGGAACAGTGTGGAGCGTTCCCAAACATCGCTTTTGATCACATGGAAACAGGTGGCTACCCGTATTCGGGAATTGCTGACGATTGGGCAGTTTATGCCGCAGGAAGAATTGAATCAGGTCAGAGATTGGGAACTGAGGGATGTGGCAGTCAATGTAAATTATCTTTACCGTGAAGAACTGCGGAATGTTCCTGCACAATACAAAATGATCGAAACACAGGGTATGAGTTTTGAGCAGTTCGTGAATGAAACAATCGAGAAACTGAAAGATGATGAATGGGTAGAAAGCCTTGCGGAAAATATCAGCGAAGCAGGAATGCTGATGCAGAATTATCCTCCGCCTTTTCGCATTATCCATGATCCGGAGGATGTTCATGAAAAGGTGTTGGATTTGTTATATATACCTGAACCGTTCAAAGCGAATGAAGCCTTTACTTTCGGTGAAGAAAAGAAATTTATTTCTGACGATGAGATTGACGCACTGCTGATCCGCAGAGGCAGTGGTATCGAAAATGGGAAATATCGCATCTATACATTTTTCTCTAATCCGCATACGGAAAAAGAAAAGGCAGAATTTTTGAAAGAAGAATTTGGTACTGGTGGCATGGCGTCTATGGGGGATAATGTAGACCATGGCAGTAAGGGTTTTGAATATAGCCGTGGAACTATCGGACGCCCCTATGATAAGGTCAAGTTATCTTGGACACAGGTGGCAAGGAGAATCGAAAAACTGATCGAAGAAAATCGCTACATGAGCCAGTCTGAATTGGACTATTATCCCGAATATGAAAAAAGGGTATTAGCCAGAAAGGTAACTTCGTTTTTTGATAGAGTACCGGAAGGCACTCCCAGACCATTTCCTAAAGGAACGTATTGGAATGATTCTATTGACATCATTCGTACAATTCTGGACGATCAGGAACAGGTGCAGAAGCTGATTTCTGATATGACTGCGGTACTGGATAATATTGCTGACTTTGATAAGGGTTATGGGAGGAAGAAAGAAATCCTTGAAGAACTGATTTCCTATGACAATGGCACTTATGCGTTGATTGGTACCAGAAACGAAAGTCCATATCCTGTTCAGGAAGAAAAAGAAGAAGTGCAGGAAGAAGAAATTTCTTTGCCTGAAATCACTGTTCCAAAGAAGGAAGAAAAAGTTGAACAACAGCCGGAAGGTGAGAAATTAAACTTCTGTATTACCAGTGATAACTTGGGTGTTGGAAGCGATAGAGAAAAATGCAGAAATAATATCGAAGCCATCCGTACCCTGCGTCAGATTGAACAGGAAAATCGCTTTGCCACACCAGAGGAACAGGAACTCCTTTCCAAGTATGTTGGCTGGGGAGGTTTGCCACAGGTGTTTGAAGAAAACAATTCTTCCTGGGCAAATGAGTACCGGGAACTGCAGGGGCTTTTGACACCAGACGAATATGTTTCTGCCAGAGGTTCTGTACTGAATGCCCATTATACTTCTCCTGTTGTGATCCGTGCCATGTATCAGGCAATCGAAAACATGGGTTTTCGCCGAGGGAATATTCTGGAGCCTGCCTGCGGTACAGGCAACTTCTTTGGTATGCTGCCTGAGAGTATGCAGGAAAGCAACCTGTACGGTGTGGAACTGGACAGCATTACAGGCAGAATTGCAAAACAACTTTATCAGAAAAACAACATTGCTGTTTGTGGATTTGAAGAAACAAATCTCCCAGACAGCTTTTTTGATGTGGCGGTGGGGAATGTCCCTTTTGGTAGTTATAAAGTACCGGATAGAAAATACGATAAGCATAACTTTCTCATCCATGATTATTTCTTTGCTAAGACCATCGATAAGGTGCGTCCTGGGGGCGTGATTGCCTTTGTAACGAGTAAAGGTACCATGGACAAGAAGAACTCCTCTGTGCGTAAGTACATCGCTCAGAGAGCCGATTTGTTGGGTGCAATCAGATTGCCAAATACAGCATTTCAGGCAAATGCTGGTACAGAGGTAACGGCAGATATTCTTTTCCTTCAGAAACGTGATCGTATCATCGACATAGAGCCTGATTGGGTGCATCTGGGGCAAAATGAAAACGACATTCCCATGAACCAGTATTTCCTTGACCATCCTGAAATGGTACTGGGGGAAATGGCATATCACGAAGGACTGTATGGCGGGGAAAAGGTTACAACTTGTAACCCTTTCCCTGATGCTGGCTTGGGAGAGCAGCTGACAGAAGCCATTACCCATATCCACGGCGAAGTCAATGAATATGAGTTTGATGAGATTCTGGATGAGGAGCAAGACCAGTCCATCCCTGCAGATCCGACCATCCGTAACTTCAGTTACGCATTGGTGGACGGCGAGATTTATTTTCGTGAGAACAGCCGTATGTATCCTGCTAATGTTTCGGCAACAGCAGAAAGCCGTATCCGAGGGATGATCGGCATCCGTGATAGTGTCAGAAGGCTGATTGAATATCAGACAGAGGAATATCCGGATAAGGATATTTTGGAAGAACAAAAGACACTGAATGATCTGTACGATGCTTTCTCCAAGCAGTATGGGTTGCTGAACAGCCGTGGCAATAACATGGCTTTTTCGCAAGACAGCAGTTATCCCTTGCTTTGCTCTCTGGAAATTCTGGATGAACAGGGAAATCTGAAACGGAAGGCGGATATGTTTTCCAAACGTACCATCAAACCCAACGTAAAGGTGGAGAGGGTAGATACCGCCAGCGAAGCCTTGGCAGTATCCCTTGCAGAACGGGCCTGTGTGGATATGGGGCTTATGTCCAGTCTGACAGGAAGGGATGAGGAAACATTATTCTCTGAATTGACAGGCGTTGTATTCCGAGATTATGGCGGTTTTTCTAAAGATGTATATACCTATCGCACAGCCGATGATTTCCTTTCTGGAAATGTACGTCAGAAACTGAAGAAATATCAGCAGATGGAAGAACTGTTTTCGGCAGATGCAACGCTGGTAGATGTGCTAAAAGGGAATGTTGAAGCATTACAGCAGGTACAGCCAGAAGATTTGAAAGCCAGTGAGATCAGCGTAAGACTGGGTTCCACTTGGCTGCCTGCGGATGTGGCGCAGCAGTTTACTTATGAATTGTTGGATACGCCTTATTATGTCAGACCAAAGATCAAGGTTTTGTATTCCAGGCATACGGGCGAGTGGAATGTGACGGCGAAAAGTTATGACCGAGGGAATGTCAAAAGCGAAAACACCTATGGTACAAAACGGATCAATGCCTACAAAATCATCGAAGATACTCTGAACCAGAGGGATGTCCGTATTTTTGATAAACTTGTTGATGCTGACGGGAACGAAAGGCGCATTCTGAACAAAAAAGAAACCGCCATTGCCCAGAGCAAACAGGAACTCATCAAGCAGGCGTTCAAAGATTGGGTATGGAAAGATGTCGACAGGAGGGAACAATTGGTGACGCTGTATAACGAGCGTTTCAATTCTATTCGCCCCCGTGAGTATGACGGCAGTCATATCCGGTTCTCCGGTATCAACCCTGAAATCACCCTGAGAAAACATCAGATCAATGCTATCGCCCACATTATGTACGGTGGAAATACATTACTTGCCCATGAAGTAGGAGCAGGCAAAACCTTTGAGATGGTAGCCGCAGCCATGGAGAGCAAGCGATTGGGACTGTGTGCGAAAACTTTGGTAGTCGTGCCAAATCATATCACAGAACAGTTCGGTGCAGAATGGCTGCAATTATATCCTGCGGCAAATATCCTTGTTGCAACGAAGAAGGATTTTGAAACAAAAAATCGTAGAAAATTCTGCGGCAGGATTGCCACAGGGGAGTATGATGCAGTCATCATCGGGCATAGTCAGTTGGAGAAAATTCCTGTCAGCGTAGAACGACAGCAGCATATTTTGGAAAGTCAGATTTCAGAAATTATTGAAGGTATCAGAGAAGCAAAGGCGGCAAAAAGCGAAAACTATACTATCAAGCAGATGGAGAAAACAAGAAAATCTTTGGAAGTGAAGCTGAAGAAACTGAATGACCAGAGCAAAAAGGATAACATTGTTACTTTTGAAGAATTGGGCGTTGACCGTCTGATGGTGGATGAAGCACATTATTTCAAAAATCGTGCGAAACGTTGTGCATAAGTCATGGCTGACAACTATGATGAAACGCACCATACGATTGCACTTGATATATCAAGGAAAAATTGTAGAGAACTCAAATCTTGAATTTAGAGGTGAAAATCCTCTGCCGTACAGAATCAATGTCGAAAGGGAGTTATTATCCCACAGCGGTCAGTCGAACCGTAGACAGTACGAGAGCTAATACTCCACTGTGCTCCATCTATCTGTAAATAGAAGGAGTGCAAAGCGTGGTGAAGTCGTAACCTGAAAACCTAAACCGAAAGGCATGGATAATAATGGTGCGGGCTTCCGAAACCTATGGCTACCCGTTAGGGAAAGCTATGCAGCATCGTAAGAGTATGCGGCATCTGAAAGGATGAAAATTGGAGAAAGTGTGTGTAGCTGGTTTTTCTGCATACACCCTATGAAATGAAATATTTATATGGAACTACACAGCAACTGTGATTCAAAGTGTAGTTAGATTCTCCCGGTGTAAGGTAGCAGCCTAAGGGTTTCAATGGTCTATTGACCAATAAGGATAAAGATTTGGGAACGTTTGAGAGCCTGTATTTGGAGTGTTGCAGTACGATGAAGAATACAGGAAGTCAGCCGTGCCATAGTAGTCCGCGATTGGGTAACTCCAATCACACGGAGTTGAAATACTCCTCGGCGAAGGGCACGAGTCAGATTGATTTGTAAATTTCACAAAAATAAAATCGAATAACTCCCTGAAAGATGGGTGACGAACTGAGAGGTGAAAGCCTTTTGCATTTAAACGTCAGATTTTCATCAGAAGCAGAACTGAAGCAATTCCAAGACTTTCTTTATGAAAAGTCAGGTCAGGGTGCTTCATTTACTGGATTGCTGGAAGCAATGAATAATGAAATAACCATTGTGACAGCTATTCATAACATCAAGTCCAATAAGGGCAGTAAAACTGCTGGTGTGGATATGATTAAGATGGATAGATACTTACAAATGCCAAAAGAAGAACTATTACAGTTGATTCAATCTAATTTTCATTGCTATAAACCGAAACCAGCCCGAAGAAAATACATTAAAAAGGCAAATGGTAAAATGCGTCCTCTGGGAATCCCTACTGTACTAGACAGGATTATACAGGAATGTATGCGACTAATTCTGGAACCTATATGCGAAGCAAGGTTTTACCCGCATAGTTATGGGTTTCGACCATATCGAGCGCAGAAACATGCAATCAGAGATATTGTAAATGTTATCAATGCTAGCGTGAAATCTAAAGACCAGCCAGTATGGGCGGTAGAAGGAGATATTAAAGGTTGTTTCGATAACATCAATCATCGTCTGCTGTTGAAGAAACTCTGGAGAATTGGTATTCATGACAAGAGAGTTCTGAAAATTATTAGTCAAATGCTAAAAGCGGGATATATTGACCAAGATTTGTACTATACAACGATAATGGGTACACCGCAAGGAGGTATTTTATCTCCGTTATTATCAAATGTGTACCTAAATGACTTTGATTGGTACATTGGACGCTGTTATGTTGAGCCGCATCGCCGATGCAAACATAAAGGTAATGATACCCGACGGTTGAAATGGTCTGGTATTACCCCAAAATATAACTTCCGTTATGCGGATGATTGGGTAATACTAACAGCAACAGAAAAAGAGGCATATCGATTAAAGAATGAATTAACGAAGTATTTCAAATATCGCATGAAGTTGGAATTGTCACAGGAAAAGACTTATGTAACTGATTTGAGAAAAGACGGAATACATTTCCTCGGCTATATTGTTAAAGCTGAACGAAAGCGGAAAACGCCTAATCCTTCAACATGGAACGAGTATTTAGTTGGAAAGCCATTTCCTGATATGGAAAGATTAACAAAGAAAATCCATAATCTCCAAGAAGAAATTAGAAAAATAGAATGGTATTCCCAGCTAAACAGAAAGGCTGCACAAATTCAATATGTAAATTCTATTATTATGGGACTGGCACAATATTTACAACCATCTATTTGTTCCCATGCATATCGTGCAATAGACCGCCGAGTAAACAACACGGCTTTAGCAGTATGGAAGAACATGTATCCGAAACAATATAATCAGATGCAAATTCCCTTAAAGGAACTATGTAATTTGCCCCATAGACACGCAGGATATGACAGTAAAACTTTTGCTATAGAAATTGAAGGGAAATGGTTTGGTATTACATATGCTTTTATTACGCAAAGTAAATATGAAAGCAAACCATTTGATCAGAGAATGACACCCTATACAGCAGAAGGACGAAAACGATACGTGAACTATAGAAGTAAGCATAAGCCGTTACCCTGTGATAGACCTTCTATCAACACACCAGAAGACATTGCTCTTTCTGCATATGCCAAAGGAATGGGATGGAAAGCGAATTTTGAATACTTTATGAATCGGGAGTATGCCTATAACAGGGACAAAGGAAAATGTAGGTGCTGTGGAAAGTATTTTTCGGAATTAGTTCCAAAGCACTGTCATCATGTCGACAATAAACTTCCTATCGAAAGAATCAACAAAGTGCAAAATTTGGCATGGCTATGTGCATCATGTCATCGTATGGTACACAATAGCCCAATACCACCCGAATTGGATACAAAGACGGTGGCTAAAATTCAAAAATATAGAGAAAAATTAAAACCGTGAAATTTACATGTACGCTGTATTTGTGAGAATACAGATGTATCGAAATCAAAAGAAAGTACATCAATCTGATGGAACGCCGTGTGCGCTGAAAGGTGCATGCACGGTGTGAGGTGGGGGAAAACTTGGCGATTATCTCAAAGAGTTACCTATCACCATTCTTTTGCTACACAAAAATGAGCAATGTAGCTGGGGTTGCAACGACGGAAGCGAAGAAGTCCACGGACATGTTCAATAAATGCCAGTACCTGGATGAGATCACCGGCGGCAGAGGCGTTACTTTTGCTACCGGCACACCGCTGAGCAATAGTATGACCGAGCTTTATACCAATATGCGGTATCTGCAGTATGATACCCTGATTAGTATGGGTCTGGGACACTTTGACAGCTGGGCTTCAACCTTTGGCGAGACCAGAACCGTTGTTGAACTGGCACCAGAAGGTACCGGGTATCAGGCAAAGACCCGTTTTTCTCGGTTCTATAACCTGCCTGAACTGATTTCCCTGTTCAAGGAATGTGCCGATATCCAGACTGCGGAAATGCTCGACCTGCCTCGGCCTAAACCGGAATATGTTGATGTACTGCTGAAGCCCAGTGACCTGCAGCGGGAGCTGGTTCTGGAACTAGGTGAACGCGCCGAAAAGATCCGTAACGGATGTGTGGACTCCTCTTCCGATAATATGCTGAAGGTGACAAACGACGGCAGAAAATTAGCCCTCGACCAGCGATTGATTGATGATGCATACTTTGAGAACGAACATTCTAAGGTCAACTCCTGTGTAACAAATGCACTGCAGTTATGGAACGAAACAAAGACCCAGCGCGGGGCACAGCTGATCTTCTGCGACTTGTCTACGCCAAAGAATAAAGGTATGTTCAATGTTTACGATGATATCCGCAGCAAACTGATCGCTGCGGGAGTACCGGAAGACGAGATCGCCTTTATCCATGACGCGAATACCGATATCAAAAAATCGAAGTTATTCGCCAAGGTACGCATGGGCCGAGTACGGTTCCTGCTGGGTTCCACAGCAAAAATGGGCGCAGGGACCAATGTACAGAACAGATTGGTTGCACTGCATCATTTGGACGTTCCCTGGAGGCCTTCTGATATCGAGCAACGCGAAGGTAGAATCCTGCGTCAGGGGAACATGAACGATTCCGTAAAGATTTTCCGTTATATCACGGAGAATACTTTTGACAGCTACAGCTGGCAGATCATCGAGAATAAACAGCGGTTCATCAGCCAGATCATGACCGATAAATCCCCTGTTCGTTCTGCAGAAGATATTGATGAAGCGACTCTGAACTACGCAGAAGTCAAAGCTTTGGCAACCGGTAATCCATTGATCAAAGAAAAGATGGATCTGGATGTGCAGGTCGCTCGTTTGAAACTGCTGAAAGGTAACTTCACTAGCCAGAAATACCGTCTGGAGGACGATATTTCCTTTAACTTCCCGAACCAGATCAGGAGATTGGAAAATCTGATCGAGGGATATAAAGCCGATGTGGCACTGTATGAAGAGCACAAGGCTGGGTCTGCTGAAAAATTCAGTATCAAGCTTGGGAAAAATACCTTCGATAACAGGAATGAAGCGGGTACCATCATTCGCGAATACTGTATGACTGCAAAACAAAAGAAACTGGATCTGACTGAACCGGTAGCGATCGGTGAATTCATGGGCTTTAAACTTCTAGTCACAGAAGACTTCTACACCTATAAAATGGTGCTGAAAGGTGCCCTCTCCCATGCTACTGAGATCAAGAGCAATCCTGTCGGTGATATGATCCGACTGGAACATTCTCTGGGTGATATGTATACATATCTCTCCAATGCTGAAAAGAACCTGGTATATTATCAGGAACAGCTGGAGAATGCGAAGGTTGAAGTTCAGAAGCCATTCCAGAAAGAAGAAGAACTGAAAGAAAAACAGGCCAGACTGATCGAGCTGAATGCTTTACTGAACATCACTGATGCAGATAAAGCGCCGGCTATGGTTAGCTGAGTCCAAACAAAAGAAGTAATTTATCAATTGGCGAGGGAGTTCTTTCCCCTCGCCATTTTTTGAAAGAACAAAAAAACAGCCCTTTCGGGCTGCTTTTCATAAAAAAGAAAAAAAAGAATTTTGTTGTGTTTTCATAAGAGGAGTGGTTCCTCAAATGATTTACGAACTATATGATTATTATATAGTACCAAATTTGTGATTTCAACAAATCGGTCATTTTATTTTTGCAGTTATTAAAAAAACAGCCATATTATGCAATCCTTGACAGAATCACCGAAAGCATTGATAATGAACAATGATGATAATGTAATGCCACAGTCATTATTCATCTTTCCAAATCCAAAGAAAACCCATCATCAACGATGGGTTTTCTTTTTTTGCAAAAAAATAACTACCCAAAACTAAGCATTCGAGTAGTTATTTTTGATTTTTGTTATGTAACAGTCGCATCATCATTAGTATTGCTTCTCTTTGTTCTAATGTAAGCGCCGCCCAGTGATCAAAAACTTCTTGAAGATCCGGCGTCAGCTCGGTCATTTCACACTCAGCAAAGAATTGTGACAATGTAATGCCAAAACCAGTGCAGATTTTTTCTAATGTGGTAATAGATGGGATGGAATTCCTTCGAAAAATGCTTGTGAAGGTAGGTTGCGGCAAGCCACAGTTTTTAGCCAGCCGATATTCGCTCCATCCACGTTCATCCATCAACTGGCGTATTTTCAGATTTACATCCATGTACTCACCCCTCCTTCTTTCCTATATTTTACTGGTAATTAATATTGAATTATAGTAAACAGAGGCACTATATATTATATTGCATTTGCATGGTATCAGCGTATATGCTACACTTGAAAAAATGCTTCATAGGAGGGATGCAGCTATGACTGAAGCCGAAAAAAGATTACACAGATGTTGTTTTACCGGGCATCGTCCTGAAAAACTCGATCATTCTGAATCAGTCGTAAAAGAAGCTCTGGAAAAGGAGATCCTGAAAGCAATTTCTGATGGATTAAACGTATTCATCACCGGTATGGCTCGTGGCGTGGATTATGAAAAGTAAAATATTATGCGAAGTGAATCACCAAAACCACTGCAGCAATGGAGATATATGAAAAATCACTTCGCATAATAAAGTCACCGTAAGGATTTATTGAAGCTATCTAGCCATTCGAGCAGAGCGGAAT
>NZ_JAFUMA010000108.1 GCF_017483025.1 Anaerotignum sp. | reverse complement strand
TGATGAAGATGACCATTTCCTGCCCTGCGCCGAAGGTTTCTTCCAGGAAGGCAAAAGCATTGTCCAATGCTGCGGATGCTGCGTCGATGGCATCTTCTCTCTTTTCTGCTTCCGCTGCAAAAAGACCTTTCACCAGTTCGAAGGCTTCGTCCTTTTCACGGCAGCCTGCCTTTTTCCCTTCATCAAAGAAGAACTGCAGGCGTTCCCCTTCCCGCAGGCGGGCACGTTCCGCTGTTTTTTCCAAGAGGCCTGCTTTTCTTTCCCGGTTGAAGGCTGTTTCTCTTTCTTCAATGAGACCTGTGAACAGGTTTTCCCAGGGGGTTTCCTTGCAATAAGGACTTGCAAATCTTTCTTTTAATTCCAGCAATGCGCCGTGCAGCCCTGTTACCATCAGGTCCGCTTCGTATGCTTTCTGGAACCCTTCGGAAAGTTTGCTCAACAGCAGACCCATAACGCTCAGGCGTTCATCAAAGGGCGCTTCCTGCAGCTTCGCCACAGCCTGTTGTGTATATACGCCGCGAAGGATATCATCCACGCGGTAGTCTGTGCGATATTTCTTATACAAGTCGAGATAGTTTGCAAAATCCTTAGCGATTTTTCTATGCTGCAGATACTGATACACCAGACCTTCATCTACGGGCAGGTTCATATCTTCATAAACTTTCAGGATGGTGGACAGATCTTCCCAGCCGCGGGCGGTCACGAAACGTTTGCCGTCCACAGTGGTTTCCATGGCATAGAAATGATTTTTTCTGATTTCCAGATAAGAAAGGATGGCGCCGTGGATGCCCTGTTTATAGGCATATTCCTTCCAGACGGTGAAATCGGGTTCTACGTCGATCTTCTTCACACGGTCGAGAGTAACCACATCGAATTCGCGCACGCTCTTGTTATATTCGGGCGGATTGCCCGCTGCGGCGATGAGCCAGCCATCGGGAACCTTGTGGGCGCCGAAGGTTTTGCACTGCAAAAACTGCAGCATGGCAGGGGCCAGTGTTTCGGAAGCACAGTTGATTTCGTCAATAAAAAGGATGCCCTCTTTCAGGCCGGTTTCCTCCATTTTATCGTAGACAGAAGCAATGATTTCGCTCATGGTGTATTCTGTTACGGCGTATTCCTTGCCGCCGTAGTCTTTTTTGCTGATGAAAGGCAGGCCGATGGCGGACTGTCTGGTGTGGTGGGTGATGCTGTAGGAAACCAGGGCAACGCCACATTCCCTTGCCACTTGTTCCATAACGGCAGTTTTCCCGATACCGGGGGCGCCCATCAGTAGAACGGGACGCTGACGCACAGCGGGAATTCTATATTCGCCAAATTCATCCTTTGCCAGATATGCCTGTATCGAATGTTTGATTTCTTCTTTCGCTCTTTTAATATCCATAATCATACCTCACGGTTTTTTATTTCTAAGTCATCTTTGCCTATGATAAGCTTCATGGCCCAAGGCGGAACATTGACATCCATATAATCCTCGTGGTAGAACACGAACGCCGCATCATAGTTCGGTCGGCGTTTCGGGAATGTCCCATAGCCGTCCGTAAAATAAATCAGCCCTTTCAGATTCTGGAAGGCTTTTTCCTCTATCAGCTTATCCACGTATTGGAACACCGGTCGGAAATCCGTCCCGCCGCTGCCCCGCAGCTCAAAATCTTCCATGAACAGCGCCAGTTCCTCGGCGGAAGTGATTTTTTTATCCATCTGCACCGCCGCGTCGCACTGGATGATGTGGATATTCACCTTATGGAAAAAGCTTTCGCTGCTGGAAAGAATGGCATAAGTCTCTTCCAGAAACCGCTTCACCGTCTCCCCTTCGCAGGATTCGGAAGTATCGATGGCAATGACCAGTTCCTCTACTTTTTTCACTTCTTTATATTCCAACGCTTCGATCAGGGGCAGATTGCCGTACATCTGCAGGCCATAGGTATAGAAAATGAAGTCGAAGGCATCATCATCCACCCGCATGTCCTCTTTCAGCGTCACGAATTTCTGCAGAAACTGCCGATAATCGTAGCGTTCTCTGTTTTCCACTTTCAAATATTGCAGCAGGTCGCCGGCTTCCTGTCCCATATCCTTAGAGAAGGTTTCCAGGTTCGTTTCGGTCTTTTCGCCGATCTCCGTCCATTTTTCCTCCAGCTGCTGCTGTTTTTCGTTCTGCTCCTGTTCCTGCTGCTGGTCATCGTTCTGGTTATCGTTCTGATCGTCCTGGTTCTGGTCATCGTCTTTTTTATGCTCCCAGAAAACATGGTCGTCCACCCAATATTCCAGCTGCAGTTTGCCAAATTCCTGTATATCCAGATTTTTTTCTTTCAGCACGCGATAAATGCCCTCGGCGGAAAGCACCTTCAATTCCCGGCGGAGCATATCGTAGGTCTCATTTCGTTTATCGGAAACCACCAGATGCACCGCTTTACTGGGCAGGGAATCGATGATGGATTCCACGGCGATATCGCAGGCCAGGTGCCACAGTTCCTCATCTCTATCATTTAAATGGAAGGGATGGCGGAACAAACAATGCAAAACCATATGCAGATAGGCGCGGTTCACCAGCACACGGTCGCTGGTATATCTCTGCACCAGATAACGAGGGTTGAACAGAATCTTCTCGCCATCGGTACCAACATACAGAGAGGACAGGTTCATTTCATATTTCAGGCCGCTCAGAGCCAGGTCTAAAAAGCGCATGGACAGATAAAGCTCATTTCTGGATGCGCTCAGGATATTCGTACCAAGCTGTATCAATTTCTGATGTGTCTCATTCATTTTCCCCGTCCCCTCCTTTCTTTTTATAAATCAAAGGTTTTCTTTTTGCGGGCAGGTGCAAAATGCTTGT
Organism: Anaerotignum sp.; assembly: GCF_017483025.1. GTDB lineage: Bacteria > Bacillota > Clostridia > Lachnospirales > Anaerotignaceae > Anaerotignum_A. The sequence continues at coordinate 36,655 of NZ_JAFUMA010000108.1, read as the reverse complement.
GCTGGTAATCCATCAGGAAGCTGAGGATGGCTGTGCGCCCTTTCGCCTGGGCCAGTTCAATGGTTCTGGGCAGGTTTTCCGCTGTCAGCAGACCCCAATCCGCAAATAATTTGATTTTCTCTGTTTCATTTCGGTTCATATAATATTCCGCCGCCCAAAGGAAATGGTCGCGGATATAATCCAGATAAACCTCCCGATGCTTTTCCTGCAGACGATAGGGATATTCCAGGCGGCACATTGCCAGGAGAAGCACCGTTTCCGCCGCATCCTCTCTTCTGGTCAGGTAAAAAATTTCATCATATCTGCGGAAATCGATCTCCGAATTGCCGATGCACTGGCGGAAGATATGGCCTGTGCCATAATTCACCTGATGGAACAGCCTTGCAGGCGTATCTTCGATATATTCATACTGGAAATCGGGGATGACCAGCTTCGCCCGTTTCGTTTCGCCACCCTCAATGGGAAAATCAATAGTCAGATGCAGCTCATGGTTCAGGCCGGAAGTCAGGTCGGAAATATGTCTGCATCGCCCGAAGGAAAGATAGGTCAGGCTGTCGCAATTGAGGAACATCCCTGTATTCAGGTCTGTTGTTGCCAAGGGAATATTGATCTCCTCCATTTTTCGGCAATTATAAAAGGCATATCTGCCGATACGCTCTACCCCTTCCGGCAGGCGCAGGCTTTTCAGCTTCATGCAGCCATAAAAGGCATAGCCCTCGATGCTTTTCAGGCCGGCAGGCAGGGTCACCTGTTCCAGAGAGGAGCAGTCATTGAACATTCTTTCTGAAACTGCCGTCAGTCTGGAAGGCAGATGGATATGTTCCAGGGCAGAACAGCCGGAAAAAGCATAGGCGCCGATGGTTTCAATGGAATCAGGCAGAAAAACTCTGCGCAAAGCCTGTCCTTCTGCTGCCGTTTCTCCCACTTCTGTCACAAAGGCCAATTCTGCCACCAGTTCGTCCCCAGGCTCTGCCGCGGGGGCTTCCTCCTCTGCAGCAAAGGCCTTTTCACCAATGGCGATGACAGGAACGCCGGCGATTTTCTCAGGGATGCGCACTTCCGCCGCCCTTCCCTGCATTTTTGTAACCACTGCGCCCTTTTCTTCCAATTTATATTCGATTTGTATAGACAAAGATTGTTTCATTTTGGTGATCCTCTTTTCTGCTTACACTAGCTTTTATTATATTCTCCCTAAGATAGGCTGTCAAAATGTTTCGCCGGAAATGAAGAAAATCTCAAAATTCCTTCCAAAAAGCAGAAATCACACCACCTTTTGCAGCAAAAGAAAGAAAATTCGAAAAAAATTCTTGATTTTCTGTAAGTTAGGCATTGCATATTCGTTATCTTTATGGTAATATATTTTCAAGAAAAACATAAAAATAAATAGATTTTGTAACCAAAAATAAGAAGTGAGGGGTATATATATGAAAAAATTATTTGCATTGGCACTGACAGCAGTAATGGCATTTGGTATGATCGGCTGCGGCGGCTCTGAGAAAGCAGCAGAAGAAACCGCAATGCTGACAGACGAAGGCGCAGAAGAAATCGTAGAAGACGGCATTATCATCGGTATGGGCGATGTGCCTCTGGCAGGCGATCCCGATGATGATATCCATGAATATGTATATGAAGTGGTAGAGCTGGTGAACGAAGAACGTGCGGCAGAAGGTCTGGCACCTCTGGAACTGGATCTGACCCTTTGCGAAGCAGCACAGGTTCGTGCGGAAGAAGCAAAAACATCCTTCAGCCACACTCGTCCTAATGGTTCCAAATGCTTCACAGCCCTGGCAGACGCAGGCGTATCCTACCAGTTTGCAGGCGAAAACCTGGCAGGCAAGATCAAAACTCCTGAAAAAGTCGTAAAAGCATGGATGGATTCCGAAGGCCACAGAAAAAACATCATGGCTGAAAAATACAGCTACATCGGCATCGGCTATGTAGAAAACGGCAATTACTGGGCACAGTTCTTTATTGGATAAGCGCAGAAAACCATGTAAATCAGAAAAGTCATTTCAACTGCTTGCAGAATGAAATGACTTTTTTTATTTACGATGACTTGCGGAGCAAGGACATGAGTAACGCGTAGCTTTATGAACAGTTTTTTCCGCATAAAAATATAAAAGCCCTCCAAATGGAGGGCTTTTGGTTTGCTTATGGAAGCAGAGATCATTCGCCAAGTTCAGCTTTCAGAACTTTGCCCAGTCTCTTCATACCTTCAACCAGCTGTTCTTCTGTCGCGTTGGAGTAGTTCAGACGGAAGTGGTTTTCTTTGCCGGGGTAAGGATAGAACGCACCGCCGGGAACGTATGCAACGTTCTGTTCCAGACATTTAGGAGCGATCTTGCCAGCATCTACGCCTTCGGGCAGTGTGATCCATGTGAACAGACCGCCTTCGGGTGTTGTGTGTTCTACGCAGCTGGGGAAGTATTCTTTGATGCAGTTCAGCATCAGGTCTCTTCTGCCTTTGTAAACTGCTTTGATCTTATCAACGTGTGCATCCAGATCATACATTTCCATGAATTTGCTTGCTACCATCTGGTCGATGGAGGATGTCTGCAGGTCAGCACCCTGTTTTACGAAGTTATATTTTGCCAGAACTTCTGTGGGAGCGCAAACCCAACCGATACGCAGACCGGGGCAGAATACTTTGGACATTGTACCCAGGAAGATTACCAGATCTTTTGTATCCATGGATTTCAGGGAAGGCAGATATTCGCCTTCGAAACGCAGATCGCCGTAAGGGTTATCTTCGATAACGGGGATTTCATATTTGTTTACCAGTTCCATGAAGTGTTCTCTTCTCTCCATGGACCATGTTTTACCGGAGGGGTTCTGGAAGTCGGGGATAACGTAGATCAGTTTTATGTTTTCTGTTGTTGCCAGGATCTTTTCCAGTTCTTCGGGGATCATGCCGTAGTCATCTGTAGGAACTTCAACATATGTAGGTTCGCAAGCGTTGAATGCGTTCAGCGCGCCAACGTAGGAAGGAGATTCAACCAGGATAACGTCGCCGGGGTTCAGGAATACGCGAGCGGAGAAATCCAGACCCTGCTGGGAACCGCTTGTGATCAGAACATGGTCGATATCTGTTTTGATGTGCAGTCTTTTTTCCATTCTTTCAACGATTTTTTCACGCAGAGGAACATAGCCTTCTGTGGGAGCATACTGCAGTGCTTTCTGGCCGATTTCATCCAGAACTGCGCAAGTTGCTGCTTTAACACCTTCAACGGGGAACAGTTCAGGTGCGGGCATACCGCCTGCAAAAGAGATAACTTCGGGTCTTGCTGTCAGTGCCATCAGTTCTCTTACTGCGGAACCTTTCAGACGGTTCATTCTGTTAGCAAATGTATATTCCATTCTTCTTCCTCCTTAAAAATATAAAATAAGTGAATAAGTGTCAGACAACTCGGGCAATTTTTCGCGTCATTCAGAAAAAATATCGAAAATCACCCCTTCAACTGTTATTTAAACACAAAAAATAAACAAAGTCAATTCCTTTTAGCGAATGCACAAAAACAAAAACAACCAAAACAAGGACGAGAATTTGCATCATTTTTGCACGAATTGAATACTATTAAGAAAATTAACAGAAAAAATGTTACACAGCCTTGTCCTACAATGTATTTATAAAAGTACAATCTGCCTAAAATCCATTTTTTTCTCACCTCTTTTTTGTGCCGAATTTAATCATTTTTTTAACAATCTGCCCAAAAAAGACACCCGCCGCAACACTTTTCAGACATCAGACTACACATGGAAAATAAGTTTACTTTTTCATCATCTTTTCATAACATTTTGCGGGAGTTTATGCTATAATCATAGAAACTGGGTTTTTGTGCCCATATGTAATATCCTACCACGTTTACATAATCTAGTAAAGTTAGGATATCATTATTTTTACAAAAAGAATGACTCCAAAAACAGACAGGGTGTATCGTATGGAAACTTTCAAAAGCATTTTAGGCAGTCTGGGGATCACAGAATTCGCAAGGCCTTCCCTTGGCATTACGGATATTCTGGATATCCTCATTGTTGCCTACATTATTTATAAAATCATATTCTGGATCAAAGAGACCCGTGCGTGGGTGCTGTTCAAAGGCATCCTGGTGATCTTCGCTTTGGCGGCGGTCGCTACCTTGCTGCGGCTGAACACCATCCTCTGGATCCTCTCCAATACCATCTCTGTGGGCATCATCGCCGTCATCGTCGTTTTCCAGCCGGAGCTGAGAAAGGCACTGGAGCAGCTGGGCAAAGGGAAATTTTTCTCTTATTTTACCCGCAGCACGGAAGAGGCTGACGATAAAGCCAGCCGCCGTACCGTTGATGAGATCGTAAAGGCCGCAGAAAAGATGGGCTCTGTGAAAACAGGCGCCCTCATCCTCATCGAGCAGGAAGTCCCCCTGGGCGACCTGGAGCGTACCGGTATCCCCATCGATGCCATCGTTTCCAGCCAGCTGCTCATCAATATTTTCGAACATAACACACCGCTGCATGATGGTGCTGTGATCGTGCGCCGCAACCGCGTCGCTGCTGCTACCTGTTTCCTGCCGCTGACCGACAGTAACGAGATCAGCATGGAGCTGGGTACCCGCCACAGAGCTGCCATTGGTGCCAGCGAGGTTTCCGATGCTTATGTCATCGTCGTTTCCGAAGAAACCGGCGCTATTTCCCTGGCAAGGGGCGGCGTGCTGTATCGCCATCTGACGCCCGACCAGCTCAGAAGCATGATCTCCCAGTCTCAGAAAGACGGTAATAAAAAGACATTTGCTACGATTTGGAAAGGACGGCAGGATAAAGAATGAAAAGATTTCAGGAATTACTGATGAAAGATATCGGCTGGAAGCTGCTTTCCGTTGCCATCGCCGCCATCATGTGGTTCATGGTCATCAATATCACCCAGCCCGTAGATACCCGCAGCTACAGCAGACCTCTGACTCTGGAAAATATGGATACCTTAAGCGCCCGGGGGCTGACGGTCGGCAATGCGGAAGAATTGAAAAATACAAAGATCACAGTAAAGGTAAAGGCCCAGAGAACCGCTCTGGACAGACTGAGCCAGAACCCCGACTGGATCACCGCTACGGTGGATCTGTCTGAGCTGGCTTATGCAGTCAATGGGGATACGGTAGCCCTGACTGTCAATGTTTCTATTTTGGGCGGCGGCAACAACTACGCCATCGGCAGCAAATCCCCCGCAGTGGTGGAAGCAAAAGTGGAAACCCTCACTTTCAAGGAAATGCCTGTGGAAGTGAAGATCCTGGGTGATGTGGAAACCGGCATATACCTTTCTCAGCCAAATATCAGCAATGAAACCGTTATGGTTTCCGGCCCCGCTTCTTTGGTCAACCGCGTCAACAGCGTACGGGCAGAGATCAGCGCAGAGGTGCTGCAGGCGGATTTCGAAGTAAAGGTAAAACTCATTTGCTACGATATCCATGGCATGGAGGTAAGCGGTGTTTCCACGAATGTACCGGAAGTCACCATTTCCTATGCTCTCCATGATATGAAGCAGATCCCTATCCAGGTGGATATTGCCGGCACACCCGCCAGCGGCTATCAGGTAGGCGACATCAGCTGCAGCCCCAGATATGCAGAAGTAACCGGTACAGAGGAAGATCTGGAAGAACTGATCTCCCTGCATCTGGATAGCATTGACGTTTCCGGCCGCACCTCTTCTGTCACAAAAACCTTCTCTCTGGAAGATTATCTGCCGGAAGGCATCCTGCTGAAGGAAGGCAGCGACACCACCATACAGGTGAGCGTTTCCATCGAGCCGCAGAACGGCAAGCAATTCACACTGAATGAATCCAACCTCACCCTGATCGGGGAAGAGGCCGGAAAAACATACAGCCTTGGCACAGCCCATGTCACCATTTCCGGCGACAGCAGCGCATTGAATGGGCTCCATGCCGGCGATCTGGACGGCACCGTCCATGTCAGCGGGCTGACCGAAGGCACCCATCGGGTACTGATCCATCTGGATCTGCCCAACGGGCTGAGCGCAAGCCCCGCTTATATTGATGTTACAGTCATCGGCGAAACAGAAACGCCGGAGAATGAATGATTTTGGAGGAATATAAAATGGCAAGATTATTTGGTACAGACGGCGTGAGAGGCGTTGCCAATACAGAACTGACCGGCGATCTGGCATTCCGCCTGGGCAGAGCCGGTGCATATGTACTGACAAAGGAAACAAAGCACGCGCCCCGCATTTTGGTAGCAATGGATACCCGCATCAGCGGCGATATGCTGGAAAGCGCTCTGGTGGCAGGCATCTGCTCCGTAGGCGCCCATGCAGTGGTGGCAGGCATCATCCCCACTCCCGCAGTGGCATATCTGGTAAGAAAATACAGACTGGATGCCGGCGTTATGATCTCCGCATCCCATAACCCCGTGGAATATAACGGCATCAAGTTTTTCAACAATCAGGGCTATAAGCTGAGTGATGAACTGGAAGATGAGATCGAAAGCATCATCCTGAGCCATCCCGAGATCCTGCCCAGCCCCACCGGTATCGGCCTGGGCACAAAGGGCTACGCGGAAGAAGCTCTGGACGACTATATTGCATTCCTGACAAAGACAACAACAGAAAAATTCGGCGGCATCAAGGTGGCTCTGGACTGTGCCAACGGCGCATCCTATAAGGCAGCCCCCATCGCTATGCTGGATCTGGGCGCAAGCCTCTGCATCATCCATAACGAACCCGACGGCACAAACATCAACGATAAATGCGGCTCCACTCATATGGAAGACCTGAAAGCCATGGTAGTAGAAAACGGCGCAGATATCGGCTTTGCCTTCGACGGCGATGCAGACCGCTGTCTGGCTGTGGATGAAAAAGGCGAATTGATCGATGGTGACAAGATCCTTGCCATCTGCGGCCTGGATATGAAACAGAGAGGCGAACTGGCGAAGGATACCATCGTAGGCACTGTCATGTCCAACCTGGGCCTGACTATGATGGGCAGAGAAAACGATATCAATATCCTGCAGACCTCCGTTGGCGACAGATACGTTTTGGAACGTATGCTGGCTGACGGCTACAATATCGGCGGCGAACAGAGCGGTCATGTCATCTTCCTGGACCACAACACCACAGGGGACGGCATCCTGACAGCTATCCAGATGCTTTCTGTGCTGAAACGCAGCGGCAAAAAGGCATCTGAACTGGCAAGCATCATGCAGACCATGCCCCAGGTGCTGGTCAATGCCCGCGTAAACAACGCGAAAAAGAACAGCTATATGGAAGATGCAGTAGTGCGCAAAGCCATTGAAGAGCTGGAAGCAGAATTCTCCCAGGATGGCAGAGTCCTGATCCGTACTTCCGGCACAGAACCTCTGGTTCGTGTCATGATCGAAGGCAAGGACATCGAAAAGATGGATAAGGAAGCCAGAAAACTGGCAGCTCTGATCGAAGAACGTTTGAAATAAAAACTCGTTGAAATCCTGATTTCAACGTAAGGGGGCCATGCCCCCGTATGTCTCCGTAGCTCAGCAGGATAGAGCGTCCGCCTCCTAAGCGGAAGGTCGTGGGTTCGAATCCCGTCGGGGACAAGCAGAAAATGCCGAGAAACCAACGTTTCTTGGCATTTTCTTTTTTTGAACACAAAAAAATGCAGGCAAAACAGGCTTTTTGCCTACAAAATAGTTATTACAAGTTGATAAGATATTTACGAAGCTGATTCATGTTTACAAACATCTTCACGGAGTAACGAGACAAAAGAAAATCTTGTACTTTTGGGCAGATAGAGATATAATGAAATTGCAACGAAATACAACAGCGGGGAGCTTGTGTTACAGGCTGAGAGGAAGATAATGATCTTCGACCCATATACCTGATTTGGATAATGCCAACGTAGGAATGCCTGTGTGACGAGAATACTAAGAAGTTATCCAAACTGGATAGCTTCTTTTTTTGTTGCAGAAGGAGGTGAAAACATGGTAAAAATCAACGGCGCGGAACTGAACATCAGTGGCAAAACAGTAGCAGAATATCTGGAAACAACGAACTACAATCCCTTGCGTATCGCTGTAGAACGGAACGGAGAAATCGTACCGAAAGCCCAGTATGCCGAAACAGTTTTGCAGGATGGCGACAGTATCGAAATCGTGAATTTTGTAGGAGGTGGCTGATTTGAGAAACATTCCAACAAAAGAGGAAATGCGGAAGGCGCAGGAGGCGCGCCATGGAAAAGAACTGCAGAAGAAATTTGCAGGCAGCACAGTTGCCATCTGCGGTCTTGGCGGGCTTGGTTCCAATGTTGCGATTTCCCTTGCCAGAGCTGGAATTGGGAAACTCATTCTGATCGATTTCGATGAAGTGGATATCACCAATCTCCATCGGCAGCAATATAAGGCGTTTCAGATCGGACTGCCGAAAACAGAAGCCCTTTCTGCCAATCTGCAGGAAATTGCACCCTATGTGGAAACGGAGACCCATACCGTTCGTGTGACGGAAGAGAATCTTGAGGAGCTGCTGGGCGAGGCGGATATTATCTGTGAGTCCTTTGACAAAGCAGAGGCGAAGGCCATGCTGGTCAATGGCGTTCTGGAAACATTCCCTGAGAAATATCTGGTGTCTGCATCTGGCATGGCTGGGTTTGGTTCTCCAAATACCATTCGCACAAGAAGGGTCATGGAGCGTTTTTATCTCTGTGGGGACGGTGTCAGCGATGTGGCGGATGATATCGGACTGGTATCTTCCCGCGTGATGCTTTGTGCCGCCCATGAGGCCCACACGATCCTGCGTATCCTGGCAGAAAAATTTGAACCATAATGAAAAGAAGGAAAAGAAAGAAGGAATTTTATGCAGAAAGATGACAAACTCATCATCGGCGGACATGAATTCAACTCCAGATTTATCCTGGGTTCCGGGAAATATTCCCTGAAGCTGATTGAATCTGCGGTGAAGGATGCTGGTGCGGAAATCATCACACTGGCAGTACGCAGAGCTAATACAAAGGAACAGGAAAATATTCTGGACTATATTCCAAAGAATGTTACTCTGCTGCCTAATACTTCCGGTGCAAGAAATGCAGAGGAAGCAGTGCGTATCGCCCGTCTGGCAAGGGAACTGGGCTGCGGTAATTTTGTAAAAGTAGAGATCATGCGTGACAGCAAATATCTCCTGCCCGATAACTACGAAACCATCAAGGCAACAGAAATTCTGGCAAAGGAAGGATTTGTGGTCATGCCTTATATGTATCCCGATCTGAATGTTGCCCGTGACTTGGTAAACGCTGGTGCGGCAACGATTATGCCTCTGGCATCCCCTATTGGTTCCAATAAGGGTCTGGCAACCAGAGAATTCATCCAAATTCTGGTGGATGAAATCGACCTGCCGATCATCGTAGACGCTGGCATTGGCAGACCCTCTCAGGCTTGCGAAGCCATGGAAATGGGCGCAGCGGCAATCATGGCAAATACTGCTCTGGCAACTGCAGGTGATCTGCCCTTAATGGCGGCAGCATTCCGTCAAGCAATCGAAGCAGGCAGAAAGGCATACCTCTCCGGCTTGGGCAGGGTATTGGTAAGAGGTGCATCTGCATCTGATCCTCTGACAGGCTTCCTGCATGACTAAGGAGGGAACGGCATGGAAAATCAATATTTTGTAGATTCCCAGTATCTTTCCGCGGAAGCACTGAAACGGAAGCATGAACTGGAAACGAACCCTGCGGCGAGGGCAAACCATATGGAATATATGCCCGGTATGGAGAAAATCGAATCTGAGGTCTGCGAAATGGTCATGAGCCAGATGAAATCTTACGATTATTCTCAGTACACAGCAAGGGATGTGCGTGCAGCACTGGAACATGAAACCTGCTCTATTGAGGATTTCAAGGCACTCCTTTCCCCTGCAGCAGAACCATTCTTAGAGGAAATGGCGCAGAAGGCAAGACTGGAGACCAGCAAGCATTTTGGCAACACGGTCTATCTGTTCACACCACTGTATATCGCCAACTATTGTGAAAACTACTGCGTTTACTGCGGCTTCAACTGCTATAACCATATCAACCGCATGAAACTTTCCATGGAGCAGATCGAAAGGGAAATGCAGGTCATCGCCGACAGTGGCATGGAAGAAATCCTGATCCTGACCGGGGAAAGCAGAGCCCAGAGTGATGTGCAGTATATCGGTGAAGCGTGCAAACTGGCGAGAAAATACTTCCGTATGGTGGGCATAGAAATTTATCCCGTGAATACGGATGAATACCGCTATCTCCACGAATGTGGTGTAGACTATGTGACTGTTTTTCAGGAGACATACGACACAGACAAATACGAAACCCTGCATCTGCTGGGACATAAGCGTGTATGGCCCTATCGCTTCGATGCCCAGGAAAGAGCACTTCGTGGTGGCATGAGAGGGGTAGCATTTTCCGCGTTGCTGGGTCTTTCTGATTTCAGAAAGGACGCGCTGGCCAGCGCATTGCATGTATATTATCTCCAGAGAAAATACCCCCACGCAGAGATGTCCTTATCCTGCCCCAGACTGAGACCCATTATCAACAATGACAAGATCAATCCACTGGATGTAGGTGAAAAACAGCTGTGTCAGATCATCTGTGCATACCGTATTTTCCTGCCCTTTGTCGGTATTACTGTATCTTCCCGTGAAAGCGCGGCTTTCCGCGATGGCATCGTGAAAATTGCGGCAACAAAAGTTTCTGCCGGCGTTTCCACAGGCATCGGCGACCATGAAAGCAAATATACCGGAAAAGAGGCAGATGGCACCGAAGGTGATGAACAGTTCGAAATCAACGATGACCGCAGCTTCGAAAAGATGTACGAGGACATGGCGGAGGAAGGACTTCAGCCGGTGCTGAATGATTATCTCTATGTCTGATATTTTATGTGTAACAAATCGAACCCTTTGCAAGGAAGATTTCCTTGAAAGAGTGGAAAAGATCGCTGCAAACCATCCCACGGGGATCATCCTGCGGGAAAAAGATTTAAGCGAAAAAGAGTATAAAGAATTGGCAGAGAAAGTTTTGCAGCTCTGCAAAAAATATCATGTTCCCTGCATGCTGCACAGTTTTGTGGATGCGGCAATCGAGCTGAGAGCAGAAAATATCCATTTACCCCTGCATATTCTTCGGGGGTTGGATGAAAAAACAAAAGAAAAATTCAAGATCATCGGTGCGTCCTGCCATTCTGTAGAAGAAGCAAAAGAAGCAGAACAGCTTGGATGCACATACATCACAGCAGGTCATGTTTTTCAGACAGACTGTAAAAAAGGACTGGCTCCCAGAGGGCTGGAATTCCTGCAGAATGTATGCAAAAGCGTATCCATTCCTGTATATGCCATCGGCGGTATCAGTAGTGAGAATATGGATGCAGTGCGAAAAACAGGTGCTGCGGGTGCTTGTGTGATGAGTGGCTTGATGCGATGTGAGAATGTGAAAGAAACAATGAAAGGCTTTGAAATAAAAGTATAAAAAAGAATAGCAACTAATAAACGAGTTTTTCTGACGATTTGAAAAATTGCCCGCAAACGGGAAGGCAGAAGGGGAGCGCCTTAGGCCTTGCAGAAAACAACAGCGATGGGAAGCCGTGTTCCGGCGTGAGAGGAGACCATGAAGTTTCGACCGAATTTTTATAAAAAAGACCAGAGGACTGGTCTACGGATTTTCGGGAGAACGCTGTTGAGAGACTCGTTCTCCCAATCATTTTTACAGAAATGGTGCAAAGAAAAAACAGCAGGAGGATATCCTCGTACGGTTCTTTGTTTGCATCCAATGCTAAAAAACATTGAAAAATCAACGCTTTCAGACGAATTAAGACTATTTAGAAAAAGCCATACTTTTTCTCCTGAGCGAAAGGCCGTGGGTTCGAATCCCGCCGGGACAGGGTAAGATAAAGTGTTGAAATATTGGATTTCAACACTTTTCTCTTTGTGCAAAAAACACCCGCACTCAACATAATGACGAAAAATCACTTTTTTTCGCCCGGTTTTTCGCCATTTATCCATGCCATTTTCTGTTGTATTCCATTTTTATTTCCTTTAAAATAAAAACGACGGGAAAAACCCGTGACTTTCAAAACTTAACAATTGTTTTTTCATACATAAGGAGGCAAATCATGGGCGGCTTTTTTGGCGTAACTTCCAATCAGGATTGCGTGCTGGATATCTTCTTCGGCGTAGACTATCATTCTCATCTGGGTACAAAAAAAGGTGGTATGGCGCTCCACAGCAAAGAGAAAGGATTCCAGCGGGAGATCCACAACATTGAAAACACACCCTTCCGTACAAAATTCGAAGATGATCTGCATGAATTTGAGGGCTGTGTTGCAGGCATCGGCTGCATCAGCGATAATGACCCCCAGCCCCTGCTGGTACGTTCCCACCTGGGCACCTATGCCATCACCACCATTGGCGCCATCACCAACGCAGACGAACTGCTCCAGGCTGAATTTGACAAAGGGCATCAGTTTATGTCCCGCTCCACCGGCAATGTAAACGAAACAGAACTCATTGCCTGCCTCATCAATCAGAAAGAAAACCTCATCAGCGGCATCAAGCATGCCCAGGAAGCCATCAAAGGCTCTGTCACACTGCTCATTTTAACAGAAGATGACTCCATCTATGCTGCCAGAGATAATCTGGGCAGACTGCCCGTCCTGATCGGGAAGGATGAAGAAGGCTATGCCGTTTCCTTCGAATCCTTCGCTTATCAGAAGCTGGGCTACGAAAACGAATATGAACTGGGCCCCGGCGAGATCGTAAAAATCACGCCCGAAGGCTATGAAACGCTGAAACCCGCAGGGGAAGAGATGAAGATCTGCGCCTTCCTTTGGAGCTACTATGGCTACCCTAACTCCAACTATGAAGGCGTGAACGTAGAAGTGATGCGCTATAAAAACGGCGAAATCATGGCCCGCGACGAAGCCCTGAACGGCACACTGCCCGATGTAGACTATGTAGCCGGCATCCCCGATTCCGGCGTGCCCCACGCTATGGGCTACGCAAAACAGAGCGGCCAGACCTATGCCCGTCCTTTTGTAAAATATACACCCACATGGCCCCGTTCCTTCACCCCCGCCAACCAGAAGATCCGCAACCGTGTGGCAAAAATGAAACAGATCCCCGTACCCGAACTGATCGAAGGCAAGAAGCTGCTGTTTGTAGACGACTCCATCGTTCGCGGTACACAGCTGAGAGAGACCGTGGACTTCCTGTATCATTCCAACGCCAAGGAAGTACATATGCGCTCCGCCTGCCCTCCCATCATGTACGGCTGCAAATTCCTGAACTTCACCAGCAAAGGCAGCGAAGATGACCTGCTAGCCCGCCGCATCATCCATGAACTGGAAGGACTGCAGGGCGATAAATATCTGGACGAGTATATAGACGCTTCTACAGAAAGAGGTCAGTGTATGCTGAAACGCATCTGTGAAAAGCTGGGCTTCTCTTCCTTGGGCTATCAGTCCCTGGAAGGCCTGCTGGAAGCCATCGGCCTGCCCAGAGAAAAAGTCTGCACCTACTGCTGGAACGGCAAGGAATAAACAAAAAACCAAGAACCACCTCAAATCGAGGTGGTTTTTTTGTTTCTCTTGTGTTATGCTTTGTATATAAGGCAAAAACAAATATCCCCAAGGAGGTCATATTTATGAGCGCAAAGGTTTACTTTTCCAGAGAAATTTCTCCTGAAAAAGTTTTGGAATTATACAAACTGGCTGGCAAGGAACTGAAAGGCAACGTTGCCATCAAGGTTCACTCCGGCGAAGCTGGCAACCAGAATTTCCTGCGCCCTGAATTTTGGAAACCCATCATCGACCACGTACAGGGCACTGTAACAGAATGTAACACAGCCTATGAAGGCGAACGCAACACGACAGAAAAGCACAAAGCCCTTATCGAAAAACACGGCTGGAATGCTTATTTCCCCTTCGACCTGCTGGATGCAGAAGGCCCCGACCTGGAACTGGATATCCCCAACGGCAAACGCATCAAAAAGAATTATGTGGGCAAAAACCTGGCAAACTATGATTCCCTGCTGGTGCTTTCCCACTTCAAAGGCCACCCCATGGGCGGCTACGGCGGCGCGCTGAAACAGCTTTCCATTGGTGTTGCTTCTTCCTTTGGCAAAGCCTATATCCATGGCGTTGGTGAACCTGAAAAGATCTGGACTGCAGACCACGATTCCTTCCTGGAATCCATGGCCGATGCGGCAGGCTCCATCGTGGAATATTTTAAAGGCGAAATCGTTTATGTAAACGTTATGATGAATATGTCCGTAGACTGCGACTGCTGCGCAGTAGCGGAAGACCCCTGTATGGCGGATATTGGTATTCTGGTTTCCCTGGACCCCATCGCCATCGACCAGGCTTGCCTGGATCTGGTCTATGCAGCCGATGACCCCGGTCGTCCTCACCTGCTGAAACGCATCGAATCCAGAAATGGCGTCCATACCATTGAAGCTGCGGCAGCGCTGGGCTATGGCTCCAGAGAATATAAATTGATCGAAGTAAAATAATCTTTAGAAAATAAGGCGTGGGACTCACGCCTTTTTCTTTTGCCAAAAATGGAAGTTTTTCGCCATTCCCGCTTTTTTATGTTATAATATATTTTTGAAATATTTGATTACAAAAGAGGAGAAACAATATGTTTGATTTGATCATTTCCGGACAAAGTTTCATCTTCCTGATGATCGCCAGCTTTCTGGCGGGATTCCTGGATTCCATCGCCGGCGGCGGCGGGCTCATTTCCCTGCCGGCATATATGCTCAGCGGCCTGCCCATGCATATGGTCTATGCCTGCAATAAATTTGCTGCGGCCTGCGGCACAACCATCGCCACCCTGCGCTACTACCGCAATAAAATGGTAGATATCCCCGTGGGGCTGACAGCGGCGGCGGGGGCCTTCCTTTGCTCCGCCATTGCGGCAAAAATCGTCCTTGTTCTGGACGACCGCACCCTGAAAACCATGATGCTGGTGATTTTGCCTGTCGTTGCCATCATCACACTGGTGAATAAAAACATGGGCAATGAAAACCAGTCTCATACCTTTACGAAAGGCAAAAAATACGCCTTTGCCTTCCTCATCGGCGGCATGATCGGGTTTTACGACGGCCTTTTCGGCCCCGGTACAGGCACCTTTGCCCTGATCGCCTTCTGCCTGATTTTGAAATATGACATGCGCACCGCAACGGGCAATGCCAAGTTCCTGAACCTGGCATCCAACTACGCCTCTCTGGTGGTATTCATTCTGGCGGGCACGGTATACTGGGCAGTTGCCATTCCCGCGGCGGCCTTCAATATCTGCGGCAACTACCTGGGGGCAGGGGTCGCCATCAAAAAGGGCGCTGCTGTCATCCGCAAGATGCTGATGATCGTTATCGTTCTATTATTTATCAAGGTTTTAAGCGAATTTTTCATGTAATAGAAAAAGCACCGACAATGTCGGTGCTTTTTTGATGTTCATTTTATGTCTTTCTTATTCACAATGGAAAGGTAAAAGCCGCTGCAGCAGCCCAAAACCGCCGCTCTGCAGGTGAAAAATTCCCAATGGTCGTTTTCCCATTCGGCAACACCCTGCTCCAGATAGACGTTTACCGCTTCGCAGCTTTCCTCCGGCGTACGCTCGGGGAAAAGGCGGATGAATTCTTTCAGACTGCCGTCGAATACGATTTTCTCGGGCAGTTCTTCACCGATCAGGAGCATGCCCCGCAGCTGGTCGACGCTGCACACCAGCGCGGCGTCTCCGCCTTTTGCCAGCCAATCAGCTTTTCCTTCTCCAAGGCAAATCAATTTACATTTTTCAAACATACAATCACCCTCTCTTGAGGGGGTGGAACCCCACTATTTCGATGCTTTTACTTTGATCCACAACTCGGCCAGCGTTTTCTTTAATACAGGATTGTCCTGAAATACTTCGTCCTTTTCGTATCCGGAACGAGGCACGTAAGCCTCATTATCCCCATAAGCGCCCTCTTCGCTGCTCAGTTCCAGCATAACTTCTTCATTGGAAGAGGTATAGCCAACGTACTCAGAGTTACCCATGGATGCTTCATAGGTCAGCACGTAATTGATGAATTCATGGGCCAGCAGAGGATTCTGGGCATTGGCAGGAATGACCATGGCATCGCTCCACAGGTTGGTGCCTTCCATGGGCTGCCAGAAGCTCATGTCTTCATTTTCCGCCAGAATCGTTGTGGCGTCGCCGCTGTATACCACTGCGATATCCTTGCTGCCGTTGATCATACCATCGATTACTTCGTCTGTTACATAAACAGGCGCCATGGTATCATTCATTTCCAGCAGCCAGTCATAGGCCGCATAAATTTCGTCCATGTTGTCCGTATTCATGGAATAGCCCAGGGCTTTCAACGCCATCATGAAGGAGTCACGCTCAGAGTCATAGATATAGATACGGCCTTTATAGTCTGTATTATGCAGGATATTATAGCCCTGTTCTTCCACCGCCGCAGGGTCAACGTTCTCATGGTTATAAACGATACCCACGCTGCCCCAGAAATAAGGCACAGAATAATCATGGTTGGGGTCGTAGGGCAGATTCTGCACGCCTTCCGCCAGGTTATCCAGATTGGGGATCAGGGAAAGATCCAGTTTCTGCAGCATATCGTCATTCATCAGGCGCTGGATCATATAATCGGAAGGAACCAGCACATCGTAGGCATCGCCTGCCTGAATCTTCGTATACATCATTTCGTTGGAATCGAAATATTCCACGATGACATCCACACCAAATTCCTTTTCAAAATCGCTGATGAGGTTTTCGCCCATATATTCGCCCCAGTTATAGAGCTTCAGGGTATTGGAGCCATATTTTGCAACAGCATCCTCGGGGGAGGTGCCGCCGCGGAGCATAGACGCCCCGAAACCGCCAACGGCGATCAAAACCGCCGCACAGACAGCAATGCCCGCCTTACTGAAGGACTGGCCGCTCTTGCCCTGTTTTTCCCGGATGACAGGAACCACATTCACAACGATCAGCGCAAATGTGATCAGCAGAATCACCAGCGTAGAAAGGGCGTTGATGGAAGGGTTTACACGTTTACTCATAGTGTAAACCAGAATGGAAATATTCTGTACACCGTTGCCTGTGACGAAATAAGAAATGATGAAATCGTCAAAGCTCATGGTGAAGGCAACCAGCGCACCGGATACGATACCGGGCATGATCTGGGGCACGATGACCTTCGTCAGTGCCTGGAAGGGGGTTGCCCCCAGGTCCATGGCTGCATCCGCCAGGTTTGGGTCAAGGGAACGAAGCTTTGGCATAACGGACAAGATCACATAAGGGATACAGAACATGATATGGGCCAGAAGCAATGTCAGAAAGCCCTTTTTGATGCCGATGGCGCTGAAGAACATCAGCAAACCGATGGCTGTTACGATTTCCGGGTTCATAATCGGCAGATTATTCACCTGTTCCACCAGATTGCGCAAAATCTTTTTGGAACGGGACATGCCGATAGCCGCCAGCGTGCCCGCGATCGTAGAAATGATCGTTGCCAGAATGGCGATAATGATGGTATAGACCACTGCTTCCATCATGGTGCTGTCCGCAAACATCTTTTCATACCAGCGGAGGGAAAATCCATCCAGATGGGTCAGGGAACGGGAACCATTGAAGGAAAATACGATGATATACAGGATAGGCAAGTAGAAGAAGATCATGGTCGCCGCCAATAAGACCTTGCCAGCAATGCCTGTTTTTTTCTTATTATCCATCCCTTACGCCCCCTTTCCATTTGCCGCAGGGTCGGTATCCACCTTGCGGGTCAGCCACATAGAGAGCATGATGATCACTGCCATGATCAGGGAGATGGCGGAACCGAAGTTCCAGTCGCCGCTGGTCAGGAACTGGGTCTCGATGACGTTACCCACCAGCACATACTGGCCGCCGCCCAAGAGTTTCGGGATAAAGAAGCTGGAAACCGCAGGCAGGAACACCAGGGTGATGCCGCTCAGAACCCCGGGCAGAGACAGAGGCAGTGTCACCTTCGTAAAGCACTGCACAGGATTTGCCCCCAGGTCGTTTGCCGCTTCCAACAGGCTCTTGTCCATCTTCGCCAGGGAAGAATGGATCTGCAGGATCATAAAGGGAATGAAGTTGTAGACCATCCCCAGGACTACCGCAAAGGTGGTATGGATCATATGGAAAGGCCCGATGCCAAAGAGGCCAAGGAAACTATTCAACAGGCCATCATCCTGCAGGATGCCCACCCATGCATAAGTACGCACCAGCATATTGATCCATGTGGGCAGGGTGATGAGCATGATCCAGAAGAAACCGCTCTTTTCCGGCCCTTTTGCGATAGCATAGGCAATGGGATAGCCCAGCAGGACACAGATGATGGTGGTTGCCACTGCGATCAGCAGGGAGCGTTTCAAAACATCCAGAAAAACCACATCCGTCAGGAAACGGACAAAGTTATCCAGGGTAAAACGGAAGGTGGTTACATCATTGCCTGCCGTTGTAAATGCATATAATAAGATCATCAGCATGGGAACAACGACCATAACAGCCAGCCAGCCCACATACGGATAGATCAGATTGCGAAATTGCCGCATTCGCTGTGCCCCCTTCCTTAATAATTATCTCTGGACATAATGTGGATGTCTTCGGGCTGGAACATCAGGCCCACTTCGTCACCCACTTCGAATTTATCCGTTGTGTCGATCTTATATTCATACCCCTTTGTGGCGAATGTCACATCATATACGCCGGGGGTGATGGTTTCGGGGTCGAAATCGTATTTTACGTCGGTGATTTCCACGGCTGTGCCGTCTTCCAGGCTCCATGCGGAGGCATTGGCCCATGTTTTCAGGTCTGTATCCAGGGCAATGGCTTCCTGAATTTCGTCTACCTTTTTAAAGAAATTCATGGCATAAATCTCTTCTTCATTTTCCATGCTTGTCACGCGGTTTTCATCCTTTACGATCATATTGATGGTGATGGATGTGCCGGCCGCCGTGGAGAAGGTTACGGGATATTTGCCATTTTCCTTTTTGATTTCATAATCTACTTCTTTAATGGAGATCAGTTCATCTTCATCAGGGTTCCAAGCCTGAGCATCGGCGCGGGCGATGATGGTCGCTTCATCCAGTTCTTCCACGTCTTCCATATCCAGATAGAAGTCATTGGCGGAGATTTTTTCATTTGCCGCTTCATTATAAACAGGTCTGTCGTTGGAAACTGCCATTTTTACGGTGATTTCCGTGCCGACCTTTGTTTCTACCATGGTTTCATAGTGCACGCCCTTGAACAGGACGGATTTTACCACGCCTTTCAGCTTGCCCTGTCCGCGGGGAACGATATCAAGGTCTTCGGGGCGGATGACAACATCTACCACTTCATTTTTATTAAAGCCATTATCCACACAGTCGAATCGTCTGCCTTCGAATACGACCTTATAATCATCTACCATCATGCCTTCGATGATATTGGATTCACCGATGAAGTTGGCAACAAAGGTATTGACGGGTTCGTTATAGATATCCGTGGGGCTGCCGATCTGCTGAATTTCACCCTCGTTCATAACAACGATTTTATCGGACATGGTCAGGGCTTCTTCCTGATCGTGGGTTACGTAGATGAAAGTGATACCGACTTCCTGCTGGATTTTCTTCAGCTCATGCTGCATTTCCTTACGCAGCTTCAGGTCCAGAGCGCCCAGAGGTTCATCCAGAAGGAGGACACTGGGTTCATTGACCAGGGCGCGGGCAATGGCGATACGCTGCTGCTGACCGCCGGACATGGCTGTCACGCTTCTATCCGCATATTCTTCCAGATTCACCAGCTTCAGCATACGTTTTACCTTCTGCTCAATGATATCCT
Source organism: Anaerotignum sp. (assembly GCF_017483025.1). GTDB lineage: Bacteria > Bacillota > Clostridia > Lachnospirales > Anaerotignaceae > Anaerotignum_A. Next base: position 16,848 of record NZ_JAFUMA010000108.1, on the reverse strand, counting down.
TGGGTTCTTTTTTCAGCTTCAGGCCGAAAGCGATATTGTCATATACATTCATATGGGGGAAGAGAGCGTATTTCTGGAATACAGTGTTGACCTCTCTTTTATAGGGGGGCACATTGGAAATTTCCTGCCCGTCGAAGATGACCTGCCCCTGATCCTGTGTCAGGAAGCCGCCCAGGATACGCAGCAGTGTAGTTTTGCCGCAGCCGGAGGGGCCCAGCAGTGTCACAAATTCGTTTTCATAAATATCCAGATTGATGCCCTTCAGAACGACCTTGCCGTCTTCATAGCTTTTTACGATGTTTTTGAACTGAATGAGTTTCTTTTTCATCTTATCCTCCTAATTTATTTCAGAACAAAGGCGGTGTGGAGATCCAGAGAACCTTTGCAGTGGTTTTCTTTTCATTCTTCAGATAATGGCCCTTCTTGCCGGAAAGGTAGAAGGTCTCGCCCTTATGAACGGTGAATTTTTCTTCTCCATTCATCAGGATGACCGCGCCTTCCAGCACATAGCCGAATTCTTCGCCGCTATGGGGGTCCATCACAAAGGACTCACCGCCCTGGGGCAATTCCATGAGAATGGGTTCCATCTCATTTTTCTGGGTATTGGGAACGATCCAGTGGATCGTGTAATTTTCTCTTTCGTCTACAAAAAAGTCTTTTTTTCGGAAGACCAGCTGTTCCTGTTTTTCCTCCTTGAAGAAATCCGCCAGGGAACTGCCCAGCGCTTCCACGATATCATTCAAAGTGGCGATGGAGGGAGAGGTCAGGTCTCTTTCCAGCTGGGAAAGGAAGCCCTTCGTCAGCTCGCTTCGGCTTGCCAGCTCTTCCAGCGTCAGCCCTTTTTGTATGCGCAGTTGCTTAATTTTCCTGCCTATTTCCATATCCGCCATCTCCTTTGCTTTGTTTTAGTATTGCTAAACTTTCGAATTATTTTTACTAAACTTAGACTATTATACCGAAACTGCAGAGGAATGCAAGCAAAAATAAACAAAAAGTTTCATTTATTAAACTTTTCATCATTTTGCACCAAAAAGGGCAAAAAAAATCCCCTGAACTGCGGATCAGGGGGGAGGGTAAATAAAATATATATGAAAGCTTATTTGCTTTGTCTGCCTGCATTATAAATGAAATATATTTCATCGTCAATGCTATTAATGCACAAATATTCAGTCAAAAAGTGAAATTTTTTTCATTGCCCGTTCCTGGAGATAAAAAAACGTCCCGCCTCGGTCTGTCTCTTTCCGGAATATAAAGCCCCTTTATAAGCCAAAAATGCATTTTATTTCCACACAAACCCCTAAGATATCAAATCCCCTCTTGTATATTCCTGTATTTTCCTGTATAATTTTAAAGGTTATGGAACTAAAAAAATTGGAGGGATATCTATGTTAAAAGTATGGATCGTCGGTTCCGAAAGCCAGGTAGGCAAAACCATTGCCGCTGTGCTGGATACAACAGAACTGAAAGTCCTGTGTACCGATAAAGACGAACTGGACATCACAAATACAGAAGACGTGCTGAGCTATGGCGAGATCCAGCGCCCCGACGTCATCATCAACTGCGCCGCTATCACAGATATGAAGCTTTGCGAAGAAAACCCCGAGCTGGCTTACCGTGTCAATGCGCTGGGTGCCCGCAATCTGTCCCTGGTGGCAAGAAAACACAATGCAAAGATCGTACAGCTTTCCACTGACGACGTTTTTGACGGCAAGAAAAGAACAAAGCCCTATACAGAATTTGACGATACCAATCCCCTTTCCGTATATGGCCGTTCTAAAAGAGCCGGCGAAAACTACGTGAAGGAATTTACCCATAAACATTTCATTATCCGCAGCAACTGGGTCTATGGCAAAGGCGGCAGAAACTTCGTAAACGCACTCCTGAAAAGCGCAGAAACAGACAAGGAAGTTTCCATCCCCACAGACCAGTTCGGCTCTCCCACCAGCGCCCTGGATCTGGCCCGCATCATCCTGCATCTGATCCGCACAAACGAATATGGTACATACCATGCAACCTGCAAAGGCAAATGCAGCCGTATGGAATTCGCCCAGGAAATTTTAAGACTGGCAGGAAAAGACCTGAAGCTGAACCCTGCTGCAGCTGCCGATGTGCCCACTGCCCGCCCCGATTATGCCGTACTGGACAATTTCATCCTGCGCATCATTGATGTATATGAAATGCCCACATGGCAGGAATCTCTGAAAGAATATATGGAGGCATTATAATATGGAAAACACAGAAACAAAAGCAAAAAAGAAATTAGGCCTGACAACGAAAATCTTTATTGCCTTGATCGTCGGCGCAATCTTTGGTATGGTGCTCCATTATGTAGTGCCCTCCGGCCACATCAAAGATAACATCCTTATAGAAGGTGTACTGTATATCGTTGGGCAGGGCTTCATCCGCCTGATGAAAATGCTGGTAGTGCCTCTGGTATTCTGCTCCATCGTTTGCGGCAGCATGTCCATTGGCGATACCAAAAAGCTGGGTACCGTTGGTGTGCGCACTCTGGCCTTCTACCTGGCAACAACTGCTCTGGCCATCTGCGTTGCCCTGACTATGGGGAATATCCTGGACCCCGGTGTTGGTCTGGATATGTCTGCAATTTCTTCCAGCGCCGCAGAAGTACAGACCATGGAAGCAACTTCCATGTCCGCTACGCTCCTGAACATCATCCCCGATAACCCCATCGGCGCTCTGGCAAACGGCACCATGCTGCAGATCATCGTATTTGCCCTGATCGTCGGTATCATTCTGGCGAAGCTGGGTGAAAAAACCGAAACAGTAGCCAACTTCTTCAGCCAGTTCAACGACATTATGATGGAAATGACGATGATGGTCATGAGCCTGGCTCCCATCGGCGTATTCTGCCTGATCTCCAGAACTTTTGCAGGCATTGGTTTCTCCGCTTTCCTGCCTCTGGCAAAATACATGATCGCTGTTCTGCTGGCTCTGTGCGTACAGTGCTTCATCGTATATCTGGGTCTGCTGAAGATCTTCTCCGGCCTGAACCCCATTAAATTCATCAAAAACTTCTTCCCCGTTATGGCTTTTGCCTTCTCCACAGCCACATCCAATGCGACCATCCCTATGTCCATTGATACACTGGCAACAAAAATGGGGGTTTCCAAGAGAATTTCTTCCTTCACCATCCCTCTGGGTGCTACCATCAATATGGATGGTACAGCCATCATGCAGGGCGTGGCAGTCGTATTCGCTGCACAGGCTTTCGGCATCGCGCTGACTCCTGCCGACTATGTAACCGTTATCGGTACGGCTACCCTGGCATCCATCGGTACTGCCGGCGTACCCAGCGTAGGTCTGGTTACTCTGACAATGGTATTCAATTCCGTTGGCCTGCCCGTAGAAGCCATCGGCCTGATCATGGGTATCGACCGTATTCTGGATATGTCCCGTACAGCCGTTAACATCACAGGCGACGCAGTTTGTACCACCATCGTTGCCCACCAGAACAACGCTCTGGACAGAGAAGTTTTCAAAAACAGCTAAACAAAAAAGAAAGGAGTCCAAAATGGACTCCTTATTTTTATGCTGTCTTCTTCTCTCAATATTTTTTTCTCTGGATCGCTTTTTCGATCTTATGAAAGCCATCCACATATTTTTTATCCCGAATCGCGATCAAAGTGTATAGCGTATCGATGATAACTTCCTGCGCAATACGAGAACTCAGCGCCACGATACGATACTGGGTCTCCTTACTTGCTGTATAAAGCTGGATATCCGTGGTCTTGCTCAAGGGAGAGCTGCCAATGCTGGTCAGTGAGATGGTCGTTGCGCCATTGCTTTTTGCCAGCTTTGTATTATCCACAATATCCTTGGAGCTGCCCGAATGGCTGATGGCAAAAACCACATCATCCTTTGTCAGCAAAGAGGCTGTAATCGTCTGGATATGAGAATCATTGAAAGCCACAGCATCTATGCCAAGGCGCAGCAGCTTATGCTGCATATCGACTGCAACAGAATAAGAGCTGCCCATCCCCAAAATCACGACCCGTCTTGCATTGGTGATGGCATCTGCCGCCTTTACAAGGGCCTCTGCATCCAGAGAATCATGGGTCAGGGTCAATGCCTGCATCGTCCCCTGAAAGACCTTGTCCACAATACCAGAAGCCGTATCATCTTCTGAGATCTCTTCATGGATGCTCTGCATGGGGGTCACGATATCCTGGGCCAATGTCACCTTAAAATCCTGATAGCCGCTCAGCCCCAGTTTCCGGCACGCACGAACCACCGTTGCATCGCTGACACCACTGGATTCTGCCAGACCCGCAACAGAAAGATAAATCACCTTTTCCGGATTTTCCAAAATATAATCAACTACTTTTCTTTCCGCTTGTCCAAGAGAATCCCTCATCGCTTCCATACGAAGCAATAATGTCGGCAATCTTTCTGGCTTCATCGTTCTCACGCCCCTTCATTTGACAATAGTGTATCAATATTCTTTTCAAAAAACAACCAAATGAAGTATTTTTTCAAAATTTCTATCAGAAAATCTTCTGTTTTTCTTTCATTCTTCCCATTCCAGCAGCCTCCTCAAAAAGGATGCCCCATCCGCAACGATACCAATATCGGCATGGTCAAAGATCGGCGCCTTTTTATCCGGATTCACTGCCACGATGCAGCCTGCCCCCTGAATACCCGCCAGATGCTGCACTGCGCCGGAAATGCCGCAGGCAATATAGATGGACGGACGGATGGTCTTGCCGGACTGTCCCACCTGCCATGCATAGGGTGCCAGTCCTGCATTGACCGCAGCCCTGGATGCCGCAGGAACAGCGCCGATCTTTTCCGCCGCCTGCTTCAGCAGGATAAAATTCTTTTTCGAGCCAAGGCCCAGCCCGCCTGCCAATACGATCTTGGCATCATTCAGATTTTTCTCTTCCTTTAATTCCGTGGTTTTTGCCAGCAGCCTCAGGGGAGAAATCGCTCCATTCCCGTTGCATAAGAGGATCTCACCCTTTCGGCTGATATCTGCCTTCGGCAGAGGAAATACCCCCTTTTGCACCGTCGCCATCTGGGGATAGGAATGTCTGCAAAGGATATCAGCCATCAGGCTGCCGCCAAAGGCAGGTCTGGTCTGTTTCAGATAGCCATCCTCCACGGAAAGCTGGATGCAATCCGCCGTCAGCCCCGTTTTCAGCTGCACAGAAAGCTGCGCCGCCACCATGCGCCCCGCTGATGTGGCAGGAAACAGAAACGCCCATGGTCTGCCGGCTTCCATCTGCCCGGCGATGGTCTGGGCCTGCACCTCATTGCGGCAGGCGGAATAACGATATACCTTATCCGCACCACAGGCGATGGCATCCTCCGCGCCGCGTCCCACCTTTTTGAACAGAACCGCCGCCACAAGGCAGCCGGATTCCCTGGCCAATTCCCGGGCCTTCCCCAATAATTCCTTTGTACCTGTCGTCAGCTTTTCGCCCCTATTTTCACAGTAGACCCAAATTTCAGGGATATATCCTTTCTTTTCCATCATTTCGGCCCACTCCCCTCTTTGATTTGTTTCAACTTCGCCTGTACCACTGCTACGCCTTCCTCTATTTCACAAAGGGCGCAGTTTCTCTTCCATTCCGGGAAAAAGGAACGGTTCACTTCCGTAAAGGAGCCCCCGCTGCCTACCTGTTCCTTTGCCAGCCCCAATATTTCCCGATTCAGCGTAATAATGGCTCTGCAACCTCCGTTTCGCAGCCCGAAAATAGACGGCAGTCTGGGATGGTCGATGCCTTCGATGCCTTCCATCACGCTGATTAGGGCAGGTATGGCAGCTTCCACGGTTTCTTCCCCGTCTTCCAGCAGCCTGCGACAAATCACCTTTTCCCTCGTCAATTCCAGCTGTATCACGTTGGTCACTACAGGAATGCCCAGCATTTCCGCAATCTGGATAGAGACCTGTCCTGTTTCCCCATCCAGGGTGCGTCTGCCGCAAAAAATCAGATCATAAGCCGCTGTTTTCCGCAGAGCCGCAGCAAGAACAAAAGCCGTAGCGTAGGTGTCCGCTCCGGCAAAGTCCCGATCGGAAACCAGAAACAGCCCATCTGCGCCCAGGGTAGCGGCCTCTTTCAAGAGGCTTCGGGCTGCTTCTGTTCCCATCGTGAATATATCCACTTGTCCTGTATGCTGTTCTTTCAGGGTCAATGCAGTTTCCAGAGAAAACACATCGGCAGGATTGATGATGGAAGAGGGGGCATCGCGGCGAATGCGGCCATCGGCAGACAGACTTTTCCCGATATCACCGGGAACCTGTTTCATACAGACCGCCATACGCAGCATCCTCATACATCTCCCTCCATTTCTTTATAAATATCCGCCAGAGCATCATGGATTTTTTTATATCTCCGGAAGCCTTTTTCATATTTCTTATGATTTTCCATATCGGGCTTGATATAGGCTTCTGTTTCCACGCACTTGGCAACGCTCTCCTCAAAGGAACCAAATACGCCCGCCGCCACCCCTGCCAGCATGGCAGAGCCCAAGGAAGAATCATTATTTTTCGTTTTCATCATTTCAATACCCAGCACATCGCTGACGATCTGTCTCCAAAGGGTGCCCTTTGCGCCGCCGCCAATAACGATGGCCTGATGGATATCCAGATTTTCCGCCTGGATGACCTGATAACAATCCTTCAGGGAATAGGCAACGCCTTCCAGCAGGGCTCTTGTGAAGTGACCCTTTGTATGGTAGGAACGGATACCTGTGAAGCTGCCTCGAAGGCTTGCATCGAAATAAGGTGTCAGTTCCCCCTGCAGATAGGGATGGAAGTACAGATTATCGCTCAGAGGGGCGATCTTTTCTGCTTCCCTGTTCATCCATTCATAGGCATCAATGCCCTGCGCTTCGCTTTCCAACATTTCTCCCTTGCCCAGGATATCACGATACCAGCGGTAGGATGCCGCGCAGGATTTCGTGCCTGTGCCGGGATACCATAAACCGGGGATAATATGCTGATAATTCACCAGTCGTTTATTGGACAGCGCATGGTCTGTAATCGGGCAGATACGCCCCGCTGTTGCCAGCTTTACAGTCATTTGCCCCTGATGGATGGCGCCGTTTGCGTAGACCTCCATGACCGTATCCGTAGAGCCTGCGATGACCTTCGTATTGGGGGAAAGTCCCGTTTCCTTGCAGGCCTGCTCACAGATAGGGCTCAAAATCGTCTGTGGATCAACGATCTTGGGCAGCATTTCCTTTTTGATGCCAGCCATGGCGCAAAGCTCTTCAGACCAGCAATTGTTAGGCACATCCATGAACATGGAGCCCATGGCTTCCACGTTATCTGTGACGAAATCGCCGGTCAGGCGATAACGCACATAGTCTTTTACAAACATGATCTTATGAATACGATCAAAGTTTTCTTTTTCATGTTCCCGCAGCCACATCAGATGAGGAAGGGTCCACATTTCGTTGGGTATGTTATGGGAGTACGCATAAATTTTATCTTCAAAACTCTCTTTTAAGAAGGCTACTTCCTTCTGGCTGCGGGAATCCGTCCAATAGATAGAATCCCGAATGACCTTGTCTTCCTCATCCAACAGAACTGCTGTGTGGGTCGCCGCATCCAAGCAAATAGCGGCGATATCTTCAGGGGCCACCATGGCTTTCGCCATGACAGCCCGCACATTTGCCACAAAGGCCTGATAGGAATCCTCCGGTTTCTGTTCCGCCCAGCCGTTGTTGGGATAAAATGTAGGGTATTCTTTTGTCGCTGTTGCAACGATAAAACCATCCTCGCGAAGGAGGGTCGCTTTGGATGAGCCGCCGCCAAAATCTACACCAATCAAATATTTCATGAGTATTCCTCTCCTGCCTTTTTCGTTCTTTCCAATGTTACTTTTTATTCAAACAAAACTCTCTCAAAAATTAAAATAAATTTTCGATCAATCTTCGTATGCGGGCAGTTCCGCATCAGCTTCTGCCACTGCTTCTGCATATGCTTCCATTGCTTCTTCCAGTGCTTCATCAGGAATGATCAGAGGAGGTGTCAGTTTCATTGTGATACCTGCACCTACTGCTGCGTAGAATACCAGACCTTTTTCCATACATTTCTTTGTTACTTCTGTTGCAAAGTCAGGCTGACCTTTCTTAGTTTTAGGATTTGCGAAAGTGCAAGCCCAAGCCATACCCAGACCGCCTACGTAAGCGATTCTATTGGGGAATCTTTCCTTCAGGGCTGTCAGGTGTTTACGCATGATTTCTTCTTTCTTCGCAGCCACTTCGTCCAGTTTATTTTCTTTCATGAACTGGATATTTGCTACTGTACATGCAGCTGCCACAGGGCTGCCGGAATGTGTGGATGTCATTGTATTGGGTGCATACAGATCCATGATTTCCTTGCGAGCATACACGCAGGACATAGGCAGCGCACCGCTCAGACCTTTTGCCGCTGTAAAGATATCGGGCAGGATATCATAGTGCTGGAAGGCGAACCATTTACCTGTACGGCAGAAGCCCGTCTGGATTTCATCCATGATCAGTACGATATCATATTTATCGCAGAATTCACGCAGTTTCTTTGCGTAGCTCTTAGGCATAGGATAACACTGAATGCCATTGTAGGATTCGATCAGGATACCTGCAACGTTTTTGAATTCTACGCCATGGCTTGTGATGGTATCCAGCAGTGTCTGGAACATTTTGTCTTCATCGAAATCGGGACGGGATTCATCTGCCCATTCGTGTTCATAGCCATTGGGCCAGGGAGCCTGGAATACATCTTTATCCAGATTGCCGATCCAGTCCTTCAGGCTGGGTGTACCGCCTACCAGCTGGGATGCCAGTGTTCTACCGTGGAAGGCACTTTCATAGGAAACGATGACCTTTTTATCAGGGCCGCCCTTCATTTTGCCGTAAGTTCTTGCCAGCTTGAATGCACATTCTACTGCTTCTGTACCGGCGGAGAGCATGAATGCTTTCGCATCGGGAATAGGGCAAACGCTTACCAGTTCCTTCGCTGCTGCCACACGTTCTGCTGTAGGGAATGCATAGGATGCCAGCAGGGGTTTATCGATCACATTTTTGATGGCTTCCTGCAGTTTGGGATTTGCATGACCAGAGTTTGTGATCATAACTGCGGAAGAAAAGTCCAGATATCTGTTGCCGTAAGGGTCACAGATGATATAGCCGTCTTCTGTATGATCCCATACGATCAGAGGCTGACCCGCCATAGAACGGGGTTCATATTTCTGCATTTCCTCAATCAGAGGGAAAGATTCGGGCACAGGAATGGGTGTGCAGATCGTTCTGTACTTTGTTTTAATGGGTTTTACTTCTCTTGCTTCAATTTCAAAACCTTGTCCGTTCATAAAAAATGCCTCCTCCTGATTTCTAGTCCCCAATAGTTTTATTTAATTCTTGCAAAGATCTGATCGATCTTTTCCAGTGTATATTCGATATCTTCCATGGTATGCTGGATGCCGAAGCCATTGTGGGCAGGCACAGGGCTTGTGCCATAGTTATGGAAATAGATACCTTCCTTCAAGCATTCTGTCAGGAATTTATTGTTGAATTCCATATCGAATTTCTGTTTTACGGTTCTCCAGTTATAGTCATCCTCAGGGTCTTCCACGCCAAAGTAGATACCAAATCGAGCCCCCACGCCTCTTACATGACCTTTGATGCCATGTTTTTTCATCAGCGCTTCGATGCCGCCATACAGGGCGTTGCCGATTTTTTCGATATGGTCATAAAATTCGGGTTCCTGGATCATTTTTGCACATTCCAGAGCCGCCATAACGGGCATCAGCGCCCCGGAATATGTACCGCTGACACCAGCAGGGCCTGTAGGGCCGCCCATTTCCATGATTTCCTTCTTACCAACCAGAGCCGCAATAGGCAGACCGCCGCCGATGGCTTTTGCCAGTGTAGTCAAATCAGGTGTTACGCCGTAATACGCCTGGGCACTGCCAGGGCGCATACGGTACCCACAGATAACTTCATCGAAAATCAGAACGATACCTTCTCTTGTACAAAGTTCACGTACCTTTTCCAGATATTCTTTTCTTGCGGGATAGCAGCCGCAGTTATAAGAAATGGGTTCCATAATAATGGCTGCCACCTGATCCTTATAACGGTTTACGACTCTTTCCAGTGCTTCGTAGTCGTTGAATTCCACATTTTTCACCACGTTGCCGAAGCATTCAGGGAAGCCTGCACCATCGGGGATATTTTCGATTTCGCCGATCTCATCCATTTTGCCTTCGTTGTTGTGGTTGTACCAGATCATTTCATGCATGCCATGGAAATGACCTTCAAAGCGAATGACAATCTCTCTGCCTGTATAAGCTCTTGCCAGGCGCAGCGCAGATAATGTTACCTCTGTACCAGTATTGACCAGACGTACTCTTTCTGCACTGGGAATCAGTTTGCACAGTTCTTTTGCCAGTTCGATTGTTTCCTGAGAATCATAGCCCCAGTAGAAACCTTTTTCGATAGCCGCCAAAACAGCTTTTTCAATTCTGGGATGTTTGTAGCCGAACAGCGCAGGGCCTGCGGAGGAATGGAAATCAATATATCTTTTGCCTTCCGCATCGTAAAGGTATGCACCTTCACATCTGCTCATATACAAAGGCTGACCCAAAGTGGCATTGAAACGACCGCCGGCAGAGCCGCCACCTACCATATACTTTTGCGCTTCAACATACATATCTTTCTGTAATCCCATAGTATTACACCTCTACTTTCTTTATCTCCAAAACAAATTATTTTCTTTTTTTATTATGCAGGTCCCATGATCAAATTCGGCAGGAAGGACGTCAATCCGGGAACAAATGCTGCCGTAATGATAACTGCAAGAATGATGCCTACAACGACCAACAGATATGGAACGACCTCCTGAATCCTCGCTTTCGCAATAGACATGGACAAGAACAAATAAATACCTACGGGAGGTGTCAGACCACCCAATACTGTACACAGACAGAACATTACGCCAAACTGTGTCATGTTTGCACCCATGCTCTGCAGCAGAGGATATACGATAGGCAGAATAATAGGCATTGCTGCCAGGCTTTCCATAAAGCAGCCGATGAAAACCATGAATCCAGCAGTCAGAAGCATGATCATCGTTGTACTGCTTGTCAGAGACAGGATGAAGTTACAGATAATATCGCCTACATTTGCCAGAGAGAAGATATAGCCATAAATAGTGGATGCACCAATAATCATCATAACCTGACAAGTATTTTCTGTTGCCTGTTTAAACAGAGGGATAATATCTTTCCATTTCAATTCTTTATAGATAAATGCACCAACGATCAAACCATAGATACAAGCAACAACACCAGCTTCTGTTGCTGTAAAGATACCACAGATAACACCACCGATAACGATGAAAGGCATGATCAGTGCCCAGATGGATTCTTTCAGTGCAATGACTGCTTTTTTCGGCTCAAATTTACCGCCATAATCAATGTTATTTACTCTTGCGTAGATATAACAGAAGATCATCAGGCAAAGACCGATTACAAAACCGGGCAGGATACCACCCATGAACATTCTGCCGACAGACAGACCCGTGATGGATGCAAAAACGATCATATCAACGCTGGGAGGGATAACAGGGCCAAGGGAGCCTGCGCCACCGATCAAAGCTGCTACAAAGCCGGGTTTATAACCCTTTTCCTTCATGGCAGGGGCTGTAATACCACCAATGGCACTTACCGCCGCCGCACCGGAGCCGGAAATACCGGCAAAAATCATATTCGCTGCAACACAGCAGATACTCAGACCGCCGCGCAGCCAGGAAAACAGCGCTGCTGCAAACCCTACGATACGTTTGGAGATACCGGCCTTATCCATAATGGCACCGCCCAGAATGAACAGAGGAACCGCCATCAGAGAGAAAGAGTTGATACCACTGATAAATCTCTGTACAACAATATACAGATCCAACGTACTGCCAAAATAGATACCCAGAAAACCGGAAAGACCAATTGCGAAGCAAATAGGAACCCCCAGAATGATCATAACAATCAAAGAAACTACTACAATAGGAATCATTTTGCTTCACCTCCATCTTTAATCTCTTTTGCATGCTTCGGGACTGCGCTCAGGAAAGACAGCAGCATCGATACAGCGCCAATAGGGAATGATAAATAAACAACAGAATAAGAAATACCAACTGCTGAAGAATAGGAATTACTCATATTCTGTACCAGCTGAATGGATGCTGGCAGCAGCACCACCAGGAAAGATGCCGCCACGATTCTTGTGATCACGTACAATACAAATTTAACCTTTGTATTTTTCAAAATACTTTGTAAAATATCGATGGATATATGTCCATCAATACGAATGGTCAAAGAGGAACCGATAAACACCAGCCAGATGCAAATGAACCGCATAGCCTCTTCTGCCCACGTGATAGAGTCATTCAGCACATATCTGCAAAACACGTTAATTGCGCCGATGACAATAATGACCATAAATAAGACCGCACAAACATACGTCTGGACATTTGTCAGGATCTTATCAAATTTTTTCCATAAAGCCATTCTAAAACTCCTCCTCTGTCAGGATGTGAATACAGGGCGCCACAGGGGAATTATATGGAACCCAATGACGCCCCGTGTATTACCTATGTGACAGGAACTTCAAGTTATATGATTTATCGTTTTACTTATTTAGCTGCGCCAACTTCCTGCAGTTTTGCGATCAGATCGCCCAAACCGTATTCAGATGCATACTGATCATACATGGGCTGCTGTGCAGCTGCCATTTTTTCATATTCGCCTGCATCCAGTTCATTTACAACTACGCCTGCGTCTTCCATGATCTTCACTGCTTCTGCATCGGCAACTTTTCTTGCTTCCACCTGTTCTTCCTGTACTTCAGCACCTACTGCCAGAATGATTTCCTGATATTCTGCAGGGATAGACTGCCATTTTGCTTCATTGATCGCTACAATGTTGATCGTGCTGATGTGACCAGTTTTAGAGTAATATTTTGTTACTTCCTGCAGGTTGGAGTCAACGATCGTACATGCGTCAACTTCTGCGCCGTCAACTACGCCCTGAGAAATTGCTGTGTAAACATCACTCCAAGGTGTTGTTGTGGGGTTTGCACCCAGGTTTTTCCATGTATCAACAAACAGGGAAACTTCGGGAACTCTCATTTTTACACCCTTACAGTCATCCAGTGTATAGATGGGTTCTGTTGCCAGGATCGCATGTCTGATAGAACCGGAGAAGGAGAACAAAGGACGAACGCCTGTGGGAACCATCATATCTGTACCTTCCTGCAGAACGACATCGCGCATGATAGCTGCCTGCCCATCCAGATCGGAACACAGATAGGGCAGACCGAATACGCCCAGCTCGGGTTTATTTACCGCATTTGCCCAGGAGGAACCTTCGCCAAAGGCCATATCTACCGTACCCATTACCGCCTGCTGCATGGTTTCTGCTTCAGAACCCAGCTGGCTGTTAGGGAAAATTGTAATTTTAACAGCGCCGCCTGTTTCTTCTTCTACTCTGTTTTTGAATTCATTGAAGTATTTGTCTTCGTTGGAATTTGTGGAGTAGATGTGGGCCAGTTTCAATTCGATGGTTTCGCCATCTGCTGCTGCGGAATCACTTGCACCGCCTCTTGAACAACCTGCTGTCAGAGCCATTGCCGCTACCCTTGTCAAGCTAACTGCCATTCTAAAAAATTTCTTCATAGTAGTCCCTCCTTGATTTTCTTTTTGTAGACGTCCCAATTATAACACGTTTCTTACAATGTGTTTTCATTCAGCAATACGAAAAGATCCTTCACCTCTGCTTTCCCTTCACCTTTCCGCAGCACAGATCTGCAACCCGGACACGCTGTAAGCATCACGGGAACATCGATGCGGTCTGCATCAGAAATTCTTCCGGATGCTGTCAGCTGTGCCAATTTGGGAGAGTGTGCTTCCAACGCGAGACCGCCGCAGCATTTTGTCGTCTTTTTGCTCTGGATCATTTCCTTCAGTTCATAACCCATTGCACGGATCAGCTGGCGGGCAGGTTCCGTTTCCTCCAGATCTCTTGCAAGGCGGCAGGGGTCGTGGTAGGTCACAACACCTTCCGCTTGTTTCATCTTCAGTTTACCTTCCTGCAGCAACCCTGCCGCAAAGGCTGTGGCTGTTACCACTTCTGCGGAAAGCTCCAGGCCCCATGCGGGGTATTCCTGCTTGAACATTCTTGCTGCAGAAGGATTCAGTACCACTACCTTCTTTGCACCGCTGCCGTTGATGGCATCTGCACATTTCTTCGCCATCTGCTTCCCTTCAGCTGTTTCCCCCATCAGGTCATACAGCTCGTTGCCATCGGCAGGCTCTTCTGCCAACGTCATATATGGTACACCAGCTTTGGTCAGAACAGAGCCAAAGGCTTCTGCCATTTCCTTTGCAGCAGCTGTGCCATGGGCCCCGATATATACCAGAACATCTGCCTTTTCCGCCGCAGGCTTCTGTTCTTCTGTCCCTTTTTTCATCAGGCTGTCGATAGCAGCCATCACGGATGCAGGTGCCAGCCCGCTGGCTACGATATTTCTTCTCGCTTCTCTGATAAAAACGGGAGGTTCATAGCCTGTTTCACAATTTGTTGCACAGGATGCGCATAAGCAGCATTGGAACATGTCCTCTGCGTATACCTGCATTTCTGTAGTTCCTTTTTGTTCCATATCCAACAGGAGCGCTTTTGCTCTGGGTGTGTTGGATTCTTTGCCCGTCACCAGACCAACAGGGCAAAGATGTCTGCACATCCAGCAAAAACGACATGCCTTGATCGTATTCAATGCTTTTCCCGATAACATTCTTTCTCCCTCCTCCTCTATTTTTTACAAGCCAAGTTTATATGGATTCATAATGCCGTTGGGGTCGAGTTCTTTCTTCAACGCCTCAAAAACAACCATATTTTCTTTATACTGTTCTTTCATCAGTCTGCCCAGCTTCATGCCGACGCCATGATGGTCATTGACTACACCGCCATTGTCCAGAATTGCGCGGATACCGGCATTCCAGATCTCATTATGCAGTCGCATAGCTTCTTCGGGATCTTCAGGAGGATTTTCGATGATGAATCTGTCATAGATCATTACGCCCCATTCGTACCAGTGGGAGAAATGAGCGATAAAACGAACACCTTCGAACTGTTCCATGGTCTTTTTCAAAGCCCAGTAGATGTTTTCCATATTGGAATAAGTAGAAATGGTATCCAGTGTGCCGAACATCTTAGGCAGATCTAACGCATGGTCGGGGTAGAAGAATGTTACTCTGCTGTCCCACCATTTTTCGCCGTAGTCAGAGCCAAGGTCCATGCCGCCTCTTTCCTCACACATTTTCAGGGCGATACGTTCTTCGATCTCAACGATGTCCCCATTGCCTTCGATGGCGATATTCATGAATGCGCCTTCTTTTTCTACGCCAAGGATGTTTTTAATGATAGATTTTGTTTCTTCTTCATTATACAGACGCATGATGGAAGGCTTGAATTCCTGCAGCAGGTCTCTGCCGAAAGCCAGGCCTGTAGGTACATCCTTGAACAGGAAGGCTCTGAATTTTCTGACCTCAGGCTTTTTGAAGATCTTCATCGTCGCCTTTGTGATAACCCCCAGTGTACCTTCGGAACCAAGGAACATATGCAGGATGCTGGGGCCGGAGGAATGTTTGGGTACGGGTGTGGATTTCAAAATCTTTCCGCTGGGTACCGCCATTTCGATATGCATACACTGGTCATCAATTTTGCCATATTTGGTAGAAAGAACGCCAATGCCGTTATGGGCCAGGAAACCACCCAAGGTACTGCAAGTCAGGGAACTGGGATAATGCATCAGGGAATACCCCTTTTCATTCACATACCATTCCAGCTGTGCAAAGTTGATGCCCGCTTCCGCTGTAACGCACATGGATTTTTCGTCTAATTCGATGACATTGTTCATGCGCTTCATATCCAGCAGAATACCCCCTTTGACTGCCAGGGCACCGCCCTGAGAACCCGCACCGCCGCCCCAAGGGAACACAGGAATTTTATAGTAGTTAGCGATCACCAGGATCTTCGCCACTTCTTCATCACTGCCGGGATATACGATGAAATCTGCCAGAGGCATCATTCTGCCGCGGTCTTCCCAGAGTCTGGAAAGCCAGAAGTAGTCAACACTGTGGCTGATCTTGTCACTTTCTGTCACAGAGACATTGTCTCTGCCGACAACATCTTCCAGCTCTGACCGAATCATGTTAAACATAAAGTCATTCATAGTACTCTCCTTTCCAAATGAAATTATAATTCATTCTTTGCTTGCTTATTATGAAATAAATATACCATGCATGAAATAAAGTTTCAATACACAATCTTTAACAAACTACATCTCTACATTTTGTATATATTTTAATTCCATCATTTTGCGTCCCACCCAGAAACCCAAATAAATCAAGCCTTTTCAGGAAATCATTTTCTCGTATATCTATAAAGACCACCCCGCTTTCGCCCCGAACCCTCTCACCATATGTGAAATAAAATTTCACTAATAGTGCAGATCAAATTCTTTGGGGTCTTATGGCTCCCCCCAACAAGAGGCACCTGCATGCAATATGCTATGCTTGCAGTTCACCTCGCTGGTATTCTTTCGCAGGGAATCCATCACATACTTGATATGTAAAATATTCAACTGTTGTAATCTCTGCTGTACCACCTCCGCCTGCATCATATCTATAAGAACATATTGCTCCTCCGACCGCAGATACGACAATGCTGCGGCAGGGAAAAGGCAATTCGTTTCTGATCGACCATTGCCAGAATTAGGCTATACTCTACGGAAACAAAAGCCCTTGCAGATTTGCAAGGGCACTTTTATTTTTAGCATTAAATTTTTGAT
>NZ_JAFUMA010000011.1 GCF_017483025.1 Anaerotignum sp. | reverse complement strand
GTTTTCAGGTTGAATCTTCTGATCTGAGCGGGAGAAACGTAAACGTCATTGATGCCGGGCAGGCAATTTTCCGCCCGAAGAAAGCCATACCCATCGGGCAGGACTTCCAGAATGCCTTCCCCCATCTCTTCAAAAATCTGCTTTTCTCTTTCTGTCGTTTCCTGCGGAATTTCGGTTTTTTCGTCGAATTTTTTCTGAGAAAAACCACAAGCAGCCGCCTGCGGAGCTGTTTTTTCTGCCGCAGAGGACTGCTTTTCTTTGATCTTCTCTATCAATTCGCTTTTTTTCAGGCCGGAAATGGGAGAAACTCCCAATTCCGAACCAATTTTCTTCAATTCCGCAAGAGTTTTCTTTTCCAGTTCACTCATGCTGTTCTCCTATTAGTTTGCTGCAGGGATCTTGATTTTGCTGCCGGGTTTCAGAGAATCGCTTTCCTTCATGCCGTTGGCATCCAGGATCTTCTGATAATCAGCGCCATTGCCCAGCTGGCTCTGCGCGATGGTCCACAGGGTATCGCCGTCTTTGATGGTATATTCCTTGCCGGCGCCGCTTGTAGAGGATGCGGGTGTGCTGCTGTCGGTATCGCCGTCTGTATTTTCTGCATTGTCGCCATCTGCGCCCTCAGCATTTTCTGTGCTGCCGCCTTTCAGGTTATCCAGCTGTTCTTCCAGCTGCATTTTTTCCAGCTGGATATCTTCGTATTTCTGTTTGTATTCCTGAGACTGTGTCAGCTGATTCTGTGCATCTTCCAGCTGGCTGTTCAGGCTTACGGTACGGAAAATCAGGAAGATGATCAGGATCAACGCCACTACGCCCAGAATGATGGCCAGTTTGCTTCTGCCTGTGCCGTAATCATCATCGTAATCATCATCATACAGGCTATCCAGATGTTCCTGTTTTGCTCTTTCTTCGAAGTCCAGATCTTCGTAGCGAGGGCGGCTGTCTCTGGGGTCTCTGCCCATATCTTCGAAAGGCATTGCTTCTTTTTCTTTTCTTGCTTTTCTGCTGCGTTTCGCAGGGGCTGCTGTTGTCTGCAGGGTCACTTCTTCCACGATCTTGGATTTTTTGCGGGCAGGGATCACGCTGACATACTGGATGCCGTCATCATAGTCGTCCTGATCCATTGTATTCCCCTTGGGTGCAGAAGTATGCATGCCTTCCAGATTTTCGGAAACGATGCCTGTATTTCTTGCGCGGCGGGAAACGTAGCGAGTGGGTTCACCTTCCTGCTGAGGCGCTCTGCTCACTTCATTGATCTCATTGCTTACCTGCTGCATTCTTGCTTCTCTGACTTCTTCCACATCTTCTCTTCTCTGAGGGCGGCGCGCACGGTATGCTGTTGCTTCCAGGTCGTCATTTTTGCCCATCAGAGGGTGTGTCTGCATCAGGATGTCCACAACTTCCTTCGGCAGGTCATTATACAGATCTTCGTAGTAGCCTTTGTCTGTATCACTCATGCCTCTGGAGCTGTTTGTATTTTCGAATCTTTCATCGCTCATTGCTCTTTACCTCCAAAATATATACTAAGATTTGATTTCACTATTTACAAATCTACGCAATTTCTGCATTTTATCTTATATATTCTACATTTTTATTTCGAAAGTGTCAACCAAAGTAGCCGAAATTCAGACTTTTGTAAGAAACTTTCAGCCATGCATCATCCTGATACATGGCTGAGAGTTTCTTATTTTACGGAAAGGACCGTATTCACATCGGCAGACTGGGCCACATATTCCAGTGTCGCATTGCTGCCCACCTGTTTTTTCAGAATTTCCAGATTATCCTTTGCTTTCGCTTCGAACAAGGCATCGCTGCCTTCCAGCATCAGATACCAGTAGGTGTTTCCTTCGGAAACGATATCCTTCATCATAGTGATTTTACCGGTAATGGTCTGGGCTTTGGAGGTATCTACCGTTTCGATGCCGCTGCCCGCCATCAGATTGCGGTAAGCCTTTTCACATTCCGCAACAGTGTCGCCAATGGCAACGATCTGATATTTCTGGATATTCACCATGGCATATTTCTTTACCAGCCCCGCGTTATCCTTCAGGGAAAGGAAGTATGTGGGTTCATCGGCAATATTCAGCAGGATGGGGAAAGTGGCTTCATAATTCAGATGCTGTACCTGCCCTTCCGCAGAGGACATGGCGGAAACTTCCTTGGCGCCGGAAATCTGGTAATATTTCGTTTCCTTCGTACGGGAATTCATCAGAACGAAGCCAACATTGGATTCGTCGCCGCCGATGGAAGTTACACCAGTGTATACCCAGACATCATCGTCCAAGGCGATATAGTTATAGCCTTCTGTGGACATCAAGCAGCCCTTCTGCCCAAAGATGCTGTTGATGTAGCCGTTTTTCAGTGTGCCATAATAATCGTACTGTTCTACCAGCAGAGCGGAATCGTATACCTTATCCACCCAAGTGGGCACATCTGCCACGTCATAATAGATATGTTCCCCCGTAGCTGCATTGATGATGATAGCGCCTTTGATATCCGTGCCGCCGAAAAGACCGATGGTCTTATCTTCCACAGCGCATACCCAGTAAGGCTCGCCCTCGTCATTGATCTCAAAATTGTAGGAATGGATCATGGCTGTGGGGTAGCGGAAGCGGATATAGCGGTTCAGGTTACGACCAAAATGTTCAAAGGGAGAGATCTTGATGCCCTCTTCCAGTTTGATCAGGTCTACATCCTGGGTGGTCATATCAATGCTGATATAAGCAGGGACGCCAGTGCCGCGGTTGGTGAACCATTTGATGATATCGCCATAC
>NZ_JAFUMA010000107.1 GCF_017483025.1 Anaerotignum sp. | reverse complement strand
CTGACGGATGGCTCCCGTTATGTGGCATATTCCAACGGCGAATATTGGACAGCGGCGCCTGTTTCCTCTGATATTGCGGCGAAGAACTATTTCATGGAACGGACAGGGGTGGACTACAGCTTCATCATTCTGGACGACTAAGAAGGTGTTTTTTATGACAAAGACCAACGTGATGCGTCTGCTGGAAGCGGCGGGCATTGCCTTTCGCACGGCGGAATATGAATATGACGAATCGAACCTTTCGGGGCTCCATGCGGCAGAGCAGGTCGGCATGGCGCCGGAACAGGTATTCAAGACCCTGGTGACAAGGGGTGATAAAACAGGGATCAACGTTTTTTGTATTCCTGTGGATATGGAGCTGGATTTAAAAAAAGCGGCTGTCGTATCCAAAAATAAAAAAGTAGAAATGACCCATGTGAAGGAACTGCTGGGGCTGACGGGGTATATCCGCGGCGGCTGTTCCCCCATTGGGATGAAGAAGAAATACCCCACCTTCATCGATGAGACCTGTATCCTTTTTGATGAGATTGCCGTCAGCGCTGGGGTACGTGGAGAACAGATCATTTTGGACCCTAACGACCTGATTCGATACACAGAAGCCACTGAGGCCGATGTGACAAAAGAGATGAGCTAAAATAAAAAATAAGCCTGAGACTCGAATGAGTTTCAGGCTTTTTTTATCGTGCAATTACTTTCAAAACTTCGCTGTCGGCGGTGGGAACGCCATTCACTACAGCGGTGACTTTCAGATAGAAGGTCTTATTGGCAGTGATGCCGAAGCACTGAGGGAATCCCCAGTACCAATGGTCATTGCCCAGGGTCGTGTTTTTCATGTGAGTGAAAGGCCCGTTCTGGTTTCTGGAGAAGGAGACATAGTAGTAATCAGCACCGTAAACGGGAGACCAGGAAACATAGGCGTAATTTCCACTTTTGGTATAGCGCAGATTTTCTGGCCCATGGGGCGTATAGGTGTAATTTTTCATCTCGCTCAGAGGAATGGACAGGTTCTGGGGGACCTGCTTCACCAGAGAAATGGGGATGGAAAGATACTGCTGATCACTATAAGCAGAAGTCATACCGATCAGCTGCCCGTTGCTGTTGAAGAGCCCACCTCCGCTGCTGCCATGGGAAATGACGGCAGAGGTGGAGATGATATCCTGATCGAAGCCTATGATGATGCCTGTGGTTTCCTTGTTTCGGCTGCCGTCAGGAGACCCGATGGCGGTGACTGCATCGCCGATGGCATAGGATGTAGAGATGGAAGCCGCTTTCAGACCGGTTTTGCTGATTTTCAGAAGAGCAATATCTGCTTCTGGGTCAAGACCTACAACGGTCGTCTTCCCCTGATAGATAGAGCCGTCATTGAACAGGAACTGGGCCGTAGAGGCATTTTCGATCATGTGAAAGTTGGTGGCGATCAGTCCATCAGAAGAGAGGACTACGCCGCTGCCCTGCATTTTGTTGGTCTGGATATAGACCACGGAATCCTTGGCGCTTACCATGCTGACAGTATCTGATGTGATGGAAACGGTGGAAGTCCTGCCATTCCAGCTGACATCAGCGCCGCTGTATTCCGCCAGAAATCGAAGGGGTACAAAGGTGCGGCTGTTTTTCAGCTGGGCGGGGGCATCGATGGAAACAGATTTGCCGTTCACACTTACTTTGTTACTGCCCAGGGGCAGGGAAATTCTCGTATTTTCGTTTACAGCAAGAACAGTCTGGGTATGGCTCTGCCAATAGACCGTATAGCCCAGAGATTCAAGGATGCCCCGCATGGGTACCAGCACGCGCCCATTATCGATGAAGGGCTGGGCATCGAAGGAAATGGCTTTTCCATTCAGATTTACCCGGATAGCAGATGCCGCTGTTGTTTGTATAGAACAGGTGCATAATAAAAGAAAGAGGAAAAAGCCTCTGCATATTCGTTTCGTTGGAATCACATCCTTTCTAAAGCACCAGTATAACATAGAAAGGGGAAATTGCGGTATTTTTTAGAAAAATTTAAGAATTGGGCGAAAGAGGAAAGAAAAGGATAAAAGGTTTGCATTTTTTTAAAGTTTATAGTATCCTTTGTAAGCGGAGGTGGGCAGATATGTTTGAACGTATCACAGAAGATACCTTTGATGAGATCTTTCCGCTGCTGGAAAATGCCTTCCCTGTAACAGAACTGCGGGAGAAGGAGCGGCAGAAAGCCATGCTCGCAGAGCCTTGCTATCGCCTTTACGGTGTGAAGAAAAACGGAGAATATGCTGCGGTTTTTGCAACGTGGGAGATTGCCGATTTTTTATACATCGAGCATTTTGCGGTAAAAGAAGAATACCGCAATGGCGGTTTTGGCGGAAAGCTTTTGGACAGGCTTCTGGAAGAAAAGGGCAGACCGATGGTTCTGGAGGTGGAAGAACCAGAGGATGAACTGACCAGACGGCGCATTGGTTTTTATGAACGCCACGGGCTGGTCTATAATGACTATCCCTATTTGCAGCCGCCCATGAGAGAAGGGCAGGATGCGCTTCCGTTGAAGCTGATGACGAAGCCCTCTGCCATCGATGAGGCAACCTACAAAAAATATAAAAAAAGGATACACAGCATCGTGTATAAATATGAAGGTGATCTATAATGAGATATTGTTTTGGTATTGATATTGGCGGAACGACAGTGAAGATCGGTCTGGTAGCAGAAAACGGCGAGATCGTGACCCGCTGGGAGGTTCCAACCAGAAAAGGCAATGAACCTGCGGGACTTCTGGAGGATGTGAAAGCATCTCTGGAGGGCTGCATGCAGGAAAGAAATATCGCAAAGGCAGATATTCTTGGTATCGGCATGGCGGCGCCAGGCCCTGTAACAGATGACGGCGTGCTCCATGGCGCAGTGAATATCGGCTGGGGCGATGTGAACCTGGCAGAAGAAGCAGAGTGTATCATTGGCATTTCTCCTGTGCGCATCGGCAATGATGCCCGCGTGGCAGCCTTGGGTGAGGCCGTTTACGGCGCAGGCGCCGGGGCGAAAAGCATGCTGATGGTGACACTGGGTACAGGCGTTGGTGGCGGCGTTGTGCTGGATGGCAAGATCCTGATGGGTGAGAGCGGCGTTGCAGGGGAGATCGGTCATATGACCATCGATCCTTACGAAACACAGGCTTGCAACTGCGGCAAAAAAGGCTGCCTGGAACAGTACACTTCTGCGACTGGCATGGTTCGCATGGCGAAGAAATTTTTGGCGGAAAAACAGGATGACTCTGTTTTGCGTCAATTGGAAGAGGTTTCTGCAAAAGACCTTTGGGATGCTGCAAAAGGCGGCGATGCTCTGGCCAACGAGATCACAGATTTTGTCTGCGACAGACTGGGCAATGCCCTGGCAAATGCCATCTATATCGTGGATACGGAACAGATCGTCATTGGCGGCGGTGTTTGCGCGGCAGGGCAGTTCCTGCTGGACAAGATCGAAAAGGCATATCAGGGCAAGGTCTTTGCCCACAGCAGAAAGAAAACATTTGCGCTGGCAAAGCTGGGCAACGATGCTGGCATCCAAGGCGCAGCTGCATTGATCCTGCAGGCAGAGAAATAATTTGTGGGAATAATGAATAAAAATTCATTGGTGTTTTTGTGAAAAAAGCCAAAAGCACAAAAATGATAAAAAATCTGCGCAAAAAAGAAGGAATGCGCAGACTTTTGGAGAATTTAAAGTATAACAGGAACTATCCACTTAATGTTCCCGGTAACTTATGAATAATCCAAAGGTATACCACCAGAAAATATCCAGATATAAAAGGGGGAGATTGCAATGGTTAAAATTCTTGCAGGCGAAAAAGGTGAAGGTAAAACAAAGAAAATGATCGATATGGCGAATGCGGCCAGCAAAGAAGCAAAAGGCAGCATCGTATTCGTAGACGATGACAACAGCCACATGTACGATCTGCACTACAGCGTGCGTTTCGTAGAAACACCCAAATTCATTATGGACGATCCACAGGTGTTCAGAGGTTTCGTGTGTGGTATCCTTTCTCAGAATAGCGATATTGAAACAATTTATATTGATGGATTGAACCATATTGTAAACAAAGTTACTGACGAAGAATTTGTAGCCTTCATTCAGGAACTGGACAAAACTTCCAAGGAAGCTGAAATGGATATGGTAATGATCATCAGCCGCAAAACTGATCTGCTTCCCGCAGAAGTACAGCAGTACCTGATTTAATTGATATATTCACATAAATCAGGCATAAAAAAGATATTTAAAATATTTTAAATATAAGAAAAGAGACTCCGTTTGGGGTCTCTTTTTTTTGCACTGTTTATGCTTTTTTGCAGACGGGGCAGCAGGCTCAGGTCATCATAATGGCGCAGCATACGGATGCTGATTTGAGACAGTTTAGAAAAATCACCGATTTTCAACATGATATTCACCTCACAAATTTGTGTTTTTCTTGAGCTCAGGCTTATCATAAAGGATACCATATTGTGAGAGTCAATATAGAAGATGAAAAAATAGATGTAGGACAAAAATGCTGATTTTTTGTCTGAAATGTTGTATAATTTGAAGAACAGAGCAGAATATGCCTTTACTTTTGGCTTTTATTTGTGCTAAAATACAATTAAAAGTTCGTATTTTGTATGCAAAAGATGAAAAATCATAAAATTCTTGTGTATTTTGAACGAAAATAATCGCGAAAAATGAGAAAGGTGAGAGACGACATGAACAAATTTCAGGAAATGTATCGTGCAAAACTGAAAACTCCCGAAGAGGTTGCAATGTATGTAAAATCTGGAGATATCTGTGCCTGTCCTACAGGTCTGGAAGAGCCCCAGACAATTTGTAATGCTGTTGGCGAAAGAGCAAAAAGAGGCGAGATCACAGGTGTGGAACACCATGGTATCCTGTCTGTAAAAGGCAGCGCATTCATGAATCCCGAACTGAAGGGCAGATACGACTACGTATCCTGGTTCACAGGCGGCGCAGGCAGAAAGGTAGTACAGCAGGGTATCTACACATACGTGCCCAATAACTACAGCACTGCTCCCGAATACTGGAGAGAATGCATGCCCAGACTGGATGTATTCTATGCGGAAGTTTCCCCTATGGATAAACATGGCTACTTCACATGCGGCATGGCTGCAGCAGAAGTTCCCACAATGAAAAATAAAGCATCCATCATCCTGCTGGAAGTAAACGATAAAATGCCCCGTGTTATGGGCAACAACCTGATCCATATTTCCGAAGTAACAGCCCTGTGCGAAGTTTCCAAGGATCTGCTGACACTGCCCAACGCACCTTTGACAGATATCGATAAAAAGATCGGCGGCATGATCGCGGATGAAGTACCCAATGGCGCAACACTGCAGCTGGGCATCGGCGGTATCCCCAACGCAGTAGGCGTTCTTCTGCAGGATAAAAAAGATCTGGGTATCCATACAGAAATGTTTACAGACAGTATGGTAGACCTGATCGAATGCGGCGCAGTTACAAATATGAAGAAACCCATCCACGTTGGTAAGACTATCGCAACACTGGCATGGGGCTCTAAGAAAATGTACGATTTCATGGATGATAACCCTGCTTTCGAGATGCACCCCGTGGATTATACAAATAACCCTTACGTGATCGCCCAGCATGATAACTTCATCTCCGTAAATGCCTGCGTGGAAATCGACCTGTTTGGCCAGGTTTGTGCAGAAAGCCTGGGCACAACACACTATAGCGGCTCCGGCGGTCAGGTGGACTTCGTGCGCGGTGCAAATATGTCCAGAGGCGGCAAAGGCTTCATCGCCATGACATCCACAGCGAAAAATGGCCAGATTTCCAAGATCAAGCCTATCCTGACACCCGGCTCCATCGTAACAACATCCAAGAACGAAGTAGATTATCTGGTAACAGAAAATAATATTGTTCGCCTGAAAGGCAAAACAGCAAGCGAAAGAGCGAAACTGATCATTTCCCTGGCTGCGCCTGAATTCAGAGAAGAACTGACACACGAAGCAAAGAAAATGCATTTAATCGTATGATGAATTGCCCCTCATTTGAGGGGCTTTTTTATTGCTTCATATTGTTTTTGTATCTGTTTTGTGTTATTTTTGAAAAAGATTAGCTTTTGCAGAAACGTTAGTTTCTGCATATCGGCTTCCAGGGGTGAGAGTACCGTCAAGATTAGTGCCGTTGCGGCAAAGCCGCTAGCTAGGGGGCTATGCCCCCAATGGGACGGCGAAGCCGTCTTCCTGAAAGGAAGATGCTTTGACCAGATACCCTTGGTGGGAGTTTGAGGGTGAAACCCTCAAGAAGAGGAGGTTATTACAGTGAGAAAAAGCTGGGACGAATATTTTATGGAAATCGCGGAGATCGTGAAGACCCGTTCTACTTGCCTGCGCAGACAGGTTGGGGCGGTCATCGTAAAGGATAACCGCATCATCACAACAGGATATAATGGTGCGCCTTCCGGCCTGAAGCATTGTACAGAGATCGGCGGCTGCGAAAGAACACGCCTGAATATCCCTTCTGGTCAGCGCCATGAGCTTTGCCGTGCCCTCCATGCAGAGCAGAATGCCATCATCCAGGCGGCGAAGATCGGCGTCAGCACAGAAGGTGCGACGATTTATATTACATTGCAGCCTTGTGTGATCTGTGCCAAAATGCTGGTAAACGCGGGCATCAAACGAATCGTTTTCAAAGGGGAGTACCCCGATGAGCTGTCCAGGGCCATTTTGGAGGAAGCGGATATTGAACTGGTCGTAATGGATTGATTTTTTCGGGATTTTTCCCATTTGCATCAGAAAAAATTTTCGTGATAAAATAAAAGTGTGGTATGCGGCTGGAAAAGTCCGGTTGCGTGCTGCACTTTTATTGATTGTAGAAAAAAACGCGATGCAGGAGGGGAGAACGATGTTTCAAAAAGGTGAATATGTGATTTACGGGAATAATGGCATTTGCCGCATTGAGGAGATCGGTATTCCGGTTGGCACCCCTATGGGTCGCAGCGGGAAGGAATATTATACGCTGGCGCCTGTCTTCGGCTCCGGTTCCATTTATGCGCCGGTGGATACGAAGGTGTTCATGCGTGCTATTTTGACAAAGGAACAGGCGGAGCATCTCATTGAACAGATCCCTGATATTCAGGAGGAGGAATTTGAAGGACGGGATGTCCGTGCGCTGAGCGAAAAATATAAAGGCTGTCTGGATACCCACCAGTGCGAAGACCTGGTGAAGCTCATTAAAACAGTTTATATTAAGGAAAAAACGATGGTGGAAAACGGCAAGAAGCTGGCAAAGACCGAGCAGGAATTCGGCAAGCTGGCAAAAGAACTGCTCCATCGGGAATTTTCCATGGCTCTGGGCATTCCTTATGAAGAAGTGGAAGTATATATTACAGAGAAAGTAAATGCATTGAGCAAATAAAAAAAGCCTCAAGTCAGATGACTTGGGGCTAAATTTTTAGTCTAAATAGGAACCGCAATCGTATGTATTGTATTGCTTTTTCAGCTTTACGATGAGGGAGCCATCAGGCTGCGCTTCTTCGGAAAGGACTTTATAGGCAGTTTTGTTGCGGTCCAGTCCTTTTTTATACATTTCGAATTCGTCCTTTGCTGTGCGCAGGGCTGTAGAATCCTGTACGAAGAAGTGCAAAGTCTGTTCCAGACAGGCATATTTGATACGTTTCATTGAAATCTCTCCTTATCATATATAGTGTTTGCTTTTAAGGAAAATGAGTTTTAACACTATATATAGTTTATCACTTGGGAAAAAAGAATTTCAAAATGAAAAAATCTGTAAGAGAAAATTTCGGCGTTTTGGCGCAGAGGAAGAGGCTTATATTTTTGTTCATTTTGATAGGAGAAATACAAAAACATGTTCGTGTTCGCTTGCCCTTTAGGCTTTGGTTCGGTATAATATTTGTGAAAAGCGGAGGACTTGAGGCTCCGCTTGAACTATCGAGAAATTTGGTGAGAAAATGATTTCATATATCAAAGGCACGCTGGAGCGGCGTGCGGAAAGTTACATCATCATAGAGACAGGCGGCATTGGCTATCAGGTATTTGTTTCCCCTGCGACCCTGGCAAAGTTGTCCCAGACGGGCGCAGAAGTGAAGGTTTTCACCTATTTCAGTGTGAAAGAGGACGGCATGAGTCTGTATGGCTTTGCTTCTCAGGAGGAACAGGAAATGTTCCATAAGCTGCTGACAGTCAGCGGCGTTGGGCCGAAAGGGGCTTTGGGTTTCCTTTCCATGCTGAAGCCTTCAGAAATCATCATGGCGATTTTGTCCGATGATGTGAAGACCCTTTCCAAGGCGCCGGGTGTCGGCAGAAAAACTGCCCAGCGTGTGATTTTGGAATTGAAGGATAAATTCAAAACAGAAGAAGCCCTTTCCATGGGCGGCGAAGAGCTGGAAGGTATCGTAGAAACTTCCATTGGCGGCGATGCCAAATTTGAAGCCATTGATGCCATGACGGCTCTGGGTTATAGCCGCAGCGAAGCGGCGAAAGCAGTCAATGCTGTGGCGGCGGAAGGAATGTCTACGGAAGATATCCTGAAGGCTGCACTTAAGAAAATGATTACATTCTAATGATTAAATAAAGCAGGTGTTTACGTTGGAAAACAGACGAATTTTGACCACCGGCCTGCGGGAAGAAGACCGCGAGCTGGAGCCAAAACTGCGTCCTGCTGCGCTGGAAACATACATCGGGCAGGAAAGTGTAAAAGAGAATATGCGCGTGTTCATCGAGGCGGCGAAACAGCGAAAAGAAGCCTTAGACCACGTTTTGCTGTATGGTCCTCCCGGGTTG
>NZ_JAFUMA010000106.1 GCF_017483025.1 Anaerotignum sp. | reverse complement strand
TCTTCTTCCTTTTCAAAATTCATTTCATCCTTTTCCCAAATACTACCACAGGCTCTTTCTCTTTTCAACGACTGCGCCTTTTCTGTTGCAAATTGCCCACAGGATTGGTATAATTTGAAATAATGAAATCTGAACGAACCAAGGAGGAATCCCCATGAAAATTGCATGCTACGCTGCAGGTTCTGTCGGCACAAACTGCTATGTTGTTTCCGATGACAATGGCATCACAGCCATCATCGACTGCGACGGCAATCCCGCTCCCCTGTATTCCTATATTGAAAAAAATAACCTGAAAGTGACACATATCCTGCTGACCCACGGTCATTACGACCACATCGGCTCTGTCAATGAAGTAGCTGAACACTACGGCTGCAAGATCGTTGGCGCAGTGCAGGAAATGCCCTTATTCACAGACCCTGCCCTGAACGTTTCTCAGTTCGTTGGCGCTCCCATCATCGTGCATCCTGATGTACAGGTAAGCAACGGCGATGTGGTAAAAGTGGGCGATATGGAATTCACTGTACTGGAAACCCCCGGTCACACAGCTGGCTCCATCTGTTTCATCGGCAAAGATGTCATCTTCAGCGGCGACACCCTCTTCCAGGGCAGCTGCGGCAGAACAGACCTGCCCACAGGCAGCTGGGCCGATATCACAGTATCCCTGAAAAAGCTGGCGGCTCTGCCCGGCGATTATCAGGTTTATTCCGGCCACGGCCCTGCCACAACACTGGAAACAGAACGCAAAACAAACCCTTATATGAGATAACCAAAAAGCCCCTTTTCAGGGGCTTTCTTTTTTGGCTTTTCTTTCTCGCTTTGTTCGCTTGTGGGGCCACATGCTTTTTGCTATACTATTTTTAGTGACTAACCGACAGAAAAAGGAGGAATCCGCCATGAAATATATCCTTTCCTTAGACCAGGGAACCACCAGCTCCCGCGCGATTTTATTTGACCAGAACGGACAGATGCACAGCGTTGCCCAGAAGGAGTTCAAACAATATTATCCCGAACCCGGCTGGGTAGAGCATGATGCCTCGGAAATCTGGGAAACACAGCTGGAAGTGGCCCGCGAAGCCATTGCCAAACTGAATATCTCCGCAGAGGATATCGCCGCCATCGGCATCACCAACCAGCGAGAGACCACCATCCTTTGGGATAAGCGCAACGGCAAGCCCGTACATAACGCCATCGTTTGGCAATGCAGAAGAACGGCCCCCTACTGCGATTCCCTGCAGGAAGCAGGCTGGACAGATAAGATCAGAGAAAAAACAGGTCTGCTCATTGATGCCTATTTCTCCGCAACAAAAATCAGATGGATCCTGCAGAATGTACCCGAAGCAAAAGCACTGGCGGACAGCGGCAATCTGCTCTTCGGCACCATCGACACATGGCTCATCTGGAACCTGACAGGCGGTCAGGTACACGCCACAGACTATTCCAACGCATCCAGGACGATGCTCTTCAATATCCATACCCTGGAATGGGACAAGGAACTGCTGGAACTTCTGGAAATTCCCGCAGGCATCCTGCCGGAAGTACACCCTTCCAGCGGCGTTTTCGGCAACACCCTGCCCCTTCTCTTCGGTGCAGCTATCCCCATCGCAGGAGCAGCGGGCGACCAGCAGTCCGCCCTGTTCGGACAGGCCTGCTTCTCCCCCGGCACAGCGAAGAATACCTACGGCACAGGGGGTTTCCTTCTGATGAACACAGGGGACAAACCCGTTTCCTCTAAAAATGGTCTGGTAACGACCATCGCATGGGGTCTGGATGGAAAAATCACTTATGCCCTGGAAGGTTCTATCTTCGTAGCCGGCGCGGCTATCCAGTGGCTGCGTGATGAATTAAAACTGATCTCCTCCGCAGGGGAAACAGAAGGCCTCTGCAAGGAAGTTCCTGACACCTGCGGCGTATACTTAGTGCCCGCTTTTGTTGGTCTGGGCGCGCCCTACTGGGACCCTTACGCAAGGGGTGCCCTGACTGGTCTGACCCGCGGGGCAAACCGCAATCATATCGTTCGTGCAACGGTGGAATCCATGGCATATCAGACCTATGACGTGCTCCACGCCATGGAACAGGATGCAGGCATCCCTCTGGCGGAACTGAGAGTAGACGGCGGCGCCGCTGCCAACTCTTTCCTGCTGCAGTTCCAGTCCGACATCACAGGCGTGCCTGTCCTGCGCCCTTCCACACTGGAAACCACCGCCCTGGGTGCAGCCTATCTGGCAGGCCTGGCAGTTGGGTATTGGTCTGATTTGACTGAAATCCGCAGAAACTGGCAGGTTTCCGCAGCCTTCAACCCCAGCCTTCCCCAGGAAGAAGCAGAGGAAAAGGTAAAAGGCTGGCATCATGCCGTAAAACAGGCTCGGCTGACCGAGTAAATTCAGAACAAACCACTATATTTTGATTTATATAACACAACATCTTGTGTTTCAATTCCAGATATGGTATATTTATAGACAAGCCCCAGTATTTCACTAGGGTACTCTTGCCTATAAAGGAGGAAAAAACATGTACGTCATCAAAAAAGATAATACCCACGAAGCATGGAATGTGCAGAAAGTCGTGGTTGCAGTCAATAAATCTGCATATCGGGCCATGGTAAAATTCACCCAGGAAGAACTGGATTTTCTCTGCGAATACGTAGAAGAAAAGGCCCGTTCCCTGGGCCAGGAAGGCATTCCCATTGCGGAAATGCACAACATCGTGGAAAGCGCCTTGGAAAAGGTAAAGCCCGAGGTTGCCAAAAGCTATCGCGATTACCGCAACTATAAGCAGGATTTCGTAAAAATGCTGGATGAGGTTTACAAAAAAAGCCAGTCCATCATGTATATCGGCGACAAGGAAAACAGCAATTCCGACAGTGCCCTTGTTTCCACAAAGCGTTCCCTCATCTTCAATCAGCTGAACAAGGAACTGTATCAGAAATTTTTTATGACAACAGAAGAACTGCAGGCCTGCAGAGACGGCTATATCTATATCCACGATATGTCCGCCAGACGTGACACTATGAACTGTTGTCTGTTCAATGTAAAAGAAGTGCTGACAGGGGGTTTCGAAATGGGCAACCTGTGGTACAACGAACCCAAAACACTGGAAGTTGCTTTCGACGTCATCGGCGATATCGTTCTTTCCGCTGCCAGCCAGCAGTACGGCGGCTTTACGGTGCCTTCCGTAGACCTGCTGCTGGAACCCTACGCAGAAAAGAGCTATGAAAAATATTACCGCCGTTATATCGACCTGGGTCTGACTGCCCGTGTGGCAGACAGAGAGACCATGAAGGATATCCAGAAGGATTTCGACCAGGGCTTCCAGGGATGGGAATATAAATTTAACACCGTAGCATCCAGCCGCGGCGATTATCCCTTCATCACCATGACCTTCGGCACAGGCACAGGCAAATTCGCGAAAATGGCGTCTATTTCCATGCTGAACGTACGCCGCAAGGGTCAGGGCAAGAAAACCTGCAAAAAACCTGTTCTGTTCCCGAAACTGGTTTTCCTCTATGACGAAAATCTCCACGGCCCCGGCGGGGAACTGGAAGATGTGTTCGAAGCAGGTATCCTCTGCTCTTCCAAAAGCATGTATCCCGACTGGCTTTCCCTGACAGGCGAAGGCTATGTGGCGGAAATGTATAAAAAATATGGCGCTATCATCAGCCCCATGGGCTGCAGAGCCTTCCTTTCCCCTTGGTATGAAAGAGGCGGCATGGAACCTGCAGATGAAAACGACCAGCCTGTTTATGTAGGTCGTTTCAACATCGGTGCAGTCAGCCTGCATCTGCCTATGATTTATGCCAAAGCAAAACAGGAAAGCAAGCCTTTCTTTGAAGTGCTGGATTATTATCTGGAACTGATCAGACAGTTACACATCAGAACCTACGCTTATCTGGGCGAAATGCGCGCCTCCACAAACCCCCTTGCTTACTGCGAAGGCGGCTTCTATGGCGGCCATCTGCATTTCCATGATAAAATCAAACCTTTGCTGAAATCCGCAACGGCGTCCTTCGGCATCACTGCCCTGAACGAACTGCAGGAGCTGCATAACGGCAAGTCTCTGGTGGAAGATGGGCAGTTTGCCATCGAAACAATGGAACATATCAATCAGAAAATCACGGAATTCAAGAAAGCCGACGGCAATCTGTACGCCATCTACGGCACCCCCGCGGAAAGCCTGTGCGGCCTGCAGGTGACACAATTCCGCAAGAAATATGGTGTGATCGAGCATGTTTCCGACAGACCTTATGTTTCCAACAGCTTCCACTGCCATGTAACAGAGGACATTACCCCCATCGAAAAACAGGATCTGGAAAAACGCTTCTGGGATTTGTCTAATGGCGGTAAAATTCAGTATGTAAAATATCCCATCGATTATAATCTGGATGCTGTCCGCACACTGGTGCGCCGCGCCATGAAGATGGGTTTCTACGAAGGGGTAAACCTTTCTCTGGCATACTGTGACGACTGTGGCCATCAGGAACTGGAAATGGATACCTGCCCCAAATGCGGCAGCAGCAACCTGACAAAAATCGACAGAATGAACGGCTACCTTTCCTATTCCCGTGTCAAGGGCGACAGCCGCCTGAACGATGCGAAAATGGCTGAAATTGCAGAAAGGAAGAGTATGTAATGCGTTATCATAACATCACAAAAGACGATATGCTCAACGGCGAAGGGCTGCGGGTGGTGCTTTGGGTCAGCGGCTGCTCTCATCACTGCAAAGGCTGCCATAACCCCCAGACATGGGACCCCGAAAGCGGTATCCCCTTCGATACAGATGCGGAAAAAGAGCTCTTCGATATTCTGAGCCGTGACTACATCAGCGGCATCACCTTCAGCGGCGGCGACCCCCTATACGAAGGCAACCGCATGGGCATTGAACGCCTGGCGAGAAAGGTAAAGCTGGAATATCCCGATAAAAACGTATGGCTGTACACCGGCTATCGCTGGGAAGAGATCAGCGCCCTGCCGACGATGCAGTATATCGACGTACTGGTAGACGGCAGATTTATGGAAGACCTAAAGGACAGCAAGCTACACTGGAAAGGCTCCTTCAACCAGCGGATCATCGATGTACAGAAATCTTTGAAAAACAGTTCTCTGTACTTGTACAATGCGGAATAAGAAAGGAATATCATATGGAAACCATCAAAATCAGATATCTAAGCGATAAAATCGAAAAGCTGCGCTACATCGACGGCAAATCCGACTGGATCGACCTGCGCGCAGCAGAAAAGGTAGAACTGAAAGCCGGCGAATTCAAGCTGATCCCCCTTGGTATCGCCATGCAGCTGCCCAAGGGCTATGAAGCCCATATCGTGCCTCGCAGCTCCACCTTCAAGAACTTCGGCATCATCCAGACAAACCACTGCGGTATCGTGGATGAAAGCTACTGCGGCAACAACGATCAGTGGTTCATGCCTGCATATGCCCTAAGAGATACCGTCATCGAAGTGAATGACCGTATCTGCCAGTTCCGTATCTTTGAACACCAGCCTGTTCTTACATTTGAAGAAACAGATGATCTTGGCAATACGGATAGAGGTGGTATTGGCTCCACAGGAAAACAATAATTTCAACATTAAAAAAGACGACCTTTCGGTCGTCTTTTTTTGTTTCTTAATTAGTTCATAGGAGCAACTGCGCCGCCGTATGTATTGTTGATAAATTCAGCGATTGTGGGGCCCTGCAGTACTTCCATCAATTCTGCCAGACCAGGTGCATTTTCATTGCCGGCTTTAACTACTACTACGTTGCCGTATGTTGTAGCTGCTACAGAATCAGCGCCTTCGATCGCCAGAGCATCTTCGGATGTCAGGCCATTCTGCATTGCATAGTTACCATTGATAACTGCGATGCCCAGGTCGCCCAGAGACAGAGGCAGCTGAGCAGCTTCCATGTCAATGATTTCCAGGTTCAGAGGATTTTCAACGATATCCAGTTTTGTTGCAGAGATACCAGCTTCGGGATTCAATTTGATCAGACCGTTAGCTTCCAGCAGCAGCAGCGCACGGCCGCCATTTGTACCGTCGTTGGGGATACCAACTTTTGTACCTTCGGGGATAGCAGACAGATCAGTTACTGTGCCAGCATAGATCGCCATGGGTTCAAAGTGAACCTGACCGATGGAAACCAGGTTTGTGCCCTGTTCTGCATTGAAGGAATCCAGATAAGGCTGGTGCTGGAAGTAGTTTGCATCCAGGTCGCCGGATTCTGTTGCCAGGTTGGGCTGAACATAGTCTGTGAATTCTACGATTTCCAGGTTGATGCCTTTTGCTGCCAGTTCGTCTTTTGCTGCAGCCAGGATCTCAGCATGGGGTGTGGGAGAAGCACCGATTTTCAGTGTGATCGCATCAGCAGATGTGTCTTCTGCAGGAGCTTCGGAGCCACCGCAAGCAGCCAGGCCCAGTGTCAGTACGCCTGTCAGTAAGATTGCAAATAATTTCTTCATAGTACATTTCCTCCTTGTTTTTAAAAATATAATTGCTTTTGATTTTTATATGTAATCCCATTGGGATTTACAGTCTTCTGTCTGTGTGTTTGGAAATACGCATACCCGCTTCCTGGAATACCTGTACGATGATGACCATCAGGATGACCATAACATACATGATATCCTGCTGACCACGATAGTAACCATAGTTTGTCGCAATAGCGCCCAGACCGCCGGCACCAACGAAACCTGCCATTGCGGAATAGCCAAGGATCGTTGTGATGCTGATGGCACCGCCTACCAGCAGGGAAGGCTTCGCTTCAGGCAGCAGCACTCTTACCATGATCTGGAAAGGAGAAGCGCCCATAGACTGTGCCGCTTCGATGACGCCTTTTTCTACTTCCTTCAGGGAAGATTCCACCATACGGGCTACGAAAGGCGCTGCTGCGATCAGCAGACCAACGATAGCTGCCTTAGGACCAATTACCGTGCCAACGACTGCTTTTGTAAAGGGCATCACCGCTACCAGCAGGATCAGGAAGGGAACGGAACGGATAAAGTTGATGATCGTTCCCAGAAGCCTGTTCAGCCAGGGAACAGGCTTGATGCCATCCTTATCTGTCACCACCAGGATCAGACCAAGGGGCAGACCAATCAGATAGGCAAAGAGTGTGGAGATGAGTGTCATATAGATAGTTTCCCAGAAGCCGGAAACCACAAGGGATAACATACCTTCCTTAAACATATTCTACCTCCTCTACTACTACGCCTCTGTCTGTCAGATACTGGATCATTTTTGTTCTCAGTTCTTCATCTTCGGGGAACTGCACGACCATCTGGCCAAAGGCCTGCTCATCGATGGTTCTTGTATTTGCCGCCAGGATATTTACCAGGCCTTTTAAGTCGATCATCATTTGACCCAGAACAGGTTCATTTTCGCTGCCGCCCCTGAATACCAGGCGATAACAGTTGGGCAGGTCGCCTGTGTAGGCCTCTCGGTTGGAGCCTTCATGCAACACCAATTCCCGACCGATCTTTGTTTTGGGCGCACGGAACACCTCTTCTACGTCGCCTTCTTCTGCGATGAGGCCGCCATCGATAATGGCTACTCTGTCACAGATTCTCTGGATAACACTCATTTCATGAGTAATCACAACGATGGTGATGCCCAGTCTTTCATTGATATCCTTCAGCAGAGCAAGAACACCGGCTGTTGTGTTAGGATCCAGAGCGGATGTTGCTTCGTCGCAAAGAAGCACTTTAGGCTCTGTTGCCAAAGCTCTGGCGATAGCTACTCTCTGCTTCTGGCCGCCGGAAAGCTGTGCGGGATAGGAATCCATTCTGTCCGCCAGGCCAACCAGCTCCAGCAGTTCTTTTGCTCTTTCCTTTGCCTTTTCCTTGGATACACCGGAGATCAGCAGAGGGAAGCAAACATTATCCAGCGCTGTTTTCTGCATCAGCAGGTGAAACTGCTGGAAGATCATGCCCATATGTCTGCGCTGCTGTCTCAATTCTTTTTCAGGCAGCGCCGTCAGTTCCACGCCGTCCAGATAAACTTTGCCCCCAGTGGGACGTTCCAGCAGGTTGATGCAGCGCACCAGTGTACTTTTACCGGCGCCACTCAGACCAATAATACCGAATACTTCGCCTTTTTTGATATCTGCGCTCACACCATGGAGTACTTCCAATTCCCCCGCCTTGGTGCGGAAGCGTTTTTTGATGTCCTCTAAGCGAATCATCGTTTCCTGATTAGACATTTTTAAACCACCTTTTCTAAAACTAAAAAACTCTCGTCCCCTAAGTATAAAACTCAGGGACGAGAGCAAATATGCTTCGTGTTACCACCCTAATTCACCATAGCCTCACAGCTACAGCCTCTACAAGTACGGGTAAAATTACCGATACTCTGGCGCTTTCACGGGCGCTCCCGTCGCAGCCTAAAGGGGATTCCTCTCGGTGCGCGGCTCCAAGACCATCTTCCTACCTTTCCGCATTTCCTCCTTCGCAGCTACCGGAGGTTCTCTGTAAAATCATCCAGGAAGTACTCTTCTTTTCATTGCCTTTGTTCTTTTGAACTTGTACCCAATTATACGCCGTTGAAATTTTTTGTCAACCACTTTTTTAATTTTTTTAATCTGTTTCTTCCGTGGTTTCTGTTGTCAGACCGTATTCTTCAAAGGGGATATCCTCATAAATATACTGCTGCAGCATGTCTTTTGCCTGCTCCAGATCGTATACATAATACCAGCCGCCGTTGATGGTCTGGCCTGTGGATTCGATATGATCATTGGGGAAGGCCGCCTGTTCCAAAGAAAGATCGCTGCCCTTCAGGCCAACAGATGCCATCTTCAAAATCTCCTCATTACTCAGAGAGGTTTCCACCATAGGGGCAAATTTCCGCACATAGGAAGGGTATTCCAGAGGGTTGATTTCCAGTGCCTTTTCAAACAGAGAGGAAAGGACTTCTCTCTGTCGGGAGGCGCGCATGCTGTCGCTGTCGATCTTTCGGATGCGGGAATAGCTGACCGCCTGGGGGCCGTTCAAATTGATATAGCCCGTTTCCTGCAGGGGTTCGCCGCTGAGCAGATAGGCATTGACCTGCTGACGTTCCGCTTCCGTTACATCTACCATAACGCCGCCCATTTCATCGATGACTTCCGCCAGGGAATCGAAATTTACTGTCACATAATCTGTAATATTCATGCCGAAGTTTTCATTCAAGGTCTGGATCGCCAGTTCTGGGCCGCCGTAGGCATAGGCATGGTTGATCTTCGTATCATAATAACCGGGTACGGAAACGTGGGTATCCCGGGCAATGGAGATCAGCTTTACTTTTCCCGTCTTGCCATTGACAGAAGCGATCATAATAGCATCAGAACGCCCCTGGTAATCGTGATTTCTGGAATCCACACCATACAGAGCGATATTCATGATTTTTCCGTCTCCGTATTCTTCATTGACGGAAAGATTGCTTTCATCCAGTTCCGAGCGGTTCAGACCGCCCACCATATATAAAAACACGCCGTAGGCCACACCCATCAGGGCGACGCAGACCGCCAGAGTGATGGCAAGGGTCTTGAAATACAGACGCTTCAAATGCTTTTTCCGTTCTTCATCCAAGGGAATTCCTCCTTTGCTCTTTTGTACACTCTTTTATCTTACGGCGGTTTTCGACAAAAAACAACAAAAAAAGTCTTAAGAAGGCCGTTTTCCAAAAGAAAACCAATCTTAAGACTTTTTTTCGCAATATTTATTTTTGAACGATGGCAAGGATATCTTCCACAGGAGCGTACACTTCGCCGTCCACATAGAAGCACTGGATGCCTGTTTCCTTGCCGCCCAGAAGCAGCTTGAAATCGGCTTTTTTCGTCACCAGTCTGCCGCTGTCATCCATGAGCATTTCATTGCCCAGAGTTGTGAATTTTTTGCCCAGAGTCAGATTCAAAGTGCCTTCTTCCTTATGATATTCCGCAGAGAATTTTCTGCCTGCTTCCGCCAGTTGGCGCAGGGGCGCATGGGCCTTGCCGAAAATATCCAGTGTGGTAAAGGTCATTTCCTTATCATTCACAACAAAGGTCTGTTCCGCTGTGCTTCTGCTGTTTTCCAGACCGACCCATTCCAGTTCATAGGGCTTGATGCGATCGGTATAGATGCCATCCACGCCATTTTCCAGCACATCCTGGAAGATCAGATAGCGATTGATGGTATGGGCATAGACCTTCAGACCGCTGGCCTTCAGGATGCTGACATTTTCCTTCGTCGCCCTATCTACATGCAATGTCACCGTATCGATGCCATTATTGACGCAGAAAGAAGCAATGTCCTTATAATCGGGATATGCATAGAGATACAGGGTGAAAATCCAGTTCTGGAAAGGATGGATCTCCTTCACCCAGTTCAGCATTTCTTTATTGTAAATCTGTGGGATGATACGATCCAGAACCTCTGGCGCGCCGATATTCGTCGCGATATTTTTCAGATCTCGGAACTGTCTCTGCACCGTGGCTTTATCTGTATCCTTTGTATCTGTCACCAGATACATATCGGGGTATTCCACCATCAGATAGAGCAGGTCTACCGCTGTCATAGGTGTCT
The DNA here is from genome assembly GCF_017483025.1 of Anaerotignum sp. GTDB lineage: Bacteria > Bacillota > Clostridia > Lachnospirales > Anaerotignaceae > Anaerotignum_A. The sequence goes on along the minus strand of NZ_JAFUMA010000106.1, from coordinate 28,794 downwards.
GTTCATAGACCGCAGGTGTTTCCACGTAAGTTTTGGAATCCATCACCAGATTGCCGTTGGGCTCGATCTCCAGGCGGTAATAGGAGCCATCGGCTTCAAAATCATGGCGCACCACCAGTGTGCCATCGGAAGTATAAGTAAAATCCCCTTCCACCACGCGGAACCCATTTTGCCAGGATGTGATGAAGGCTTCCTTGGAATTTGTTTCAATTTTACCATCGGCTTCCCCCAGGGCATGGGCGATCAGTGGGTTGGCACTCTGCCAGTCCGCCGCAAAAACAGGCTGCACCGCAGAAACGCCCAGCATGGCCGCCATAGCCAGAGCCGTCAGTCGTTTTCCTTTCATTTTTATTCTCTCCAATCTTCGGTATGAAAAAAATAAGCAGGGATAGTTGCCCATCCCCGCCCTTTTTTATTTTGATCAGTCTTCGTCGTCAAACAGATCGTAGAATGTATTGGATACTTTTTCGAAGTCATCATCGCTTTCGATATTCAGCAGTTCGATGCCTTCTTCGTTTTCTTTGTATTCATACAGCAGAACTGTTTCGTCTTCCAGAGGCAGCAGGGCAATGTATTCTTTGCCTTCGATACCATCTACTGCAAAAACGCCCAGAATACCACATTCCATTTCTGTATCGTCATCCAGTGTCAGTGTTAATGTTTCCATTTCCATTTCTTCGTGTACGTGATCATGTTCGTGATCGTGACCGCATCCGCATTTATCGCACATAGTTGAATCCTCCTTAAAAATCATTTTTTCATTAAATGCACTTCTTCATTATCATAACCGATAATCGCCTTTTGGACAATTATTTTTTTTGACTTTTTTGGCGGTTTGCCTCTTTTTCAGCAAGTTTTTTTGCTTTTTTCGCAAAGAAGCCCAAATCTTCATCCGCTTTCTTCTCTTTCTTGCCTTTTTTGCCGTCTTTTTTCTTAGTCTTGGAAGAAGCAAAGGGGAACTCGTCTTTTTCTTTTTTATGCTTTTTCTTCTTGGAGTCGCCGCCGCCAACTTCGATGATGATATCATCCTCCCAGTCGCCAAATTCGCCCCAGCCGTCGCCTTCTACCCATTTATCCTCAATCATGAGTTTTTTCTTTTTCATGGGTTTGATGATGTCTTTTTTGGTTTTCTGGCTGTCCACCAGTTTACCATAGGACATTTCCTTCTGTTCAAACTTGAGACCCCATGCCTTTTCGTATTTATGGACCCACTTGCGTTCGTAAGGTGTTACGATGGTGATGGCTGTGCCTTCCATGCCCTTTCTGCCGCAGCGACCTGCCCGATGCAGATAGTGGGTGGGTTCTTCGGGAACGTCTAAGTTGATGATATGGGTCACACCTTCGATATCCAGACCACGGGAACCGATATCAGATGCCACCAGAACATTGATACGGCCTTCGCGGAAACCGTCCATGGCGTTCTTTCTGTCCATCTTGCTTGCCTGGCCGTAAATACCAGCGGATTTAATGCCATGGTAATTCAGTTTATCCACCGTTACTTCGATATTTTCGGGGTTATTCAGGAAGATCATGCACTTGGCAGGCTTTTCCCCCGCCAGAATTTTGCGCAGATTTGCAAATTTTTCTCTGTGGGCGGAAAGGATGTAATAATGTTTGATGCCCTTAGGCACGATGCCGCCGCTTTTCGCTTCCAGATCGATGGCGTCTTTCTTCATCAGCTTCATGGCTTTTTCCTTAGCTTCGCCGCTGACAGAAGCAGAAAGCAGAACGATCTGACGTTCTTTCAAAGTGGTTTTGATGACAGCCTCCACATCTTCCACGTTACCGTCATCCATCAGTCTGTCGCCTTCATCCAGAACGATGGTCTTTACCAGGTGGGCCTGAATTTTTTTCTTTCTGATGAGGTCAAGGATACGACCAACGGAACCTACAACGATACGGGGTTTTGTTTTCAGTTTTTCCAGCTGTCTGCCGATGCCTGCTGCGCCGATGAGCAGGGCACAGCCCGCTTCAATGCCGCTGTTTTCCTGCAGCAGTTCCGCCTGATGGAACACCTGGGCCGCCAATTCATGGGTGGGGGTCAGGATAATGGCCTGTGTGCCTTTTACGTTCATATCCAGTTTTTCAAAAATGGGCAGCAGATAAGCCAGCGTCTTGCCGGAGCCTGTTTCGGAACGACCGATGACGTCTTTTCCCGTCAGCATTTCGGGGATCATTTTCTGCTGTATTTCTGTGGGGGCTTCGATGCCCTGCTTCGCCAACGCTTCCACCAGCTCCGCGCGCAGCCCCAGTTTTTCAAATGTATTTTCCATATAAAATCCCTTTCTATTCGGATAAAAATCGATACTTCTCTATATTAAATCATACTTAATTTTTCGAAATAGTCAAGGATGCCGCAGTAAATCGCCCATGCCAGTTTTTCCTGATAAGCAGCATCATTCAGCAATTTTTCCTCTTCCCCATTGGAAAGGAAGCCGCACTCTACGATAACGGCAGGGATTTCTGTGGTTCTTAATATGTAGTAATCCTTATTTTCCTTGGCCTGCCGCTGATTGCTGCCATCCACGCGGCTCTTCAGGCTTTCCTGCACACATTCCGCCAGAACCTTCCCATTTTCGCTGCTGTTATGGTAAAAGACCTGCGCCCCTTTTGCTTTTGCCGATGGAAAGGCATTCTGGTGGATACTGACGAGGATATCTGCCCCCGTTTCATTGGCAATCTTCTTCCGCTCCGCCATATCCGCCCCCTTGCCACTGCCAAGGGCATCATCGCTGCTGCGGGTCAGGATGACTTCCGCGCCGCCTTGTTCCAGATAGTCCGCCAGTTTTTCCACCACCGCCAGATTCAGGTCTTTTTCGTTTTTTCCATTGGTTCCCGTTTTGCCCGGGTCCCAGCCGCCATGGCCTGCATCCAGAACGATGGTCGCATCCAGCATAGGAAAAATGGCATCCTCCGCTCCATCCGATATCGCCGTATGCAGCAGACAGCCGCCAATGATACAAAGACAGCAAATCAATTTTACCTGCGTTTTTTGCAGAAATAAAAAAATCCCCTTCATGCACTCGCCTCCTTTATATAAAAGGATATGAGCCGAAGGAGAATTTTTTCATCAATCTTCCAAAATCGCAACAGCACGGGTAGGTGCGCCATCTGCGTCCTTATATTTCAGAGGCAGCGCCACAAAGGTGAACAGACCGCCGCCAATCTTGTCCAGATTCGTCAGATTTTCAATGATGACGATATCTCTGTTGCCAAGAAGCTTTCTGTGTCTGGGCAAGAGCATATCCGAAACAGGGTCGATGCCAATGGTATCGAAGCCAAGTCCCTTTTTGCCGCTTTCGAGAGCATACTGGCAAATTTCCATGGAAACAACAGGATAATCACCAAAATAATCTGCTTTATCCCAATTTACATCCCAGCCTGTGTTAAATAGCAGGAAATCCGCCTGATCCGCCAGTTCCCCAACGGCTTCCACACGTTCCATGCCAATGATATCTCCTGCTTTCAGGTCGCGACAATCGATGACGAGGGCTTTCCCTACGAATTGTTCTGCCGGCAATTCATCCAGCATCGTCCCCTCTTCGAAGAGGTGGGAAGGTGCATCCATATGGGTGCCGGTATGGGAGGTGATATGGAACATAGTCTCCCGAAAATGGTCTTTTTCAATGGTATTCGCCGCTTCCAGCCTTGCGGGGGCTGTGCCGGGAAATACAGGCATATCATTGGAAATCATCTGTGTCAGATCGATCACTTTCACAATGAGCACTCCTTTCAATTTTTATTTCATCGTTCTCCTATGGGACATACTATCATAAAAAATATAATCGTGTAAACCCATGCCATTCAGATATCCGCCTTGTCTGATTGTATCTATGTTCATACAAAGCGGACAAATGTCCGTCAATTTTACCAGTCTTTGCTTTTCTCTTTGAAAAAATTTTGCTTCATCCGCCAAAGTTTCATAGTGGGACCAAAAAAAACCCATTTTTGGTTGACTGAAAATTATAAAGTGTTATAATTCTTATATTGGCATTGTCCGTAATAGACGGTCAAGTGTCTCTCATCAAGCGAAGTAAGGAGGCTTATCTATGGAAAAAAGAGTATACAACTTCTCAGCAGGTCCTTCCATGCTGCCTTTGGAAGTTCTGGAACAGGCACAGCGCGAGCTGGTTTGTTACCCTTCAGCAGGCATGTCAGTGATGGAGATGAGCCACCGTTCAAAAGTTTTCGAATCAATTTTGAATAAAGCGAAGGCTGATCTCAAAGAATTGATGCATATCCCCGACAACTACAAGATTCTGTTCCTGCAGGGCGGCGGCTCAACCCAGTTTGCCATGATCCCCATGAACCTGATGAACAAAAACAACAAGGCGGATTATGTTATCACAGGCCAGTGGGCGAAAAAAGCGGCAGAAGAAGCAAAACGCTACGGCAAAGTGAACATCGTTGCTTCCTCAGCAGACTCAACCTTCGACCACATCCCCGAACTGGATAAAACGAAATTTGACCCCGAAGCGGATTATTTCTATATCACACTGAACAACACCATTTACGGCACACGCTGGACGGAATTGCCCGATACAGGCAATGTGCCCCTGGTGGGCGATATGTCCTCTTCCATCCTCTCTCAGGAAATCGATATTACAAAATTCGGCCTGCTCTACGCAGGGGCCCAGAAAAACCTTGGCCCCGCCGGCGTAACAGTAGTCATCGTGAGAGAAGACCTGTTGGGCAACGCCATGGATTTCACACCGACCATGCTGCGTTATGATATCCACGCAGAAAATAATTCCCTTTACAACACACCCCCTACCTACGGCATCTACTTCATGGGCCTGGTATTCGACTGGGTGAAACGGCAGGGCGGCGTTGCGGCTCTGCAGAAGATCAACGAACATAAGGCTGGCATCCTCTATGATTTCCTGGACCAGTCCGAATTGTTCCGCGGCACTGTTGTAAAGAAAGACCGTTCCCTGATGAATGCGCCCTTCGTTCTGCCTACAGAAGAACTGAACGCCAAATTCATCCAGGAAGCAAAGGCACAGGGCTTTGAAAACCTGAAAGGTCACCGCACCGTCGGCGGCATGCGCGCAAGTATGTATAACGCGATGCCCGTGGAAGGCGTGGAAAAATTAGTGGAATTCATGAAGAAATTCGAGATGGAAAATAAATGAGTTCAAAAGGGTCGTGAACAACGACCCTTTTCGTGCATATAAGAGAGAAAAAAGGAGAACAGATATGTATACCATTCGTACTTTGAACAACATCGCAGAAACAGGCCTGGCAAGACTGCCCGAAGAAACCTTTGTTGTGGACAACAACGCAGAAGACCCCAATGGCATTATCCTGCGCAGCTTTGACATGCATAAGATGGAACTGAACAAAGGCCTGCTGGCCGTTGCCAGAGCAGGCGCTGGCACAAACAACATCCCCATCGATAAATGCACAGAAATGGGCGTGCCCGTATTCAACACACCCGGTGCCAATGCCAACGCCGTAAAGGAACTGGTACTGGCTGCTTTATTTGCATCCTCCAGACGCATCATCGCCGGTGCTACATGGGTACAGACCCTGAAAGATGGCGATGAAAACGTTGAAAAAGCTGTCGAAGCCGGAAAGAAAAATTATACCGGCCCCGAAATTGCAGGGAAAACTCTTGGCGTCATCGGTCTGGGTGCCATCGGCGTACAGGTTGCCAATGCCGCGCTGGACTTAGGTATGGATGTTATCGGCTATGACCCCTTCCTTTCCCTGGAAAGCGCATGGCATCTGTCCCCCAACGTTGTCCATGAAGAATCCATGGAAGAACTGGTTGCCAAGGCAGATTACATCACATTACATATTCCTCTGAACGATAAAACAAGACATACATTCGACGAAAAGCTGTTCTCCGTAACGAAACCCGGAGCCCGCCTGCTGAACTTTGCCCGCGGCGGTCTGGTTGATAATGAAGCATTGAAAAAAGCCATCGCAGACGGCATCATCGCCCGCTATATGACAGACTTCCCTTCCGAAGACCTGCTGGGCGACCCCTGGAATATCATCGTAACACCTCACCTGGGCGCTTCCACTCCTGAAAGCGAAGAAAACTGTGCCATCATGGCGGCTCAGGAGATCAGAGAATACCTGACCTACGGCAATATCAAAAATTCCGTGAACTTCCCCAACTGCGTAGTTCCTTACAACGGCAAACCCCGTATCTGCATCTGCCACCAGAACATCGTGAACATGATCGGTCAGCTGGGTGCGGTTTTCACCAAATACAGCGTAAACATCGACAAACTGGTAAACAACTCCAAAGGCGAACTTGCATATAACATCATCGTATGCGATAATTTACCTGAGAATATTCAGGATATGATCGACGACCTGTACGCAATCAACACTGTTATCAAAGTACGTATTTTGAAATAAGGAGGATACCCCTATGGCAACCATCAGACCCTTTATGGCCATCCGCCCTGCGGCAAATTACGCAAAAGATGTGGCGGCACTGCCCTACGACGTAATGAACAGCGAAGAAGCAAGAGAAATGGTAAAGAACAAACCCCTGTCCTTCCTGCATGTAGATAAAGCCGAAGTAGACCTGCCCGTGGGCACAGATATTTACAGCGACGAAGTTTACGCAAAGGCGAAGGAAAATATGGATGCTCTGGTAGCAAATGGCATATTGGGTCAGGATCTTCTGCCCAATCTGTACATCTACCGCCTGACCATGAACGGCAAGAGCCAGACTGGTCTGGTTTGCTGTACTTCCGTTGATGAATATATCAACGGCACCATCAAAAAACATGAACTGACAAGAGCGGACAAGGAAGCAGACCGTATCCGCCACGTGGATACGCTGAACGCCAACACAGGCCCAATTTTCTTGGCATACAAGGAAAATCCCACTGCCAAAGCCATCATCGACGGATGGACAGCAGCAGTAAAACCCGAATATGATTTCGTTTCCGAAGACGGCATCGGTCACACCGTATGGGTGATCGACAGTGATACAGAAATCGGCATGCTGGTGCAGTCCTTCCAGGATGTAGAAAATCTCTACATTGCTGACGGCCACCACAGAAATGCTTCCGCCGTAAAGGTTGCCCTGAAGCGCAGAGAAGCGAATCCCGATTACACAGGCGAAGAAGAATTCAACTATTACCTGTCCGTTCTCTTTGCGAAAGATGAACTTTATGTAATGGACTACAACCGTGTGGTAAAAGACCTGAACGGTTATGATGCTGTTGGTTTCCTGGAAGAGATCGGCAAGAAATTCATCGTGGAACCTTACGAAGGCGAAGGCCCTTACAAGCCCGAAGAACTGCACACCTTCGGTCTGTATCTGGAAGGCAACTGGTTCAAGATGACAGCAAGAGAAGAGATCATCACAGACGACCCTGTACTGGGTCTGGATGTTTCCATCCTGCAGAAGGAACTGCTGGAACCTGTACTGGCCATCGGCGACCCCAGAACAGACAAGCGCATCGACTTCATCGGCGGTATCCGCGGCCTGAAAGCACTGGAAGAAAGAGTAGACAGCGGCGAAATGAAGCTGGCCTTCTCTATGTTCCCTACTTCCATGGAAGAACTGATGGATGTGGCAGATGAAGGGCTGACAATGCCTCCTAAGTCCACATGGTTCGAACCCAAGCTGAGAAGCGGTCTGTTTATCCATGATTTAGGTTAAAGACCTTCTTCGAGGGCTCTGCCCTCGAACACCTGCAAGGAGCTCAGCCCCTTGACCCGATACTTTTTGTAAATGAAAAACAGTCTCTGTATCCCATACAGAGGCTGTTTTTATTTTCAAAAAATTCCAGAAGGATTATTTTTGTTTCGGCTCATAATAAAGATATCGAAAAGGGAGGGATAAAAAATGAACAAATTCACCACAGGCATGCTCATCGGCGGTGCCATGACCATGGCAGGCATCGGCTATATGATGAAGGACAAACGGGCTTATCAGAAGGTCGTGAAAAAAGGGAAAAAGATGGTAGTAAAAGCAGAAGAAGCCATCGATGACATGATGGACAGCATGATGCCCTGACCCCTATACAAAGCAAAAGAGCAGATTCTGGTGTGATCTGCTCTTTTGCTTACAATTATTATTAGGGAAGGGTATATACTATGTATTCAAAAGGTGGTCCGTTCCTTTTGACATTCTTATCATATCATCCATTTTTGAATGGCATTTGTACAAAATCCGAAGAATTTCTTAAGAAATCCTGAACGAATTATGAACAAGAAAAAGGAATGGCTTTCGCCATTCCTTTTGATTTTTATTTGCTCAGCAATTCGATGCCTTTTTTGATTCTGCGGATAGATTCTTCCTTACCCAGGATATCTGCCAGTTCCATGGCGCCGCCGGGAGATGTAGGTTCGCCGGACAGGGCTGTTCTGACAGGCCACAGCAGCTGACCATTCTTGATGCCCAGTTCGCCAACCAGCGCCATCAGTGTATCGTGGATCACTGTTGTATTCCAGTCTGTGATGCCTTCCATCACGGGCAGAGCAGCCTGCAGGCTAGCCAGGGCGATCTCATCGTTTGTTTTCATTTTCTTATGGGTATACAGTTCTGTGCCGTATTCAGGCAGTTCCTTGAAGAATGCCACCAGACCGGGGATATCATTCAGTGTTTCCAGACGTTTCTGCAGCAGAGCAGCGATCTTTTTCAGATCCAGGTCTGTACCAGCCAGGGCTTCTTCCAGCTTAGGCTGTGCCAGTTCGAAGTATTTATCGAAATCCATGGCTTTCAAATATTCACTGTTCATCCATGTCAGCTTCTTGATATCGAAGATGGAAGGAGATTTGCTCAGGCCGGCGATATCGAATTTTTCTTCCAGTTCCTGCAGGGAGAAGATCTCTGTGTTATCGGAAGGGCTCCAGCCCAACAGAGCGATATAGTTCATGATCGCTTCTACGACATAGCCTTCATTCACCAGATCTTCGAAGGATTTGTCACCGTGACGTTTGGACAGTTTATGCTGTGCATCACGCATAACTGCAGGCAGGTGTACATATACAGGAGGTTCCCAGCCAAATGCCTTATACAGCAGATTATATTTGGGTGTGGAGGACAGATATTCACTGCCGCGCACAACGTGCGTAATATTCATCAGGTGGTCATCCACAACGTTTGCAAAGTTGTATGTGGGGAAACCATCGGCTTTCATCAGGATCTGGTCATCCAGTTCTGTGTTGTCTACTGTGATATCGCCGTAAACAACGTCGCTGAATGTTGTTGTGCCTGCATCGGGCATTTTCTGACGAATTACGAAGGGTTCGCCTGCATCCAGTTTTGCCTGTACTTCTTCTGCGGACAGATGCAGACAGTGGCGGTCATATTTTGCGAAGGAAGCGCCTTCTGCATTTGCTTCTTTCAGGCTTTCCAGTCTTTCTTTTGTGCAGAAGCAGTAGTATGCTTCGCCCTTCTCTACCAGTTCTTTGGCATAGTCCATGTACATACCCATACGTTCGCTCTGTACATAGGGGCCGTAATCGCCGCCGATATCGGGGCCTTCGTCATGCTGCAGGCCTGTCATTTTCATTGTTTTGTAGATGACATCGATGGAGCCTTCCACCAGACGACCCTGGTCTGTATCTTCGATACGCAGGATAAATTTACCACCCTGAGATTTCGCGATGAGGTATTCATAAAGCGCAGTACGCAGGTTACCGATATGCATATAGCCCGTAGGAGAGGGCGCAAATCTTGTTCTGATTTCCATAGTTTTTCTTCCTTTCTGAAAATAATCGGACATTCCTCATATTAGTTTAAACGGAAATGCCCCCGCTGTAAAGAATAATCCCCCAAAAAAGCCGAGAAAATGTAAATTAACTGTAAACGATCTGGCTTTTTATTGCTTAAAAAAACCTTTTTATGATATACTTTCTGATAATATCATCTAAGAAATTATGAGGAGTTGATCTCATGCAATTAGATAAAGAAAACATCCGCAAATTGCGGGGGTTGATCGTTTTTACTCTGGTGATTCTGGTGGGCCTGCTGCGGTTCGATGTGGTGCTGGGGGCAGCGAAATTCATCCTGCATATCCTGATGCCCTTTATTCTGGGCGGCGCTATCGCTTTTGTGCTGAGCGTGCCCATGGGACGCATCCAAAAACGCTTGTTTGGCCACGCAAAACCCGGCAGCAAGCTGGAAAAGGCCGCTGCCCCCCTGAGCCTTGTGCTGGCATTGGCTCTGGTCATTGTCATTTTGGGCCTGGTGGTCGTTGTTGTTCTGCCTGAACTGGGCAGCACCATCGCCATGCTGGGCAAAACCCTGCCCGAAAAAGTTCCTGCTCTGCTGAAAAAAGTGGAACTGCTTTTTGCAAATAACCCCGAACTGGTCCTGTATATCGAAGAGATCGAATCCAACCTGAAATGGGATGAAATCCTTAATCAGATGGTAACCTTCTTCCGCGTAGGCGCAAATACCATGCTGGATTCCACCATCAGCGTTGCCACAGGCATTGTCAGCGGTGTCGGCACTTTCTTTATCTCCTTCGTTTTCGCCTGCTATATCCTGCTGCAGCAGCAGTTTTTGAGCAGACAGATGAAAAAGCTGTTCTTTGCATATATAAAAGAGGAACATGCCAAAGAAGTCCTGCGTATCTGTTCCCTAACCTATCGCACCTTTTCCAGTTTCCTGACGGGGCAATGCCTGGAAGCCGTCATCCTAGGTGTCATGTTCTTCATCGCCATGACCATTTTCCGCTTCCCCTTCGCTGTGTTGGTAGGGGTACTGATCGCTTTCACCGCCCTGATCCCTATTTTCGGGGCATTCATCGGCTGCGCCGTTGGGGCGTTCCTGATTTTGACAGTAAATCCAACACAGGCACTGGCTTTTGTCATTATGTTCCTGATTTTGCAGCAAATCGAAGGGAATCTGATTTATCCTAAGGTGGTCGGCGGCTCCATCGGCCTGCCCGCTATCTGGGTGCTGGCGGCAGTTTCCCTGGGGGGCAGTCTGTTCGGGGTGCTGGGCATGCTGGTGTTTATCCCTGTGGTATCTGTGCTGTATGCCCTGCTGAGGGAAAACGTAAACAAGCGGCTGGATGAAAAAAATCTGAACATCCAATAAAAATAAGACCATCGTAAATTCGATGGTCTTTCTTTTTTATTCTGTGGCTGGGTTTTCTTCCAATGTTTCCAGATAGCGGCAAATGGCTCTGTAATAGGCGGCGGCTGCTTTTTTACAGCCTTCCTCCGTGCCAAATTCTGCTACATCCTGTTCATTAGTGATGAAGCACTGTTCCACCAGAACAGCAGGACAATCCATATTTTTCAGCATGCCGAAGGTATCCATATCGTAAATTTCCATATCAGTGGAATCCACCAGAACTTTTTCTCCGCTGCTGTCATAATAGCCAAAACGCACGCCTTCCGTACCGCTGCCCCGCAGCTTTGCCCCTACGGTCTCCATTTCTTCCGCCAGAAGCCGGGCAAAGGCAAGGCTGACCTCATGGTTTTCATAACCGGGAGGGGATGGATAACATTCGAAGCCATTGGCGCTGCTGTCGTCACTGGCATTGCCGTGAACGGAAAGCATCAGATCAGGGTGCTTTTTCTGAAATTTTTCATTCCGCTCGGTGATAGACATATCTTCCCCTTCCTTGCGGGAAAGGATGATGCGAAAACGCCCATCTTCTTCCAGAAGGGTCTGCAGTTCCGCAACGGTGCGTTCCGTCAGTTCCACTTCGTTGATGATGCCCTCTGCGCCGATATCCACGCCGCCATGGCCTGCGTCCAGGGCAATCGTATATGGTTTATGGAAAAAGGTATAGTATGCCAGAAAGCCAAAGTAGCCGATGGCAAACAAAATCACCGCAATTTTCAGTTTTCCCAGCAAACCGCCCTTCCGCTTGCGGCGGTGGCTGCGCTGCTCATATGTGGTTCTTGGCTGCCGCTGCTTTTTGGGCGGCTCATATTCACGCCAGTTTTTGCCTTTCATGTCTTTCTTCCTCTCATCTTCCCCTGAAACGAGTTGCTTCTTCCAGTATAAACCAATCTCATCGGAAGAACTTGAAGATTTTCTTAAAATTTCTTAATTAAATTTCAAATTTTTCATTTTCCTTTGTAATTTTTACGATCGTTTCGCCATAGCCCAGCTGTCTCAGCATTTCGCAGACATCAAATCTGCCCCAGAAATGCATGGGGAAGAGAACAGGCGCACCTACGGTCTGCAGGAAATAATTAACTGCCCAGAAATATTTATCCTGCAGGCGCAGATCGGCGGGGACGAAAGCAACGTCGATTTTCTCGCCTTTCAGCTTATCAATCTCTGTGGTGTAGCTCTTTTTGATATCATCGTTAAAGAAATCAGGCTCGCCATTCCAGTGCCACCAGTTCAGATCACCAGCATGGTAGATGGTTTTGCCATCGGCTTTCACCAGAAATGCCACGCCTTCATCATTGGACTGGAGGGTTTCGATATGGATACCGCCAAAATCATGGCTTTCATGGGGATTCACTCTAAGAATTTCCCCTGCAAAATCCATCTCTGTCCGCACGTCGGAAGAAAGGACGTACTTTACATTAGGCAGAGCGCCCCAGTTCAGGATGCGTCTGTCGTAATGGTCTTCATGGGCATGGGATACAAATACAAAAATATCCTTATCACCGTATGCCGCAGGGTCGAAATAAGCCTTGCGGCCGCCTTCTGTATAATAATCGAACAGCAGGACCTTTGTTTCCAGTTCCACGGAAAAGCCGCTGTGGTGCAGATATGTCACGTTCATGGTAATCTCTCCTTTGCAAAAAATATGTTTTCATCATACCATAAACAGAAAAAGCACGCAATCGCGTGCCTTTTCTCTGATACTTATAAGTAATTTGCAGGGTCCTGATAGACGTCATTTAACTGAATCTCATAATGGCAATGGGTGCCTACCGCCATGCCTGTTTTCCCCGTCAAGCCGAGGACATCACCTTTTGCCACCTTATCACCAGCCTTTACATCCAGCTCAGAAAGATGGGCATAAAGGGTCGTGTAGCCATTCAGATGGTTGATCTTCACATAGTTGCCTTTGCTGCTGTCAAAGCCCGCTTCCAAAATGATGCCGTCGGCTGTGGCATGAACAGGAACATTACCCTCAGTCGGAAAATCCATACCCGTATGCTTTTTAAAGGAATCCTCCCCCATGACGAAAGGAGCGGACACCGTCATGCTGTCCGTAGGATAGCCGGTGGGAATATAGCCATTCGATACCGTCTCAGCTATTGTGTTTTCTTCTATCATAACATTTGTCATCTGCTGTTCCGGAGAAATCTCCTTCTCCTCTATCGAATTTGCTGCGCCTTCCGCCGGATAGTCAGATAGACTGTCGGGATTCGCCACTGTTTCGGATGCTGTAATTTCATCTTTTGTCGCAGCATTTGTTGCCTTCTGCTCTGCAAAAATCTCCTGTTCTTCTATGGGGTCTGCCCCTCCATAACCGACCAGACAACCGCAGCTCAGTGCCAAAATCAATGTCATAGCGATCAATGCCATACCTCTTTTTCTCTTTTCTCCGTTCAAAATTTCCACCAGCCTTTCCTGTAATGCCTTTTTGCCGTCGGTAAAACAGGTGGTCAGCGCCGCCTGCTTTTGAATGCCCCGTTCTGCTTCCTGCAAAATCATCAGGCTGTACGCCTTCCGATATACCATATCCTTTTCCTGCACCGCTTCCCCATCGCAGGAAATTTCCAAATCCCGATTTGCCCGCTTCGCCATGAACCACACCAGAGGATTGAACCAATGGATGCTCCTTGCCATCACAAGCAGGAATTTATACCAGATGTCTTTTCTACGCCAATGAATCAGTTCATGGCAGAAAATCATTTCCAGTTCCTGTTCGCCATATTCCTCATGGGGCAGGTAAATCTTCGTATCAAACAAGCCTACTGCCATGGGCGTTTCTAAGGCTGGGCAGATGAACAACGGCGGTCTGCTCTCCCCTGCTGTTTCTGCATAAAACTTTGCCGTTCCTTCGGAAGGGGCTTTTTCCCAGCGTTTCAGCAATTTTTTCAACTGATAGGTAGAAGCTGCTGTGCGCAGCAGTGAGATCGACGCTCCTGCCAACCAGAGGGCAAATACAATTTGCATCGGCATAATCAAATTTGTCTTTTCTTCCGCCGCGTTCCTCATTTCAGTCAGGGTTACAGGAGCTTTCTCTGCTTCGGCAGCGACATTCGCTGCATCCCTGCTTAAATCAACAGGAACCCACTGCACCATGGTCTCCTGGGGAATATCCAGTTGAATCGGCGCTGTTTCCGCGGGCAAGGTCAGGTTCCATGGCACGATGAGCCGCAGAGCGATGATCAGCCAGACAAAATAGGCCAGCTTTGCCGTGTACCGTTTCGACAGCTTCGGCAGAAGCCACAGGCCAACAAGGATGACGGGCGCCATCCAAAGGCTAATCTTCAGATATTCCAGAAAAATGCCCATGGGCTCACCCCCTTGTCTCCTGCTCGATGAATGCTTTCAAATCTTCCAGCTCTTCTTTCGTCACAGAATGATTTTCGTAGAGACACGCCACCAGGTCTCTCAGGGAACCGCCGGTCCATTTCTGGAAATAGCGGCGGCTGTCCTCCGCCAGATATTCCTCTTCAGATACCAGAGGGTCGTAATAGCGGCTTTTGCCCTGTTTCTCTGTGGCAAGGAAACCGCGATTCACCAGCCTGCTCAGAAGAGTCTGCAAAGCGGAAAGGTTCCAGGGACGCTCCTTTTGCAGTTCTTCCCGGATAGCGGAAGTGCTGATGGGCGTTTCGCTGCGCCAGATGACCTGCATCACTTTCAATTCCGTATCAGGCAATTTTTGTTTTTCCATTTTTTCACCTCATTTCACATACATTTGTATGTTTTTATATTTATAACATACACTTGTATGTTTAAAATGTCAATAAAAAAGTCTCTCTTCATAAAAATTTAAGAAAAGAGACTTCATTTTCATATATTTAGATGGCACGCATTGCCCCGGTATGAGGATCCATGATAAAGCCCAGAACTTCCAGGTCCTTAGGCAGAAGGGGATGTTCCTGAATGGCATCTACAGTGCTCTGTACGGAATCATAAATATCTCCGAAACCAGTCAGCCACTGCTCTACGTTCTTGTGGTTTTCATCCACATGGTCGATGGCTTCCTGGGTGATTCCGCGGGCTTTCATTTTCGCAATCATTTCCTTAGGGTCTAACAATCTGCCGCCGCAGTCATCGTGACCGATGACAAGGACAGTATCCACGCCCAGTTCATACACTGCCACCAGCAGGCTGAAAATAACGCTGCCGTAGGGGTGCATCACACGGCCACCGGCGTTTTTGATCAGCTTTACGTCACCATTTTTCAGGCCCAGTGCTGCAGGAAGCAGTTCTGTCATGCGGGTATCCATGCAGGCCAAAATGGCGATCTTACGGTCGGGATATTTTGTTGTGGCATATTTTTCGTATAATCCATGCTCAACGAATACACGGTTGTATTCCAGCATCTTTTTGACAAATTCATTCATGGAAATCACCTCTTATGTAAATCTTTTCTATGATTATACTGTATTTTCGGAAAAATGAAAAGACCCTGGAAAAACCAGGGTCCTTCGTTTTTAAGGTTGAGAGCAAGCCTGTAAGCCGGGTTCTGTTTTTCAGACAGCCATCTATCTTGGTCCGCTGTTGCCAGCGGCATCATGCGACTTTTTCGAGACGGAACGAGCAGCCCCATAGTCTCTGTTTGTCTTGCTTCGGGTGGGGTTTACAGGGACCCGCGACGTTACCGCCGCAGCGGTGGGCTCTTACCCCACCTTTCCATCCTTACTCGATATGGCAAGCCATGATCAAGCGGTCTATTTCTGTTGCACTATCCTTGGAGTCGCCTCCACCGGCCGTTAGCCGGCACCCTGCTCTGCGAAGCCCGGACTTTCCTCATCGGTGCTGACGCACCAGACGCGACTGTCCAACTTACTCACATAAGCGGAGAATGGCAGACACAAAAGCAGTTAAAATAAGTTTACTTATTTTAAATAGCTTTATGGCTGCTTTGCGTAGCAATGGTACCGAAAATCCGAAGGATTTGAGATACTCTCCGCATAAAATCTAAAACATTATAAATCAAAAACTTTTTCTTGTCAAACCTTAAAACAGCTGCCGCCAACAAATTCCTTGATCAGGGAATTATTGGGAATCTCCAGCCCGGGCGCCGCCAGGAAATAACCCAGGAATTTGATGAGACGTTTCGCCGTTACATATTCAGGCATGGAAGAATCAATGGCGAAAAGCTGGGGTTCCGCGTACTGCTTCAATACGCTCAGTTCATACAGCGTCGCAGAATTGAAAACCGCATCGGCATTTTCCTGGAAGGGGAAGATATTGTCTTCTTCGCCCTGAGTCACCTCGTTCCATGTGGAAATCGTTGTTCTGGCATCTCTGCCGCGGAACTGATGGTCGCGCACCATACGGCGGATCAGGCGGCTGTCGGAAGTAGAAATGCGGTTATGGTCATCAATATTCAGCTGCGTAATGGCGCTGATGAAAATTTTGAATTTATTTTCCGCGGGGATCTCCGCTGTCAGGCGGTCATTCAAGCCATGGATACCTTCCATGACCAGAACCTCCCCTTCGCCCAGCTGAACAAAATCGCCGTTATATTCTCTTTTTCCTGTGATGAAATTGTAGAAAGGCAATTCCACCTTTTCGCCGGCAATGATCTTCTTCAAATCTTCGTTCAGCTGTTTCAGGTCAAGGGCTTCGATAACTTCAAAATTCTTCTTTCCGTTTTCATCCAGAGGGGTGTCGTCTCTGTTCAGGAAATAGTCATCCAAAGAAACCTTATGGGGCTTCACGCCAAGAACCTTCAGCTGGATACTCAGCCTGTTGGCAAAGGACGTCTTGCCGGAGGAAGAAGGGCCTGCGATCAGCACTACGCGTACCTTATCCATTCTCTGATAGATTTGATCGGCGATTTCTGCAATTTTCTTTTCATGGAGCGCTTCATTGATGCGAATCAGGTCGCCAAATCTTCCCTCAACGATGCTGTTATTCAAATCTGCCACGTTGGAAACGCCCATCAGCTGGCTCCAGCGCATCTGTTCCATGAAAGTTTTGCTGATTTTGGGAGAATCCTGGAAAGGCAGCAATTCTGCAGGGTTCGCGGGGTCAGGGAAACGGATCAGAAAGCCGTTCTCATAAGGCACCAACGCAAACAGCTTCAACACGCCCGTGGAAGGAGGCATATAGCCATAGAAATAGTCATAAAAGCCGTCCAGTTCATACAGATTCACATTGGACGCACGGCGGAAACGGAACAGTTCCGCCTTATCCTGCATCCCCTGTTTTTTCGCAACTTCGACGGCTCTGTCCTTGCGGAAAGTCTTTTTCCCAATGGGCAGGTCCGCCGCCACATAGGCTTTCATTTTATCTTCAATTTTTTGCAGCAATCCTTCTGTCACTGCGATTTCAGGGTCTCTGATTTCGCAGTAAAGATTGCCGCGGAGGGAATGTTCAATGGCAACCATGGCATCTTCGCCGATAACGTCCCGCGCTGCTTTCACCAGCAGAAAGGATACGCCGCGGTGATACACGCGCATGCCCTCTTCATCCCGTAGGTCAAGGAATGAAATATCTTCCCCATCCTTGATCTGATAATCCAGTTCCTTCAAGGAATTGCCTTGCTTTGCCAACAGGATGGCAGAGGGAAATTCCCCCTGAAATTCTTTCGCCAGTTCGCCAAAGGTCATCCCCTCTTTAATCTGCATTTCTTTCCCCATAACATTTATTTTATTTGTTTCCACAAAATGCACCTCCTTATAACACGGAGCGTTCCGTGCTTCGCACTCCCACGCTCCTAAAATCATTCAAAAATCGCCTATCGGCTTCTTTTCTCATGATTTTGCAGGTTTCAAAGTTATAAATTTTTCTGCAGGCAGAAAATTTATGAACTTTTTGAACCTTTGGTTTACACGTGCCAAAAAGTCTGTCCATCCACCCTGGAGCAGACAACTTCCATATCCCAGCCATTTTTCTGTGCCGCTTCTGTCAGTTTTTTCTGCAGCACGGGCACAATCAGTACTTCGCTTTCGTAATGGGTCACATCTGCCACAGCGATGCCCTTTTCCACGGCTTCCTGGGCGTCGTGATATTTGATATCTGCAGTCAGATAGGCATCACAGCCCTTTGCATGGGCAAGGGCCACAAAGCCCACGCCTGCGCCGGTACAAAGGCCCACTTTTTTCACCATCTTATCGCCATCGCCCACCAGACGGATGGCATCCAGATGCAGTTTTTCCTTCAGCATTGCGGCAAATTCCCTGAAAGGCACAGCTTCCGGCAGTTCGCCGATGCGGCCGATACCTTCTTTTTTGCCCTTCTGTTCCACGGGGTAGATATCATATGCTGCTTCTTCATAAGGATGGGCGGAAATCATCGCTTTTACCACTGCGTTCACCTGTTCCGCAGGAACGATAGTCTCCAGACGAATTTCATCGGCAACTTCCAGTTTGCCCTGCTCGCCAAGGAAAGGATTCGTACCTTCCAGAGGCAGGAAGGTGCCTTTGCCCGCTGCGCCAAAGGTGCAATGGGAATATGCACCGATATGGCCTGCGCCTGCTTCGCACATGGCGTTTCTGACAACATCTTCATGGCCAACAGGCACGTAAACTACGATTTTTTTCAGCGCCTGCGCCCATGTTTCGTCGAGGATTTCGATATTCTGCAGACCCGCCAGCTCTGCCAGCACGTCGTTTGTGCCGCCCTGCGCCACATCCAGATTCGTATGAGCGGAAAAAGCAGCGATACCATTTTCGATCAGGTTAAAAATACGTCTGCCCAATGCGTTTTCTGTAGTAATGCTTTCGATTTTTTTGAACAGCAGCATGGGATGGTGCGTTACGATCATATCCGCACCGATGGCCTTCGCCTCTTCGATGACAGGCTCAATGACATCCAATGCCACCAGAATCTTCTTTACTTCCCTTTCGGGGTCGCCGATGGCAAGACCGGGGTTATCCCAGCCTTCCGCCAGTTTCTTCGGGGCGATGCTTTCCATCACGCCCATGATATCCTTTACTTTTACAGACATGCCAATGCCTCCCTCATCAGAGCCAGCTTTTCTTCCACCTCGGGCAAACGCTTCTGGGCGTTTTCCGTGGGGTTATCTTTCAGATTGTTGAAAAGTCGGCTGTATTTTCCTTCTTCATGCAGTAGTAATTCTTTCAAAACGGGGTCTTTTTTCTTCAAAAGCAGCTTGCCGTAGAGATAATCGATCTCCCTGTCATATTTTTCTTCTTCCCTTTCGCAGCGCATCAGCACATAGGGCTTATTATCCTCTTTCAGCATATGCTCTTCTTTGATGGCAAAGCCGATTTTGTGGAGATATTTTCGCACCTCGCCAAAATCCCGCTGAGGAGAAAGCACCAGTTCCTTCAGGCTTGCTGCCACTTCCGGGCTATCCTGCAGGATATGTACGATGAGCATACCGCCCATGCCCGCCATGATGGCTGTTTCTGCTTCGCCGGGCTTGAGGGGGATGAGACCACTGCCAAGGCGAGTCTCGATAACATCTTCCGCGCCGTATAATGCGATATTCGCCCTGCATTTTTCCAGAGGGCCTTTGCGCACATCGCAGGCGTAGGCCTTTTTGATCCTGCCGTTTTTGTATAGATAAATGGGTACATAGCCGTGGTCAGTACCAATATCCGCAATGATTTCATTGGTGACAAGACCTGCTACCAATTCTAATCTTTTCGAAATATCCATTGTATTCTCCTTGTAAAAAAGGGCGTGACAAATATGTCCGCCCTTTTATTTATCTTATTCCAGGTAGTCTTTCAGTTTTTTGCTTCTGCTGGGATGGCGCAGCTTACGGAGCGCCTTCGCCTCGATCTGGCGGATACGTTCTCTGGTAACATTGAATTCCTTGCCCACTTCTTCCAGCGTTCTTGCTCTGCCATCGTCCAGGCCAAAACGCAGACGGAGTACCTTTTCTTCTCTTTCTGTCAGAGTATCCAGCACTTCGATGAGCTGTTCTTTCAGCAGTGTGAAAGCCGCCGCTTCCGCAGGGGCGGGAATATCATCATCGGGAATAAAGTCGCCCAGATGGCTGTCTTCTTCTTCGCCGATGGGAGTTTCCAGAGAAACAGGTTCCTGCGCGATCTTCATGATCTCGCGTACTTTTTCCTCAGGCATCTGCATTTCCACAGCCAGCTCTTCTGCGGTCGGTTCACGGCCCAGTTCCTGCAGCAGCTGTCTGGAAATACGGATCAGTTTATTGATGGTTTCCACCATATGCACGGGGATACGGATGGTTCTGGCCTGATCCGCAATGGCGCGGGTGATGGCCTGTCTGATCCACCATGTTGCATAGGTGGAGAATTTGAAGCCTTTGTGGAAGTCGAATTTCTCAACGGCTTTGATCAGACCCAGGTTACCTTCCTGAATCAGATCCAGGAAAAGCATGCCGCGGCCAACGTATCTCTTCGCGATACTAACTACCAGACGCAGGTTTGCTTCTGCCAGTTTCTTTTTGGCTGCTTCGCCTTCGGGGCCGCCTTCTTCCATTTTCTGAGCCAG
Organism: Anaerotignum sp.; assembly: GCF_017483025.1. Classification (GTDB taxonomy): domain Bacteria; phylum Bacillota; class Clostridia; order Lachnospirales; family Anaerotignaceae; genus Anaerotignum_A. The sequence goes on along the minus strand of NZ_JAFUMA010000106.1, from coordinate 8,315 downwards.
TTCGATCTCTTCTTCTGCGGTCAGCAGAGGAACCTTACCGATCTCTTTCAGATACATACGCACGGGGTCATCGATATTGATACCTTCGGGCAGTGTCAGGTCCAGTTCTTTTTCGACCTCTTCTTCTGCTTCGATATTCCCGAGGATATCGATACCCTGGCTTTCCAGATATTCATAGATACGATCGATGCGGTCAGGATCTAAGTCCAAATCCGCCAGATGATCCATGATCTCCTTATATTCCAATACGTTTTTTTTCTTTTTGGCCATCTGGACCAATTCTTCCAGCTTAGTCAATAATGTTGTTTCTTCGACGGATTTCAACGCAATCCTTCCTTTCTCTGTTCATATAGTCTAACCATATCAAATGGTAATATACAGGGAATCCAGTTTTCTCTTGGCTTCCACCAGTCTTTGGATCTCTTCCACCGTGGCGGCGGTTGCCGTCAGATGGTCGATCTTTGTCCGTTTCAGCCGTTTTACCTGTTCATTGATGGCTTTTTCCATATCTGCCCCGTTTTCCGTAGGCAGCTGCACGGCGAAAATCTCCGTTGCCATTTTCTGTTCCTTTGTTTCCTCAAAACGGCTCACCAGATCGGCAGGGAACACATGGCCTGAGGAACTCCAAAGTTCGCCGATATGGGTAAATGCTCTGCGGAAGACGTCTTCCGTGAAATCATCCTCCTCTATGATGGTTTTGAGGGTTTCATATACGCCCTGATGCTGGGCACAATAGTATAAGAGACTTCTTTGGGCTTCCAAAAGCCCTTTTTCTGTTTTCCTGCCTTCCACGCTGTAGGTCTTCAAATTCTGCTGCCGCCGTTCCGCTTCCTTTTGGAAAGCCTCATCTTCTTTTCGCATCAGTTTTCTGATCTCACTGCGGATGGCTTCTTCTTCCACGCCTGTGACCCGGCTGACTTCGCCCAGGTAGACGTTGCGTTCGATCTCGCTGTCCAGTTTTGCCAGGATCTCCGCCGCTTCTGTGGCGAAGCGCACGCGGTGTTCCGGGTTTTTCAGGTTATATTTCCGCTGGATGCAGGCGATCTCGAAGGATATATAATACACAGCATTGACTAATAATTTAGAAAATTCCGCTGCGCCCTTTGCCTTGATAAATTCATCAGGGTCTTTCCCATCGGGCACCTGAGTGACCTTGACACGGAACCCATTTTTGACCAGCACGGGGATGGCCCGCAGCGCTGCATTGGTTCCGGCTTCGTCGCTGTCATAGAGCAGGATGACATCGTCGGCGAAACGCTTCAATGTCCTTGCGTGCTCCTGATTGAAAGCAGTACCCAGGGATGCCACAACATTGTGGAACCCTGCCTGATAGATGGAAAGCATGTCCATATAGCCTTCCACCAGAATGAGTTCCCGTTTCCTTGCCGCCTTCGCAAAATTCAGACCATAGAGGTTTCTGCTTTTGCTGAAGAGGATGGTTTCGGGAGAGTTCAGATATTTTGGTTCGCCCTTGGCAAGGATGCGCCCGCCGAAGCCGACCACTCTGCCCTGCACATCGAAAATGGGGAACATCAGACGACCACGGAAACGGTCATGATAGCCTTTGCCGTCTTTATTTTCCAGCACAAGGCCCGTTTTCAAAATATCCGATACGGTGAATCCTTTTTCTTTCAGATGCTTGAAGAGAGCATCATATCGGTCGGGGGAATACCCGATGCCGAATTTTCTGGCAATACGGGGGTCCATCTGTCGTTTTTGAAGATAGGCTCGCGCCTGTTTCCCCTCCTCTTTCTGCAGGCAATCATGGAAAAACCTGCCTGCGGTGGTGTGTATGTCGAACAGTCTTTGCTTCAATTGTTCTGCCGCGATAGCCTGAGCGTTTTTTTCCGGCTCCGGCAAAGTGATATGGGCTCTGTCCGCCAGGCGCTTCATAGCTTCGGGAAAATCACAGTTTTCCATTTCCATCAGGAAAGAAAACACATTGCCCGCCGCGCCGCAGCCGAAGCAGTAGTAAAACTGTTTTTCGCTGTTGACGGAAAAGGAAGCTGTCTTTTCGTTATGAAAAGGGCATAACCCAAAATAGGAACTGCCCTTCTGCTTCAATGGAACATACTGGGAAATGACTTCGACGATATCGTTTTGCAGGCGTACTTCATCGACGACCTCTTTCGGATACCTCATTTCCCTCACCCCACTTTTCAAACTCCATTACATCCAAAAAGGAAGCTGTTGCACTTCCCTTCTGCTATATAAATTCGACATTTTTGCGGAAAATCCTTCTCCATTGTATACATTTTGTAGGGATGAACAAAAAATTTGTGAAAACCCCTTGACTTTTTCAAACTTTGTGCAAAATGCAGTAATGATTTTACCCAAAATTGTTCTGTTTTTCCCTTGTAAATTTTAGAGACGCCACTCCTGAGGGATAAACAGCTCATTATATTTCGCCACGGCAAAACGATCTGTCATGCAGGCGATATAATCGCAGACCACCTGGCGGACAGGGTCGCCATCCTCCAGCAATGCCTGAAATTCAGAGGACATCTCCTCGGGATATTCCATGTAATATTCAAACAGATCGCCTACGATTTTTTCTGCTTTTTTATGCTCCGCAAGGGCCACATCGCTGGCATACACATGGCGGAACATAAAGCTGCGCAGGTCTTTCAGGGTCTGGCGCATTTCTCCGCTCATGCGGATATCGTTGATATCCATGCTGTTGGTGATGGTATCGCGAACCATGGCATTGATACGACTGCTGCTTCTGGTTCCGATGAGGGCAACGATATCCCTGGGAATATCGCGGGGGCGCAGCATCCCTGCGCGGATGGCATCGTCGATATCATGGTTCGTATACGCAATTTTATCGGAAAGCTGCACGATTTTCCCTTCCAGCGTAGAGGGACTGCCGCTGGTGCGGTGGTTCAGAATACCATCTCGTACTTCCCAGGTCAGATTCAGCCCACGACCGTCTTTTTCCAATCTTTCCACCACACGCAGGCTCTGCTCATTATGGGCGAAACCACCAGTGTCTTTGCAAAGCTCGTCCAGTTTTCGTTCCCCGGCATGGCCGAAGGGAGTATGGCCCAGGTCATGGCCCAGAGCAATGGCCTCTGTCAGGTCTTCGTTCAGTCGCAGTGCACGGGCAATACTTCTGGCGATCTGGGATACTTCCAAAGTATGGGTCAGGCGGGTGCGGTAATGGTCGCCTTCGGGGGAGATGAACACCTGGGTTTTATGCTTCATGCGACGGAAGGATTTGCAATGGATGATACGATCTCTGTCCCGCTGGAAATCCGTACGGATATCGCATTTTTCCTCTTCCCTCTGCCGCCCTTTTGTATTGACGCTTCTGGCGGCATATTGCCCCAGCATTTTTTCTTCCAGTTCTTCCTGAAACAGCCGTAATTCCATATCTTTCCCTCCTTTTGTACGCAAAGTACAAATTTCTCCTATTACTTTTAAAATACGCCGTTTCCTTCAGAAATCCTCTTTTTCTAATAGAAAAAGCCTTGAAAAATCAAGGCTTTCGTTTTCTTTATCTTTGATTTGCGCCTGCTATTTTCCGCAGCTTTTCATGCATGGTTCCCATGACCGCCAGAATAACGAACAGGAACACAGGCAACAGCGCCACGCTGATATGGTTGGCGATGAACCCAAATAAAGGGGGCATCACGCAGAAGCCCACATAGGCGCTTGCCATCTGTACCCCGATGATGGCCTGGGATTTTTCCGCCCCGAACAAAGACGGGATAGAATGGATGATACTGGGATAGATAGGCGCACAGCCCAAGCCCACCAGCATCAGACCACCCAGAGCAGAAACCTCGCCCAAGGGCAGCAGCATCGCCGCAACGCCAATGAAAATAATACTGCAGCCCAGACGGATCATATTGGCATCGTTCAATTTGAAGGTCAGAAACCCGCTGATACCCCTGCCAATGGTGATGCCCAGATAAAACATGGCTGCAAAGGATGCCGCTTTTTCCGCCGTCATGCCGCCCTTCAGCACCAGATAGCTGGCGGCCCAAAGGCCCGCCGTCTGTTCCAGGGCGCAATAGCAGAAAAAGGTCAGCATGATCTGCTTCGCGCCGGGGATGGCAAAAACCTCTTTGAAGGTCAAAGGCTTTTCCTGCTTTTCCATCCGCTGGTGCAATTGTTTCTGTCCCCGCCAAAGGGGCAGGCTCAAAAACAGGAACACCGTCAGAAATACCTGGAAAATGGCGATATAACGATAACCCATATTCCAGGGCTGACCGCCTGTCAGGGCCCAGCCCATGATATAGGGGCCTGTTGCTGCCCCTACGCCCCACATACAATGGAGCCAGCTCATATGGTGGCTTTTATAATGCAATGCCACGTAGTTATTCAATGTGGCATCCACGCCGCCAGCCCCCAGACCATAGGGAACAGCCCACAGGCAAAGCTGCCAGAAGGACGTGCAGACGGAAAAGCCAAACAGACCGATAGCCGTCAAAGCCACACTGCAGGCGGTCATCTTCCCGGAACCTAATTTCTTTGTCATCCGTTCACTATTCAGGCTGGAAACGATGGTGCCTGCGCAAATGATGGTAGATACCACCCCTGCATAGGACAGGGGCACGTCAAATTGCCGATAGATAGTAGGCCAGGCGGAGCCCAACAGGGCATCGGGCAGACCCAGACTGATAAATGTAATGTAAATCACTGCCAAAAGCAGATGTGTCATATGTTTCTCACCTCAAAAACAAAAGCGATGCCACAGTTCCCTGCGAGATCGCTTTTTCTTTCTAAAATACTTACTCGGGCACTTTTCCTCCGCCGTGATATTCGGCATATTTTTTGCCCCGCACCTGCACAAATTCCATTTCAGGATAGCGCATTGCCGTCAGATAGCCGCCATAAACGCATCCCTGGTCGATATCCACCGTACGATTGACGATCTCCGGCTTTTCCACCACCGTATGCCCATAGACCACAAAGGGCTGACCATCATATTCCGCAGCCCAATCCAGACGTTCGGGCTTTCCGTTTTCATCGAATCTGCCCGTGGTTTCCCCATACAGACAGACCGCCCGGATTTTATTGGAAAATTTTCCAATAGATTCGGAGCGCAGACCACCATGGACAACTGCAAGCTGTTTCCGATCCAACAGCAGATAGAAGCACTGGCTTTCATAGCAGCGCATATAACGATTGCGGAAAGCCATCCGTTCTTCCTTGGGCAGTTTTTCCAGTTCGGCCACGGTAAATTCCAGACCATGGGACAGATGGACACGGTTGCCGAGGAAATAGCGGTACAGCTTATTGCAATGATTGCCATGTACCCAGAAGGCACCGCCATGGTTTACCTGGTCGATCCAGAAATTCAGACATGCCAGATTCTTGCGGCCCTTATCCGCCACATCGCCTACGGAGATGAGCCTTCTGCCTTCGGGATGGACATAGCAGCCATCCTTCTCTTCATAGCCCAGCTTTTGGATCAATTCCATCAGTTCATCATAACATCCATGGACATCCCCAACGATATCAAATTTATTTTCCCGAAATTCCAATATACGGAAATTCCGCTCTCTTCGCTCCTTCATCTACAGCTTCCTTTCAGGAGTTTTTTCTATTCTCAGACTTCTCTAGTATAATCATACCACAAAATCAGGTTTATTTATAGGAAAAAACATAAAAAACTTCTGGAAGCATATATATAAGGAAAGAAAAACCACGGAGGCACCCATGTATTCCAACAAAAAAATCCCCGCACCCTTCGCCCAGCCCCGGCAAAACAACAGACGAAAAGAACAAGCCGCAGGAGAAATGGCCGCACCCACACTGCAAAAAAAATTTGCAAAAACGGAACCCGTTCCCATCATGGCAGAAGAAAAAGGAGCTCCCCAAAAAGCAACGCAACACAACGCTTTTCCTTTGCTGGCACTGGCATTTTTAGAATTATTTTCACAGGAAAAATAAAAGAAGGATGGCTTCTGCCATCCTTTTTTGCACGGTCACAGTCCCAGCATTGCCATGATCTGTGCCAATTGTGCCTGTTCTTCTTTGGGCAGGCTTGCTGCCACCGCCGCCAGCAGGGCTTTCTGTTCCTCCGGGGGCAGTTGCCCGCCCTCTGATAATTTTTCGCCATATTCCAGAAAAATATCCAACCGTTCCATGCCCGTCTTGCCCTTACATTTTTCCGCCGCTTCCCGCATCAGCTTCAGGCGCGCTTCTCCCAGAGCCTGCACCTCCGGCGTATCCCATACGTTCATTTCAAGCCCTCCTGTTCCATGATCTCTTTCATATCCATCATCTTCAAAATCGTTTCCATCTGATTTTTCTCTTCCACAGGAAGATACTGCCCTATGGCCCGAAGCATCTTTCTCTGTCTGAGCCGGGTCGGTTCTTCCTGCCGTTCTCTGGCTTCCAGAAGGCCGCCGCTCAGCACCCGCTTCATCTCCATCAGGCGAACGATGATATACAGATCCCTCTGGTATTCCCGATTCAGAAACGGGATGGCTGCAGTGATCATATTTTCATTCCGGCTGCGGGCAAAAAGTTCGACTTCCTCTTTCTTCTCCGTCGGCGGTGTGCTTTCCTTTGCGGCAGGCGTTCCCATAAGCCGCTGCAATCTTTGCATCCGCTGCATCATCTTCAGAGCATCCTGTCCCTGTTCCCCCATCAGCGCCGAAAGCATCTCCATCTGGTTTTTTTCTGCCACAGGCATCCTCTCCTTTTTCTTCCTGAAATAAAGATATGCCCAGAAGTCCCCAAAAATGCTTTTTCACATATTTTGGTAAGGAAAGGAGATGCTTGCCATGTCTTTGATGAAACACCTTTTTTCTGCGGAAACGCCCAGGCGAAGGCTCTCCATCGCTTTTCTGGATACGGGGGTCTCTCCTGTGGAAGATTTTATTCTGCCGGAAAACCGCATCGTGGCTTTTCGGGATCTGATCAACGGGAAAACAGCGCCCTATGACGACAACGGTCACGGCACCCATGTCACAGGAGCATTCCAAAAACTGAAAAACCCCCTTCCATAAGGAAGGGGGTCTTTCCGGAGTTCAATATGAGCTGCATCTAATTAGGGTAGATGAGGTCATCGAGTTTCAACCATAATAGTAGAACATACAAAGCGCTGTCATCAATATGATGCCGCAGTCCAGCAAACTTTGTACTATTTTTTTCGAAATACTCATATCAATCAACTCCTTGAGAAGCTTTTAACAAAATCGTTCTTAGCCCATCAAATTAGGCAGGAACAGGGAAATTGCGGGTACATATGTAATGAACAACAGTGTGATGATCATCAGGATCAGGAAAGGAATGATACCTTTGATAACGTTGTCCAATGTGGTTTCGCCTACACGGGATGCTACGAACAGGTTTACGCCCAGTGGAGGAGTGATGAAACCGATTGCCAGGTTAACTACCATGATGATACCAAAGTGTGTAACGTCTACACCCAGAGCAGATACTACAGGCCACAGGATAGGAGCCAGGATCATGATAGCACACAGTGTTTCCATGAAGCAGCCAACGATCAGCAGCAGGATGTTGATCAGCAGCAGGATCAGGATCTTACTGTCTGTCAGAGACAGCATCATAGATGCAACTGTTGTAGGGATACGGCCCAGTGTCAGAACTTTGGAGAAGCCCGCAGCACAGCCGATAACGATCAGGATAGATGCTGTTGTTTCGCAAGCATTTCTTGTCAGATCCATCAGTTTTCTCAGGTTCAGTTCTTTGTAGATGAAGCAACCTACGATCAGGGAGTAGATTACGGATACAGCAGCAGCTTCTGTTGGTGTGAAGATACCACCGTAGATACCACCCAGGATGATAACAGGAGACAGGATCGCCCAGAAACCTTCTTTTGTTTCATGCAGGGCTCTCTTTGCGCTGAAAGGTTCTGTATCACCTTTGTAGCCCATTTTCTTTGCATAGAAGTAGGAGTAAGCGATCAGAACCAGACCGATCAGGATACCAGGTGCGAAACCTGCCAGGAACAGGCTGGATACGGAGCTGTTTGTTGTTACAGCGTAAATAACCATGGGGATACTGGGAGGAATGATAACACCAATGGAACCAGCAGCTGCGATCAGCGCCAGTACGAATTTTTTATCATAACCTTTTTCCAGCATTGTAGGAACGACCATACCACCTACAGCAGCTACTGTAGCGGGGCCGGAACCGGAGATAGCCGCGAAGAACATACATACAACGACTGTTACGATAGCCAGACCACCCTGGATTCTACCGAAGAATACGCTGGCCAGATTCAGCAGTCTCTTGGAGATACCGCCGCCGCCCATCAGTTCACCGGCGAAGATGAAGAAGGGGATAGCCATTGTAGGGAAAGAGTCACAACCGGTTACCATGTTCTGTGC
>NZ_JAFUMA010000105.1 GCF_017483025.1 Anaerotignum sp. | reverse complement strand
CTTTGGTGAAATCCCCTTTGATCTGGATATCGTTACCGAATTTTGCTGTCAGTATCCCCGCCAGCGCCAGCACATAGCCCGTGGTAGTGGGGTCGCCTGTGCCGACTGTCGCTTTGAGGAACAGATTCCCGGGTAAGATGCCCTTCATCAGCCGTTTCAGCAGCTTGCCCAAGGCATTGAAAATGCCTTTTTTATCCTCGATGCTCCAAAGTTCTTTCACAATGGGAGGAATCTTGCCTTTCTTTTCTTCCGCGGCTTCTTCCCCAGAGAAAAACGCATCATCCTCTTCCAGTTCCAGCTGGATATCCATATCCTCTGTGGGAGGTTTTTCTTCTATTTCGGAAAGCTTCACGCGGCGGACTGTTTTCGGCTGTTTCTGTTCCATCCGCTGCTGTTTTACCTTAGGCGGTTCTTTCGTTTTTTCTTCCGTCTTCGCCACAGCAGGTTCTTTCCTCTGTTCTTCTTTTGGAGTCGTTTTTTCCGCTGCCTGAATATCAGGCTTCAATTCCTCTGCTTTTGCAGGCTTTTTTTTCTTAGGCTTCTTTTCCTTTTTCGGCTTTTCTTCTCCGCCGATCAGGTCGAACCAAAGCACCTTCACTTTCAGCTTCAGCGATTCCGCAGGGGTATAATTGCCATCCGCCTTGACCGCCCCGAAGAGCCAGGACACGCCAAAAGAACCGCAAAGCTCCGCCTTCTTTTCCCCTTCCAATCGGTACTTGATTGGCGAAAGCAGCACCACAAGCACGATCAGCAGGAGAAGAACGAGCAGCGCCAGCAGCACAATGCCGATCCATTTTAAAATTCCCAGCAAAATCAGTAAAACTTTCATAACAACAGTCCTTTTATTTCAGCGCCCTTTTCCTGAGCAGCCCCGCCCCAAACCAGAGGATGAAACTGGTCACAAGAAACAGGCCCGCAATGGCATAGGCCGTATCCCGAAAGAAGCCTTCGGGCACGATATTTATGAGTAAATCTGTTTTCGGATTCAATATCCAGTCATCATTATCAAAGAAAATGAGATGGAAATAAGTAAAATACTTGGTGAAATTGGTGGAGACCAGCAAAGCCAATCCCGCCATGCTGCCGATGAAAAGGCCCACGCCCCATTGCAGCATCCTGAGCAGCACTACCCCCTGCTCTTTTGCAAGGAGAGCCGCCGCCAAAAGAACGATGATAACGATAGCCCCTTTACGCAGCTCCATCGCGCCCAGGAACAACCCCTGTACATCCACCATATGGCGTTTTTCTTTCGCATTGAAGAATTCCCGTTCTTCCCCGTCCACGATGGTCTCCACCACCAGGTCGTCCCTATCGCCCTTCAGGTAATCCATCATTTCATCGGTCACATAGAGCAGATCGTCCATCTCCATATGGACTTTCTCCAACACGTTATATTTCGTATATTCCTTTTCAAAATAGCCATCGTTGAAGTAAACCACAGCCTCCACCGATGTGATGAGCACCACAAACATCAGGCAGAAAGCAGCGATCAACCCCATGGCATGATACAAAGCCTTCATTTTCTCACCTTATAGAATCAGTTCTTTTGGGTCGCCGGGGTTTCTTCCCTCTTTCACAGCCTCTTCCGCCATGAAAACCAGCAGGTCATAGGCTTCTCTTCTGCCCATGGCGATGCCTGCAATTTTTGCAGGGCGGTTTTTATACCGTTCGTGGAACAGATCATGGGAAGACATAATTTCCAGTCTGTTTCTGTCCTCAAAATAGACGATACAGAAAAGGTGCAGCACAGGGATACTGCGGCGCAGGCTATAGACCACTGTTTCCAGATTTGTCACATTGCCGCCAACGAATACATTTTCGATCAATTCCACATTTCTGCCCCCTTTCGTCCGATTTCCGAAAAATACCTATAGTTATTAAAAGTATACCATAAATTCCATAGGGAAGATACAAATTTTCGTTTCCTTTTTGAAAAAAGAATCGCAAAAGGACTGCCTTTTCAGACAGCCCTTTTTTTCGCCATTATAACTGCGCCAGTGCCGTTTCCAGCTCGTTCAGCCGATCGATGGGATACATCCGCAGCAATTCTTTATATTGCGTCGCACTCAGCCCCGGCGTTTCCGTGTAGATGGCGATTTTGCCCGCCACGTCGGACTGCGCAAATTTCAGTTTTAATTTAATGAAATCATCCTTTTGCATCCTTGTTTCCTCCTTTTTTCTTTTTGAAAATCTCGCTTAACCCCATCAGAAATAAAAATCCCCCGAATATCTTCTTCAAAATTTCCGATTCCAGAGAGACCGCCAGAAAGGCTCCCGCCGCTGCCCCTGCCAGTCCCATTAGGGCAAGGGGCTTTGCCGTTTTCCAGTCCAGATTGCCTTTTTTCTGGTGGGTGATCAAAGCCGTTATGGCCGTGGGAATGAAATAAATCAGATTCACGCCCTGGGCCTGCTGCTGGTCTATCTCCGTCAGGAAAAGCAAAGCGGGGATCAGGATCGTTCCCCCGCCGATGCCCATGCCGCTGATGATGCCGGAAAAAAAGCCAATGGCCGCTACGCCCCACATCATAGGATCATCCTCACAGCCGCCGCCAGCATGAATGCCCCGAAGATGCGGTGCAGCCAGATGCCGCTGACTTTCGACAACAATTTTGCCCCGACAACACCGCCGGCCAGCCCCCCTGCCGAAGCCCAAAGGGCGATCTGCCAGACCTCGCCCAGCCCCGTTTTCCATAAATAAATGACAAGGGACAAAACGGACAGGGGCAAAATAATGGCGATGGCCGTGGCGTGGGCTTTATGCTCCTCCACCTTTAAAAACCGCTCCATGGCAGGCACGACGATGGTGCCGCCGCCGCTGCCGAAAAGACCATTGGCAAAGCCCGTCACCGTGCCGATCAGTAATTTTTTCCATTTCTGCGTCAAGTTTGCCGCCCCCTTTCCGTTTTAGTATGGAAATCTCCCCCTTTTTTATGCAGAAAAAGGAGAACCCCACTGGATTCTCCTGATTCCGTTACTTTGTTTTACCGTTTGTTGTATTTCCGTTTGTGGTTGTCTTGTTCTGCCCTGTCAGGTCATCCCATGTGTTCCGCAGATCCTGCCCTAACGTAGTGCCGGCATTGGTGCCGTCTGTCCGCATGCCGTAGGTGTTGTAGTAAGCGCCATTGTAGCCTGTGCCGTCATTGATGCCATAGCCATCCCAGTAGGCTGTGCCGCCGCTGGAATAAGTGCCTGTGCCGTCATTGCTTCCATTATAACTGCCATAATTGCCGTTTCTTGTGCCGGCCAGGTTCGCCCCGGCGTTGCCGCAGCCGCCGAAGAGCATCATCGCCAACGCCAACGCTGTAAAAAGTCCTGTTTTCCTGCCAAACATAAAATCCCTCCCAGATTTTCTTTTTGATTTTTGCAAACATTTCAGATTGCCCTGTTATTCTTTGCATATCGGGCAGAAAAAATCCCTGCTTTCATTGGCACAGGCGGCAGATTTTTACAAAACCAAAATCAGAATCCCGCCCTAAAACCTTGTGATTCTTTGAATTCCTTGCTATAATTAAGGTTCGGAAAAATCATTTTGAAAAATATAAACAGATTTTTCAAAAAATTTGTTTTTTATAAAAAAGGAGTGTTTATTTATTATGGCAAAAAGAAGAAGCGGTATCCTCCTGCATCCCACATCCCTGCCCTCCAATTTTGGCGTAGGCGACCTGGGCCAGGCGGCATACACATTCATCGATAAACTGGCAGAAGCCAATCAGTCCCTTTGGCAGGTGCTGCCCCTTGTTCCCACGGACAATGGCGGTTCCCCTTATTCCAGCTGTTCCGCTTTCGCAGGTAACGCCCTGCTCATCAGTCCCGAAAAACTGATGGAAGACGGACTGCTGACAGAAGCGGACCTGCAGGCGGCTTATGTGGAGCCTTCCGCAAGGGTAGATTACAAAAAGGCTTCCGACGCCAAACTGCCCCTGCTGGAAAAAGCTTTCCAGAATTTCAAGGAAGCAGAAAAGCCTGCAGATTATGCAGAATTCTGCGAAAAAAACGCTTTCTGGCTGGATGATTATGTGCTTTACGTGGCACTGAAAAACCACTTCCGTGCAGAACGCGCCGCAGAAGAGACCACAGAAAACTTCGATGCTTTCGCCCAGGAATGTGAAGGTCTGGAACTGACAGATAAACAGATGAAGGATTACTACATCGGCGCAAACTGGGTATCCTTCCCCAAGGCACTGAAAAAACGCAATGTACTGACCCTGAAAAAATGGAGAAAAGAACTGGCAGAAGCCATCGAAAAGGAAACCTTCCTGCAGTATATCTTCCAGAAACAGTGGCAGGCGGTAAAGGCCTACGCCAATGAAAAAGGCATCTCCATCATCGGTGATGCGCCTATTTTCGTGGCCTATGACAGTGCCGATGTCTGGGCAAATCAGAAGCTGTTCCGTCTGGATTCCAAAGGCTTCCCTACCTGCGTGGCAGGCGTGCCCCCCGATTATTTCAGCGAAACAGGTCAGCTTTGGGGCAATCCTCACTATGACTGGAAACAGCATGAAAAAACAGACTTCGCTTGGTGGACTTCCCGTGTACAGAAAACACTGAACGACGTGGATATCCTGCGTATCGACCATTTCCGCGGCTTCGAAGCCTGCTGGGAAGTGGAATTCGGCGCAGAAGATGCCCGCGGCGGCAAATGGGTAAAAGCCCCCGGCAAAAAATTCTTCGCGACCCTGAAAGAAAAACTGGGCGAAAACCTGCCCCTGATCGCCGAAGACCTGGGCACGATCACAGAAGAAGTGCTGGAACTGAGAGAATCTGCAGGTCTGCCCGGCATGCGTATTTTGCAGTTCGCTTTCGGACAGGATAAGAACAATGCTTACCTGCCCCATAGTTATGACAGAAACACCGTTGTTTATACAGGCACTCACGATAATGACACCACAAAAGGCTGGTACGAAACTGCTTCCGAAGTGGAAAAGGATCACTACCGCCGCTACATGAACGTGGATGGCTCCAACGTGGCCTGGGATCTGATCCGTCTGGCTCTGTCCTCCTCCGCAGATATGGCTATCATCCCTCTGCAGGATGTGATGAATCTGGGCAGTGAACACCGTATGAACATTCCCGGCACATCCGATGGCAACTGGGGCTTCACCTTCTCCTTCGACTGGTGGTGGGATGGTTTTACAGACGGTCTGAAATATACTTCCGAGCTGTTCGGCAGAAACATCAAAGAAGAAGAAAAAGAAGCCGAAACTACAGAAGAAACTACAACAGAAGAACAGGCATAATCATTGCTTTTGCATGTCCTTTGTGCTACAGTTAAACTGTAGAAATTTGTGCAATTGACTCTATAAGGAGGAAATATATATGTGCGGCTTTTGCGGCTTTACCGGGCAGATCGCTACGCCCGAAGAAATTCTGGAAAAAATGAAAAATAAGATCATCCACCGCGGTCCCGACAGCGGCGGTTCCCATCTGGGCAACGGCATCGCCATGGGCTTCCGCAGACTGAGCTTTCTGGACTTGGAGGGTGGTCATCAGCCTATCTATAACGAAACAAGAGATATGGTCATCACCTTCAATGGTGAAATCTATAACCATCAGGAAATTCGTGAAGAACTGGAAGCAAAAGGCCATGTGATGGGCAGCCATGCGGATACGGAAGTTCTCATCCACGGCTACGAAGAATGGGGCGAAGACATCCTGCAGAAACTGCGGGGCATGTTCGCTTTCGTCATCTGGGATAAGAAAAACGAAACCCTTTTCGGCGCCCGTGACTTCTTCGGCATCAAGCCTTTCTACTACAGCATCGTAAACGGCAACCTGATCTATGCTTCCGAAATCAAAAGCATCCTGGAACACCCCGATGTGAAAAAAGAAGTTAACCCTCTGGCACTGGAAAATTACCTGACCTTCCAGTACAGCGTTCTGGAAGAAACCTTCTTCAAGGGCATCTTCAAGCTGATGCCCGCCCATTGCTTTACGTTCAAAAACGGCAAAATGGACATCAAACGCTATTGGGAGCCCGTATTTGAACCCGACCACAGCAAATCTCTGGAACAGTATGTGGAAGAGATCGATGCGGCCATGCAGGATTCCATCAAGGCCCATAAAATCGCAGACGTTGAAGTTGGCTCCTTCCTTTCCAGCGGCGTAGACAGCTCTTACGTGGCTGCCTGCTTCAAAGGGGACAAGACCTTCACCGTTGGCTTCGATTATGAAAAATACAACGAGATCGACTATGCAAAGGCACTGTCCGAAAAAATTCAGATCAAAAACCACAGCAAGCTGATCTCCGAACAGGAATACTGGGATTCCATCCCCAGCGTACAGTATCACATGGACGAGCCTCTGGCTGACCCTTCTGCCATCGCCCTCTATTTTGTAACAGGCACAGCGGCCCAGTATGTAAAAACATGCATGAGCGGCGAAGGTGCGGATGAATTCTTCGGCGGCTACAATATCTATCGTGAACCCCACGATCTGCTGCCCCTGACACGCCTGCCCCGCCCCGTCAGAAAAGGTCTGGGCGCGGTAGCAAAAAAACTGCCTAAAATGAAGGGCAAAAACTACCTCATCCGCGGCAGCAAAGACCTGCAGGAACGCTTCATCGGCAATGCTTTCATGCTGAATGAGGAAGAAAGAGAACGTATCCTGAAAAACCCCACAGGCAAATATCACCACATGCAGCTGACAAAGCCTTTCTATGATAAGGTAAAACATCTGGATGATGTAACAAAAATGCAGTACATCGATATCCACTTCTGGCTCATCGGCGATATCCTGCTGAAGGCGGATAAGATGTCCATGGCACACTCTCTGGAAGTACGTGTACCCTTCCTGGACAGAGTGGTATTCGACGTGGCAAGAAAAGTGCCTACAGAATACAAAGTAACAAAGGAAAACACAAAATATGCCATGAGACAGGCGGCCCATCGTTATCTGCCCGATATGGTAGCAGAAAAGAAGAAACTGGGCTTCCCCGTTCCCATCCGTGTATGGCTGAAGGAAGAGAAATATTACAATATCGTCAAAGAAGCTTTCCATAGCCCTGCGGCACAGGAATTCTTTAAGGTAGACGAAATTATGAAATATCTGGACGACCATAAGGCCGGCAAAGCCGATAACAGCAGAAAAATCTGGACTGTGTATATGTTCCTCGTTTGGCATAAACAGTTCTTTGGCAACGCAGCGTAAAATGACAAAAAGACCGATTCTCGAACTATCGAGAAATCGGTCTTTTTTTATATATGTAAAATTTTCTTCCATTCCACCACGGAAAGCAGCACCGCAGAAAACACGATCAGCCCGCCGATCAACACCTTCGGCGTAAAGGGATCGCCATAGAGCACCACGCCACAGAAATACCCAATGACCGATTCCGTGGAAACAAGGATAGATGCATGCACATCGGAAGTATATCTTTGCGCCACGTTCTGCAGGGTATAGGCCACAACAGTATTGAACAGGATCAGATACCCCACAGCTGCCAGCCCTGCTCTGGGAAATACCATTGGAATCCCGCCGAAAATCAGCACCGTCAACACAGAAAGCACCCCTATCGTCAGATACTGGGCAAAGGACATCGCCAGGGGGTTCACCTTTCTGGCAAAGATACCTGTCAGCACGATGATAAAGGAATAGATCAGGGAAAACAACAGTGTCAGCCCATCCCCCAGTTCGACCCTCATGGAGCCATTTAAAGCAATCAGCCCAATGCCCACCAGCGCAAGGGCTCCGGCGCCGAAAGCCTTTAGCCGTGGCCTTTTTTTCAGCACCAGCCAGGAAATGAACGGCACCAGAATCACATAAGTCGTCATCAAAAAGGCCTGCTTAGAGGGTGTCGTATATTTCAGGGCAATGATCTGGATAGGCTGCCCGATAAACAGGATCAGCCCCAGAATCATCCCGGCTTTCCAATCTGCTTTCGAACTGTTTCTCACATGCCGCCGAAACAACAGCCCCATACACAGCGCCGCCATGGGAAACCGCACCGCCATAATGAAAAAAGGCGAGAAGCATTCCGCCGCGATATCCCCTGCTACAAAACCGCCGCCCCAGCAGGCAGCTGCCAGAAGCAACGCCATGTCCGCCAGCATCATTTTCTTTTTCTCGTCCATTTTTCTCCCTTCTTTCCCCTTAAAATTAACCAAAGAATACCACTTATGTCTACCTTTTGCAATACAAAAAAAGAGCTATCCTTTTCAGGATAGCCCTTTCGATTTCTCTTAGATCGCAGCAACCTTTGCTTCGATGTCTTTATCCAGAACGTCAACCTTATCCTGTGCAGCCTGCAGGCTGTCAGCTTTTACGCCGATGTAGAATTTCAGTTTGGGTTCTGTACCGGAAGGACGGATACATACCCATGTGCCATCTTCCAGTGTGTAGTGCAGCACGTCGGAAACGGGCAGAGGGCTGCCGCTTTCTTCGCCTGTTGTCAGGTTTTTGAATACCTGTGTTTTATAGTCTTTTGCTACCACTACTTTGTAGCCGCCCAGTTCAGCGGGTGTATTTTCACGGAATGTTTTCATGATCAGCTGGATGCGGGCCATGCCTTCCAGACCTTTCATTGTCATGGATTTTACGCCTTCGCGATAGTAACCGTATTTTTCATACAGTGCCAGCAGTGCTTCGTACAGTGTCATGCCTTTTTCTTTGTAGTAAGCAGCCATTTCGCAGATCAGCACGGAAGCATAAACAGCGTCCTTGTCTCTTGCGTATGTACCGCCCAGGCAACCATAGCTTTCTTCGAAACCATACAGATATACATGAGAGCCTGTTTCATCGAAGCCTTTGATCTTTTCGCCGATGAATTTGAAGCCTGTCAGAACGTCCATTTTTTCCACGCCGTAAGCTTCGCAGATAGGTGTGATCATTTCTGTGGAAACGATTGTTTTGATCACAACGCCGTTTTCAGGCAGTCTGCCCTGTTCTTTTCTCTGGCTCAGGATATATTCTGTTGCCAGTGCGCCTACGTGGTTGCCTGTCAGGGCAACGAATTCGCCCTTATCGTCTTTTACCATAGCGCCCACACGGTCACAGTCGGGGTCTGTACCGATCAGAACGTCAGCGTCCACTTCTGCTGCCAGTGCCTGTGCCATCACGAATACTTTTGTATCTTCGGGGTTAGGGTAATCCACTGTGGAGAAGGAAGAATCAGGCTGTTCCTGTTCTTTTACGATAAATACGTTTTTGAAGCCTGCCTTTGCCAGATTGCGGCGAACAGGCATATTGCCGGAACCATGCAGAGGTGTGTAAACGATGTTCAGTTTATCGCCCATGCGCTGGATCATTTCGGGGTTCATCAGGGATGCCTGTACGTTTTTATCAAAGGCTTCATCCACTTCTTCGCCGATCAGGTTGAACAGTTTCTTTTCTACTGCTTCTGCCTTATCCATGCGCTGGATCTGGCCGAAATCAGCAACAGCGTTTACTTCTGTAATGATGCCTTTATCTCTGGGCGCTACTACCTGTGCGCCATCAGCCCAGTATACTTTGTAGCCGTTGTATTCGGGGGGATTGTGGGATGCTGTCAGCACAACGCCCGCTGTGCAGCCCAGTTCTCTGACTGCGAAGGACAGCATGGGAACGGGACGCAGGGAAGGATAAACGAAAGCAGGGATGCCGTTTGCAGCAAAGATCAGCCCTGCCACTTCCGCGAATTCAGGGGACATAAAGCGGGAGTCATAGGCGATGGCTACGCCTTTTTCCTGTGTGCCTTCTTTTTTGATGTAGTTTGCCAGACCCTGGGAAGCTTTGCCTACTGTGTACTGGTTCAGTCTGTTGGAGCCGTTGCCGATGATGCCGCGCAGGCCGCCTGTGCCGAATTCCAGTTCCTTGAAGAAGCGTTCCTTGATCTCGTTTTCATCGGTGATGCTTCTCAGCTCTGCCTTTGTTTCCTCATCGATGAAGGGGTCTTCCAGCCACTGCTGGTATCTTACGCGATATTCTTCCATGATGTTTCCTCCTTGATTTTTGTCTTTATATGGATCGCCATGTTTTTCTTTCTTTTTACTGCATGGCTGCATGAAGCGTTGCTGCGCTGCCCTGAATCTGGATGGTCTGTCTGTAATCGGCATAGCCGTCCTTTTCCAGAGTCACGTTATAGGAACCATAGGGCAGGTTCACCTGCATGGGTGCCACGCCATATTCCTCCCCATTAATATAGACCCATGCGCCGTCCACATCTGCTGTGATGGTCAGGGTGCCATACTGGATATCCCTCTGCAGCTCTGCATTGACGGTCAGGGAATCCTGATCCAGCGTCACATGCTGGTTCCACTCTGCATAGCCGTTTTTCAGGATGACCAGATCATATTCGCCCATGGGCAGCACTACGGGGCTTTCCGCCGCTGCGCCGTTGATATAGAGCTTATAATCGCTGACATTGGCGTTCACGATGATCACGCCCACCTTTTCCTGGGCCTTGGAAAGGTCATATTCAAATTCCTCGCCCGCTTCCACCAGGATGGTATCTGTTCTCTTTTCAATATTGGAACCTTCCACGATCACCGTATGGCTGCCTTCCTTGGCTGCGATCTGCATGCCCTCTTTCAGGGGCACTGCCTCTTCTTCATCCAGCTTTAGGGTGCCGTCCTTGATGTTATCTGCATTTTCCACAATGATATAGCCGTGATATTCCTGCACTTCTACGGAATAAACGATATCTTCCACCATCTTCAGCTGCAGCACATCGCAGGGCTCCAGATCCTTCGCTTCGATTTCCTCTTCTTCATAAATGAAAATGGCTTCTTCGCTGTATGCATAGGAAATATTTTCTTCTTTATTGGAAAGGGTGCGGGCTTTCCTGTCCACTTCCAGGCCTGTGGCTTCTTCTGTCTGGATGGCTTCTCCGCTGAAATCCACACTCACAAGAGTCTCTCCATCCTTATCCAACTCTGCCACCACCAGGTCGCCGTCTTTCAGGGTGCCATTGGTATCTGCACGACCGAAGGCATCGGTAAATTTCGTTTCTTCCGTCAGAAGGACTGTCTTTCCTTCTTCCGCAGCGATATCGTAAACAAGGAATTCGCCACCTCCTCTGTCAGCCTGTACCAGCATGGGACTGCCTTCCCCGGAAACTGTCACAGGTGCTTCTTTGCTGGTATGGAAGCCGCAGCGCACCAGGGAAAAACCCAGGATGCAGGCAAGGATGCCCAGAAGGAGGATGAGCTTGGTGGTCTTATGATTCAGGCCAAAGGATTCACCCAGGCCATAAATGCCGCCCTCTTCCTCATATTCTTCCTCTTCCCATTCCTCGTCTTCCTCTTCCTCCAAAACAGGTTCGGGGCGCTTCACAGGCTCCGGCTGTCGGGTATCCCCAAGGCCGTCGTCCTCTTCCGCCTCTTCTGCGGGGGTATCAAATTTCTCCGATTCAAAGGCATCCAGAAAAGCATTGGCATCGCCCAGTTCATCGTCGTCTTCTTTCTTTTTCAGTTCTTTCACTTTTTCATTAATATCATCCAAACGAACAGTCATACCGAAATCCTGTTCATCTTTTTGGAAATGATACTCTTTCATCCGTTTCTCCTCCTTCGGGGAAAAATTTGCAGATTTCTTCATCCTCTATTTTAATCCCTTATCAGAGAAGTTGCAACAACAAAAAAGCGAATAAAGGCCGTTAAGAGAAGCCTCCGCTCCTCCTAACAGCCCCCGGCGATAATGTTTTTCAGTTTTACACCGTTCATTTCTTCCCGCGCCGCTGCTGCCAGCCGCTCCTGCATGGCGGGGGAAACGCAGGCTCTGCGCCGATTATAGTATTCATTGACCAGCCGCAGGAATTTTTCCGGATAGACCAGCATCCCCTGCAGCAGGGTGATATCCGCTGTGGAAAGGGGACAATGTTTTCCATAACTTTCCAGCATTTCATGGATGCCTGCTTCCGTCCCGTTGGTTTTTTTGAGATATCTTCTCAGATAGGCAGCCAGGTCTGCCAGGGGCAGCTCTGTGATGCATTTATCAAAATTCCCTACGAAGATGCGTCCCTTTTCATCCAGTCTGAGGGCTTCCCCCTTGTATGCATTGTGGCAGAATCCCCCTTCCGCTTCTGCCCGTGCCACCGCTTTTCCGTAGCCGCCTTTGCATAACAGTTCCTCCGCTTCCGCTGCCTGGGCCATATACTGGTCATAATATTGCAGCAGCAGCAGGTCGATGGCATCATAGCTGCCCCGTTTATCCTTTCGCCGGCGTACTTTCGCCAGCTCTCCCCGCCGTTTGGCATAGAGCTTCGGCAGGCGGTCATATTCCCAGCGGGCAGCATCACTTTTCAGCCCCTTCGCCGCCTTATGCATCCGCCCCAGGGTATCTGCCCCGCGGATGAAAGCCCCCGCGCCGTCCTCCTCCAATGCCTCCTGGGGCATTACATCCTCCAAAAGATATAATACACTGTCATAACAATAGAAGGGCTCCCCATCCAATGCCCGATAGGAACGGCTGATGTTGCAGAAACCATTTTTCCGCAGCTGTTCCTTCACATCGAAGGCCAGCCGCAGGCTGCCCATGCTGCCCCGAGGCTTTTTCAGCTCCCGTATGCCCATATCCGTGCGGCAGACCAGCCCCGTTCTTGTCCGCGTGCCGTGTTTGAAATGCAGGCCGTATCCTTCCCACAATATTTTTTCATAGATCTCCTCCATACTCACTCCCCCTGCCTTGCCAACGAAAATCGTCTCTGAAATATTCTATGGACGAAGATATAAAAAAAGACCAGATGATTTCATCTGGTCTTTTTTCTCCTGCAACGTGAAACGGGACGAACCAACTCAAAGTTAATCCATCCCGCCTCATATAAGATGCGCCTTCAGGGACTCGAACCCTGGACCCACTGATTAAGAGTCAGTTGCTCTACCAACTGAGCTAAAGGCGCATATCTCAATTGCATAAAATATATTACCACCAACTCGCAGGAATGTCAACTTGTTTCTTAAAAAAAACAACACTTTTTTCAGAAAATCGATGCACAGAAAAATTTTCTTAAAAATATTGAATTTCTATTGCGCACAGATGTCTTTTGTGCTATGGTAGATTTACAAATATATGGTGATTCTTCGGGGCAGGGTGCAATTCCCTACCGGCGG
>NZ_JAFUMA010000104.1 GCF_017483025.1 Anaerotignum sp. | reverse complement strand
CCTGAAAAAATCGTATATGTTTCCTGTAACCCCGCCACATGGGCGAGAGACCTGGTGGTTCTGAAAGAGGGTGGCTATGAACTGAAGGAAGTTCAGCCTGTGGATCAGTTCAGCCATAGCGTCCACGTTGAGGTAGTAAGTATGCTCGCTAAAACAAAGTAACACCATATTTAGCGGTTGGTAATAATATAAAACAATATCATGTGGTTTTTAAAGTCATTTTTGTACGCAAAAATGACTTTTTTTAATGCTCGTTTTTCGGTGTTTTCAATGCTCGCTAGAAAAAGTTCAAAATCTTTTCTAAAATTTTCGATAATGGAAATAAAGAAATAATATGATTGACAAGAAAAATAAATTGGATTATGTTAAAGAAGTAAAATTTTATATTGCTCCGATTTTTGTGGCAATCACGCGACCTTACCCGAATGGGTGAGACACGTGATCTTGTTCTGCTGAACAAGGGAATCAGGTGAAAAACCTGAACACGGTGCAGAGGATTTGTCTGCATTGTGCTGTAAGTATGGAGTGCATCCTTTTTCTGCGAAAGCAGGTCATTGGTGAAGAACTGAGAAGGCGAAGGATGGGCGCTGGCGGAAACGCCTGAACATATCAGTCAGAAGACCTACAAACAAGTGCGAACCCTGATACGGGAGTATCAGGTCTTTTGTGCATACCATGAAAAGCGGCTGAAGGGCCGCTTTTTTGCTGCGAAAGTGGGATATCTATGCCCACTTTTTCTTTTTGCTGAAAAATGAGGAGCTGAAGCAAAGAGGAGGAATGTAATGATGAAGAAACGAATTGTTTCGTGGTTCCTGACACTGGTGATGGTGCTGGGGATGCTGCCGATGACGGCATGGGCAGAGGAAACATCGCCTTTTGCTGCAACGGCGGGGGAAATGACGCTGACGGTAAAAGCAGCGGAAGAGGACTACATTTATACGGTTTATGAATACGATGATTCCTGGAATGTGATCGGCAGTGAAGAAAAAACTGTGGACATGTATGAGGTGACAGTACCTGTCGATGCGGAAACAGTCATACTGGATTTTGGTACAGAGGAAAGGCTGGCCTACGGCTATGATGCAGTGGGAGGTTATGTAGCTGCCTATGGTTCCTATGGCGACGGGACCGTGGGACAGACCACTGCAGCCATCACACAGGAAACCTTTGCGGAATATGTCCGTGTGCAAACTCCCTATGATGAAAGCTGGGATTCCGCATTCCTTTATACAGTTCATCTGGTGACCGAAGAGGAGGAAGAAACGAAAACACCGGAAGCACCCGAGGAAATCTCCATCGAAACGCTAATGGAAAACATCGCTGCATCCTACACAGAAAATTCCGGCGAATGGGTCATCATGGATATGGCAGCTTATGAAGATTTGAATCCCGATGGTTCCAAAACATCGGCGGAGGCAAAACAGGCTTATATCAAAAAAGCTATCGAATCCATCAATAAGGAAAGTGTAGGCGAAACAACATATACAAAAGCCATTCTGGCGCTGACAGCTATTGGCGTGAATGCAGAAGAATTATATCCTGCCGACAGCGAGACATCCATCAGTGCTATTGCAGGTTTGAATGGGAAAACACATTCTTCCAGTGAATGGAGTGCACCCTATACATTGGCAGCATACAATCAGAATACTTACGAAGGTACAGGTATATATGAAGATGCCCTGATCACAGCTGTTCTGGAAAGTCAAAATGAAAATGGCAGTTGGGGCGGAAAATGGGACAATGGTATTCAGTCTACTGCAAATATGATTGCAGGGCTGGCTTTTTATAGTGACAGAGAAGATGTAAAAAATGCGATGGATGAAGCAATTGGTTTTCTGTCCGAAAGTCAGAGTGAAGATGGTAAATTTTATGACTATGCATATGCCGATGCAAACGCTGCTGCAATAGCGATCATTGGGTTGTGTGCTGCAGGGGTAAATCCTGATACAGATAGTCGATTTATAAAAGACGGCGTCAGTGCTTTGGATGCACTTTTGAGCTTTGCTCTTGCGGATAACAGCGGTTTTGGTTGGAAAGATAATACATCTTTAAACGCAGGTTCTACAGAACAGGCTTTCCGAGCCTTAATTGCAGCAACGCAGGTAATAGAAACAGGCAAAGCCTTCAATATTTATGATTTCAGCCATAATGCAGATTCTTTGCAGCCCGGTTACGCTGTAGAACAGGAAGAAGAAACTCCTTCCGACAAACCATCTACAGATAAAAACAAAATCACTGTTACCGTCAGCGTTGATGCAGACAGCGATGACTGGATGGAAGAAAAGTCTGTTACTGTTGACGAAGAGTCCACGGTATAT
>NZ_JAFUMA010000103.1 GCF_017483025.1 Anaerotignum sp. | reverse complement strand
CATTGCGCGACCGCCCAGAACGTAGGAAGGACGAACCAGTACGGGATAGCCGATTTCTTCTGCAGCTTTTACGCCGGCTTCAATATTTGTTACGGCCTGACCCTTAGGCTGAGGAATATTCAGTTCCTGCATGATGTGTTCGAAAGCATCTCTGTTTTCTGCTTTTTCGATGGCTGCTACATCTGTACCGATGATCTTTACGCCGCGTTCCATCAGTGGTTCTGCCAGGTTGATGGCTGTCTGGCCGCCCAGGGAAGCGATGATGCCCAGAGGCTGTTCCAGTTCAACAACGTTCATAACGTCTTCTACTGTCAGAGGTTCGAAGTACAGTTTGTCACTTGTTGTATAGTCTGTGGAAACGGTTTCGGGGTTGTTATTGATGATGATAGATTCGTAGCCGAATTCTTTAATTGTTGTGACAGCGTGTACTGTAGAGTAGTCGAATTCTACACCCTGACCGATACGGATAGGGCCGGAACCCAGAACGATGATCTTCTTCTTATCGCTCAGTCTGGAGTCATTTTCTTTTTCATATGTGGAGTAGAAGTAGGGGATGTAACCGCCGCAGCCGCTTGTTTCGATCATTTTGTAAACGGGGAACAGGCCCATTTCTTTTCTCAGATCGAATACTGCAACTTCGCTCCAGCCCCACAGTTTTGCGATGAATTTATCAGAGAAGCCCATTTTCTTGGCAACGGACAGGATTTCTTTGTTGCCAACGTTTTCGGACAGTGTTGTTTCGTAATCAACGATCTTCTGGAAGGATTCCAGGAAATATTTTGTGATTTTTGTTGCTTCGAAGATTTCATCCAGAGATACGCCGTTTCTGATCAGCTGTGCGATGGCATAGATTCTGTCATCGGGGCTTGTTGCGATGTATGCCAGCATTTCTTCATTTGCCATGTTGTCAAATTTAGGCATATGCAGGTGGCAAACGCCGATTTCCAGAGAACGGATGGATTTCAGCATACATTCTTCCAGTGTTCTGCCGATACCCATAACTTCACCGGTTGCTTTCATCTGTGTGGACAGTGTGTTTGCAGCTGTTGCGAATTTATCGAAGGGGAAACGAGGCATTTTTGCTACGATATAATCCAGAGCGGGTTCGTAGTTTGCTGTTGTTTCGCCCAGTTTGATTTCATCCAGAGTCATACCTACTGCGATCTTCGCTGTTACTCTCGCGATGGGGTAACCGCTTGCTTTGGAAGCCAGAGCGGAGGAACGGGATACACGAGGGTTAACTTCGATCAGGTAGTATTCGGAAGAATTGGGATTCAGTGCGAACTGTACGTTGCAGCCGCCTTCGATTTTCAGTTCTTTGATGATCTTCAGAGCGGAATCACGCAGCATATTGAAGTCGTGATCATTCAGTGTCAGGATAGGAGCAACGACGATGGAGTCGCCTGTGTGAACGCCAACGGGGTCGATGTTTTCCATACCGCAGATGGTGATGGCGTGGTCTGTACCGTCACGCATTACTTCGAATTCGATTTCTTTATAGCCTTTTACGCTTTTTTCAACCAGTACCTGATGTACGGGGGAAAGTTTCAGCGCATTTTTCATAATTTCGATCAGTTCTTCTTCGTTGTTTGCGAAGCCGCCGCCTGTGCCGCCCAGTGTGAAGGCAGGACGCAGAACAACGGGATAGCCGATCTCATTTGCAGCCTGGATACCTTCTTCTACGGAATATGTGATCACGGAAGGGATAACGGGTTCGCCGATGGACTGGCACATTTCCTTGAACAGCTCACGGTCTTCTGCTCTTTCGATACTGTCGATGGATGTACCCAAGAGTTCTACCTGACATTCTTTCAGGATGCCTTTTTTCGCCAGCTGCATTGCCAGGTTCAGGCCTGTCTGGCCGCCGATACCGGGCACGATAGCGTCGGGTCTTTCATAGCGCAGGATCTTTGCGATATATTCCAGTGTCAGGGGTTCCATGTACACTTTGTCTGCGATGGTTGTGTCTGTCATGATGGTAGCGGGGTTGGAGTTAACCAGCACGACTTCATAGCCTTCTTCTTTCAGGGCCAGGCAAGCCTGTGTGCCTGCATAGTCGAATTCAGCAGCCTGACCGATAACGATGGGGCCGGAGCCGATGATCAGGATTTTTTTCAAGTCAGTTCTCTTTGGCATAAAAATTTTTCCTCCTTGTAAGTAAATGCGTGAATGGATTTAGTTACATATCTGAGTACGGAGAGAGGTGGGATTTCTTATGAAATCACTTTACTTGCCATACGATATAGCTTGTTTGGTTTGATTACTTGTCCTGCCAAACGATGTTGCCTTTATACATCGTCATTTTGCAGGCACCGCAAACCTTGTTTCCTGCGAAGGGGGTTGCACGGCCCATGGTCAGGAAGGTTTCGGGGTCGATGTTGTATTCTTTTTCCAGATCATATACCGTCAGGCTGGCAGGCTGTCCAACTTCCAGAGCTGTGCCAACGCCGAAACGGTTTCTGGGATTTGTGTGCATCAGTTCGATGAGTTTTTCTAAGGAAAGGACACCTTTTTTCACCAGCTCTGTGTAAAGCACGGGGAAGGCTGTTTCCAGACCTACCACGCCCATCATGCTCTTAGCCAGACCTCTGCTCTTTTCTTCGGCAGAGTGGGGGGCATGGTCTGTGGCGATCATGTCGATGGTACCATCCAGGATACCGGCGATGAGGGCTTTTCTGTCTTCTTCGCTGCGGATGGGAGGGTTCATTTTGAAGCGTCCGTCTTCCTGCAGCATGGAATCGTTCATGGTCAGGTAGTGGGGCGCTGTTTCGCATGTGACGTCCAGACCTTCGGCTTTCGCTTTGCGGATCAGTTCCACGCTTTCCTTTGTGGAAATGTGGCAGACATGGTATTTTACACCTGTTTCCTTCACCAGCTGCAGATCGCGTTCGATCTGTTTCCATTCGCTTTCGGAACAGATGCCTTTATGGCCATGTTTTTCTGCGTATTCGCCCTTATGGATGTAGCCGCCGAAGAGCAGGCTGTTATCTTCGCAGTGGGCTGCAACGATTTTGTTGTAACCGCTGATTTTTTTCATGGCTTCGCGCATCATTTCGTCATTTTGCACACCACGTCCATCATCGGAGAAGGCACAGATATGACCAACGATTTCATCATAAGCAGCCAGCTTTTCGCCCATTTCACCAACAGTGATCGTGCCGTAGGGGACTACTTCGATGCAGGCTGTTTCGCGGATGGCTTTCAGCTGCACCTCCAGATTTTCCATACAATCGGGCACAGGGTTCAGATTTGGCATGGAGCAGACTGCGATATAGCCGCCGTGGGCTGCTGCCAGAGTGCCGCTTTTGATGGTCTCTTTATAAAAAAAGCCCGGCTCTCTCAGATGTACGTGAACATCAATAAAACCGGGGAAAATAAAGCAACCGTCCAGATCAAAAACGGGACACGCATCCTGTGGAGCACGGTTGGAAATTTCAGTAATGATACCGTCGGCGATGAATACGTTGGATTTGATGAAATTGCCCTGAACAAATACGTTTGCATTAGTCAAAATATAGTTCAAAGTGATCTCTCCTTTCGTTCGCTAAACAGGTTCAAAATTTATTTTTCTCTAAATCTTCAATACTATATCACAAAGGGGCTTCTCTGTCAAGATGTAGAGAAAATTCGGGAAGGATATACTATAAGATGTAATTGCGGAATTTATTGACACCGGATTTTCCTTGTGTTAGACTAAAAATGTAAATCTATGAAGACTTTTTGTAACTGACGGAAAAGTGGGTGACCACAGGGGAGCAAAAAGTTTGTTTATGAAGCAGTTGAAACCTGCTTTTTGTCGACCGTCTGGGCAGTCCTGTTTTCTGTAAATACAGAATGTATGCAGAATAGGACTGCCCTTTTCTGTTTGTTGGAAAAAGGATGCAAGAAACGATCATAAGGAGGCAACCCATGAAAAAAATCGGTATCGTTATGGGCAGCGACAGCGACCTGCCTGTAGTGGAAAAAGCAATGGCAACTCTGGAAAAATTCGGTGTACCCTTCGAGGCACATGTGTATTCTGCCCACAGAACACCTGTAGAAGCAAGTGAATTCGCAAAAGGCGCAAGAGAAAAAGGCTTTGGTGCCATCATCGCAGCAGCGGGCAAAGCAGCCCATCTGGCAGGCGCCATGGCAGCCAATACAACACTTCCTGTGATCGGTATCCCCATCAAATCCTCCACACTGGATGGCCTGGATGCACTGCTTTCCACAGTGCAGATGCCTGGTGGTCTGCCCGTGGCGACAGTAGCCATCGATGGTGCGGAAAACGCAGCCCTGCTGGCAATTCAGATTTTAGCTGTGGAAGATGCAGAACTGGCAGCAAAACTGGATGCAGCAAGAGCGGAAGCGGCAGCAAAGGTTCTGGAAAAGAACGCTGCGTTAGAGGCTAAATACGCAAAGTAATTTTAAAACAACATTATAAAAGGTAATCATTCATATAACCATGTATGCGAGAGCGCAGAGAGGAGAAACAAAATGAAAAGCTACAGTGAAAGCTACAAAGCAGCAGGCGTTGATATCACTGCAGGTTACAAGGCAGTAGAACTGATGAAAGCACACATTGCTAAAACAATGACATCCGGCGTGATGGGCGATATCGGCGGCTTCGGCGGTCTGTTCGAACTGGATATGACAGGCATCACAAAACCTGTTCTGGTAAGCGGTACTGACGGCGTTGGTACAAAACTGAAACTGGCATTCCTGATGGACAAGCATGACACAGTAGGTATCGACTGCGTAGCTATGTGCGTGAACGATATCATCTGCGTTGGTGCAAAACCTCTGTTCTTCCTGGATTATATCGCAGTAGGCAAAAACTTCCCCGAAAAGGTAGCTGCTATCGTTAGCGGTGTTGCTGAAGGCTGTGTACAGTCCGGCGCATCCCTGATCGGCGGCGAAACAGCGGAAATGCCCGGCTTCTATCCCGAAGATGAATACGATCTGGCTGGTTTTGCAGTGGGCGTTGTGGACAAAGATAAAATTCTGAACAACAAAACAATCAAAGCTGGTGACGTGATCCTGGCTCTGCCTTCCAGCGGTGTTCACTCCAACGGTTTCTCTCTGGTACGCCGTGTACTGGATGTGGAAAACGCAGACATTAAGACTCCTCTGGAAAAACTGGGCGGCAAATCCATCGGTGAAGCACTGCTGGCTCCTACAAAAATCTATGTAAAACCCATGCTGGCTCTGTTTGAAGAAGTAACAGTAAAAGCTGTTTCCCACATCACAGGCGGCGGCTTCTATGAAAACATCCCCAGATCCATCCCTAAGGGCTTCGGTGCGAAAATCAATAAAGCAAGCCTGAAAACACCTCCTATCTTCGACCTGATCATGGAAAAAGGCAACATCCCCGAAAGAGATATGTTCAACACATTCAACATGGGCGTTGGTATGAGCGTTGTTGTTGCAAAAGAAGATGCGGAAAAAGCAATCGAAATCCTGAAAGCAAACGGCGAAGACGCTTACATCATGGGCGAAATCGTTGCTTCTGAAGAAGGTGTTGTCATTGAATAAGACAAAAATTGCCGTATTCGTTTCCGGCGGCGGCACAAACCTGCAGGCACTGATCGATGCATCCAAAAGAGGCGAGATCCCCAGCGGTGAGATCGCCCTGGTGCTGGCAAGCAATGACAAAGCCTATGCCCTGACAAGAGCGGCAGAAAACAATATCCCTTCTGCAGTGGTAAAAAGAAAAGATTATGAATCCCAGATCGCTTACGAAGAAGCGGTGAAGGGGGTTCTGGCGGAAAAGGGCATCGAAATGATCGTTCTGGCTGGTTTTATGACTATCCTCAGCGAAAATTTCACTTCCGCTTATCCCAAACGCATCGTGAATGTACATCCTTCCCTGATTCCCTCCTTCTGTGGCGCGGGCTTCTATGGTCTGCGTGTCCATGAAGCGGCGTTGGAATATGGCGTGAAGGTAACAGGTGCTACCGTGCATTACGTAAATGAAATTCCTGATGGCGGCGAGATCATTCTCCAGAAAGCCGTGGAAATTCAGGAAGGCGATACAGCAGAAGTTCTGCAGAAAAGAGTTATGGAACAGGCAGAATGGATCCTGCTTCCGAAAGCAGTTGAGTTAGTTGCAAACAGACTTCAGAAAGAAAGAGGTTAATTATAATGGATGTTTATAAAAAAGACACAATGAAAGACCTTGTAAAAGATAACCCCTATGTTGGTCGTGGTATCGTGATCGGTAAAACAGAAGACGGCACAAAGGCAGCATTTGCTTACTTCATCATGGGCAGAAGCGAAAACAGCCGTAACCGTATCTTCAGAGAAGAAGGCGAAGATGTAATGATCTACCCCTTCGATGAATCCAAAGTGGAAGATCCTTCCCTGATTATCTATGCGCCCGTTCGTAAACTGGACGGCAAACTGATCGTAACAAACGGCGACCAGACAGATACAATCAGAGATTTCGTTCTGGACGGCAAATCCTTTGAAGATGCTCTGGAAACAAGAGAATTCGAACCCGACGGCCCCAACTGGACACCCAGAATCAGCGGTATGCTGACATTCGCTGATGATGACTTCACATACAAAATGAGCATCCTGAAATCTGCAGATGCAGAAGGAACAGCATGCAACAGATTCACATATTCCTATAAAGCACTGGCTGGTGTTGGCCACTTCATCCATACATACATGGGCGACGGCAATCCCCTGCCTACATTCTGCGGCGAACCCGAAAGAACAGTGGTTCCCAATGATATCGACGCTTGGCTGAAAGAAATCTGGGAAAACCTGAATGCTGATAACAAAATTTCCATCTACGTTCGTTTCGTAGACCTGAAAACAGGCGCAGTGGAAAACAGAATGATCAACAAACACGAATAAGAGAGAGGGGATATTGAAAATGAAAGAGTTTGAACTGAAATATGGTTGTAACCCCAACCAGAAACCTGCAAAAATTTTCATGGAAGACGGCGGGGAACTGCCCATCGAAATCCTGTGCGGCAAACCCGGCTACATCAACTTCCTGGATGCTTTCAACAGCTGGCAGCTGGTAAAGGAAATCAAAGAAGCTCTGGGCATGCCCGCAGCAACATCCTTCAAACACGTTTCCCCCACATCCGCAGCAGTTGGTACACCTATGAGCGATGCTCTGAAAAAAGCATGCTTCGTAGATGATATCGAAGGTCTGGACGATTCCCCTCTGGCATTGGCTTACGCAAGAGCAAGAGGTACAGACAGAATGTCCTCCTTCGGCGACTGGATCGCACTGAGCGATGTTTGCGACGTGACAACAGCAAAACTGATCAAACGTGAAGTTTCCGATGGTATCATCGCTCCCGGCTACACAGACGAAGCTCTGGAAATTCTGAAATCCAAGAGAAACGGCAACTATAATATCGTTAAAATCGACCCCAACTACGTTCCTGCTGTACAGGAAAAGAAACAGGTTTACGGCGTAACATTTGAACAGGGCAGAAACAACTTCGAAATCAACAAAGCCCTGCTGGATAATGTGGTAACAGAAAATAAAGAACTGCCCGAAGAAGCAAAACGCGACCTGATCATTGCTCTGATCACTCTGAAATATACACAGTCCAACTCTGTATGTTTCGCAAAAGACGGTCAGGCAATCGGCGTTGGCGCTGGTCAGCAGTCCAGAATCCACTGCACAAGACTGGCTGGTAACAAAGCAGATATCTGGCACCTGAGACAGCATAAAAAAGTTCTGAACCTGCCTTTCCTGCCTACAGTAGGCCGTCCTGACAGAGATAATACGATCGATGTTTATATTTCCGATGATTACGAAGATGTTCTGGCAGAAGGTACATGGCAGACACTGTTCTCCGAAAAACCCGAACCTCTGACAAGAGAAGAAAAGAAAGCATACCTGTCTACAATCAAAGGTGTTGCTCTGGGCTCTGACGCATTCTTCCCCTTCGGTGATAACATCGAAAGAGCTGCGAAGAGCGGCGTAAGCTATATCGCAGAACCCGGCGGCTCCATCCGTGATGACAATGTTATTGCTACTTGCAACAAACACGGCATGGCAATGGCATTCACAGGCATGAGACTGTTCCACCACTAATTCCGAGAGGAGACATACAAATGAAAGTAATGGTGATCGGTGGTGGCGGCAGAGAACACGCTATCATCAAGAAAATCAAAGAAAATCCCGAAGTAACCGAACTGTATGCACTGCCCGGTAACGGCGGTATCGCGAAAGATGCAACATGCGTGGATATCGGCGCAAAGGATATCGAAGGCGTTGTGGCATTCGCGAAAGAAAATGCTATCGATTTCGCAGTTGTTGCACCCGATGATCCTCTGGTTCTGGGCATGGTAGATGCCCTGAATGAAATCGGCATCCCTTGCTTCGGTCCCGATAAAAAAGCTGCCATTCTGGAAGGCAGTAAGGTTTTCTCCAAAAACCTGATGAAAAAATACGGTATCCCCACAGCAGCTTATGAAGTATTCGATGATATGGAAAAAGCACTGGCATATCTGGAAACAGCACCCATCCCTACAGTCATCAAAGCCGATGGTCTGGCGCTGGGCAAAGGCGTTATCATCGCCGAAACAAAGGAACAGGCCCAGGATGCGGTTCGCTCCATGATGGCAGATAAGGTATTCGGTGCCAGCGGTGACCACATTGTCATCGAAGAATTCATGACAGGCCCCGAAGTTTCCGTACTGGCTTTCACAGACGGTAAAACAATGGTTCCTATGGTTTCTGCGATGGACCATAAGAGAGCACTGGATGGCGACAAAGGTCTGAATACAGGTGGCATGGGCACCATCGCTCCAAACCCTTATTTCACAGCAGAAGTTGCGCAGGAATGCATGGATAAAATTTTCGTTCCCACCATGGAAGCGATGAACGCAGAAGGCCGTACATTCAAAGGCTGCTTGTTCTTCGGTCTGATGATCACACCTAATGGCCCTAAGGTAATTGAATATAACTGCCGTTTCGGTGACCCTGAAACACAGGTGGTTCTGCCCCTGCTGGAAAGCGATCTGCTGACAATTATGAAAGCAGTTGCAGAAGAAAAACTGGCAGAAGTAGAAGTGAAATTCAGCGATAAGGCTGCTTGCTGCGTTATCATGGCTTCCAACGGCTATCCGCAGAGCTACGAAAAAGGCTTTGAGATCACACTGCCTGCAGATGATAGTCTCATCTTTATCGCAGGTGCAAAGGAAGCCGACGGCAAGTTGCTGACAAACGGCGGTCGTGTGCTGGGTGTGACAGAAATCGCAGACACACTGCCCGAAGCCATCGCGAAATCCTATGAATCTGTGAAAACAGTGAAATTTGACAACGCATTCTATAGAAACGATATCGGTAAGAAAGCCCTTGCGGCGGAGGTATAAAGACTATGGTTTATAGAATTTATGTAGAGAAAAAAGCAGGTCTGGCTGCAGAAGCTGATGGCCTGAGAAGTAAAATCAACAACCTGCTGGGCATCAAAGGTCTGACAGGTCTGCGCCTGCTGAACCGTTACGATGCAGAAGGTCTGGATAAAGACCTGTTCGATTACTGCACAAAAACAGTATTCTCCGAACCCCAGCTGGATGATCTGCTGGCAGAACTGCCCACAGACGGTGCAGTAACATTTGCAGTGGAATTCCTGCCCGGTCAGTTTGACCAGAGAGCAGCTTCCGCAGCAGAATGTATCCAGATCATTTCCAAACAGGACAGACCCCTGATCAGATCTGCAAAAGTATATGTTCTGTACGGCGAACTGACAGACGCTGATGTAGCAGAAATCAAAAAATTCCTGATCAATCCCGTAGAATCCAGAGAGGCAACACTGGATACATTTGAAACACTGGATGTTCAGTACGAAATCCCCACAGAAGTAGCAACACTGGAAGGCTTCATCAAACTGGACGAAGCTGGTCTGGATAAATTTGTGAAAGACATGGGTCTGGCAATGGATCTGGACGACATCAAAGTATGCCAGAACTACTTCCTGAGCGAAGACAGAGATCCTACCATCACAGAAATCAAAATGATCGATACATACTGGTCTGATCACTGCCGTCATACAACATTCAACACAACCATCGACAGCATCAAATTCGAAGATGAACTGCTGCAGAATGCGTATAACGAATATCTGGCTACAAGAGAAGCCATCGGCAGAACAAAACCCATCAACCTGATGGATATTGGTACAATCGCAGCGAAATTCCTGAAAAAAGAAGGCAAACTGGATGGTCTGGATGAATCCGAAGAAATCAACGCTTGTACAGTAAAAATCGACGTTGATGTAGAAGGCGAAACACAGAAATGGCTGCTGCTGTTCAAAAATGAAACACACAACCATCCTACAGAAATCGAACCCTTCGGCGGTGCGGCTACATGCGTGGGCGGTGCCATCCGTGACCCTCTGAGCGGTCGTTCCTATGTTTACGCTGCGATGCGTGTAACAGGTGCAGCTGACCCTCTGAAACCCGTATCCGAAACAATTCCCGGCAAACTGCCTCAGAGAACCATCGTACAGACTGCAGCAGCAGGCTACAGCTCTTACGGTAACCAGATCGGTCTGGCTACAGGTCAGGTTGATGAACTGTATCACCCCGGTTATGTTGCGAAGAGAATGGAAATCGGTGCAGTTATCGCAGCGGCTCCTGCGGAAAACGTACGCAGAGAACGTCCTGAAGACAGTGATATCGTAATCCTGCTGGGCGGCAAAACAGGCCGTGACGGCTGCGGCGGTGCGACAGGCTCCTCCAAATCCCATACAGTAGAATCTCTGGAAAGCTGCGGCGCAGAAGTACAGAAGGGGAACGCGCCCGAAGAAAGAAAACTGCAGAGACTGTTCAGAAATGCAGAAGCATCCAAGCTGATCAAACGTTGTAATGACTTTGGTGCAGGCGGTGTTTCCGTTGCCATCGGTGAACTGGCAGATGGTCTGGAAATCGATCTGAACGCAGTACCGAAAAAATATGACGGTCTTGACGGTACAGAACTGGCTATTTCCGAATCTCAGGAAAGAATGGAAGTTGTGGTTGCTGCAAAAGACGT